>JAIBCE010000195.1 GCA_019694315.1 Sandaracinaceae bacterium
ATGGCGATCGCATCGCGGCCGGGGTCCGCCGCGTCGACGGGCACGAGGCGCTCCTCGAGGTGCTGCCAGGCTCGCACCTCACGCGCGTGCTCCTCGAGGCCGGCACCGACTTCGCGAGCCTTCGTGGCGTGCTCGTGGCGGGCGCCCACACGGTGTTCTACGCGAGCCCGCTCGAGGACGAGCTCGCGGTGTATGCGCTCGGGCGCGAGCCGCGACGCATCGTGGGCCTGGGCGATCGCCTCAAGAGCGGACCGCGCGCGGTGGCGACGCGCGACTCGTTCGCGGCGCGCAGCCGCGCCGAGCTCTTCGGTCCTCGTGTGTCGGACCTCGCGCTCAACCCCGTCTCGATCCACCGTGCCGGATGGCTCGCGATCCGGCTCGCGCTCGAAGACGGACAGGAGCGCATCGTGCGCGTGGCG
Organism: Sandaracinaceae bacterium; assembly: GCA_019694315.1. Lineage (GTDB taxonomy): Bacteria > Myxococcota_A > Polyangia > Polyangiales > Sandaracinaceae > JAFLCL01. The sequence goes on from JAIBCE010000195.1 coordinate 420, forward strand.
CTCGGCGACTTCGAGCGCTGATCCACGACGTCCGAGAATCTTCGCGTGGCCAGCCCGATGCTTCGCGTGGCGCCGCGGTCGCGCTCGGCGCCCTCGCGCTCCTCGTGCTCACCGCGTTCGCGGGCCCCGAGGGCGCGCCGCGCTCGGTGCCGATCGTGCTCCACGCCGACGCGCCCGACGCGACGTGGATCGCAGCGCAGCTCGAGAACGCCAACGCCCTCTTCGCACCCGCCGGGCTCTCGTTCTCGATCGCGGAGACGGTCCCGAGCACCCCCGCGCGACCGCTCGCGTCGATCGACGATCGCGCGGCGCGCGACGCGCTCGCCGACGACGTGGCGATGAGCCCGCGCGGTGAGCCTGCCCAGGTGAACGTCTTCCTCACCGATCGCCTGATCGACGTGGACGATCCGCCGAGCGAGCGCATGGGCGTGCACTGGCACCGACGCAGGCACCGCGCGGTGCACTACGTGATCGTGTCGCGGCGCGCGTGGCCGACCACGCTGGCGCACGAGCTCGGGCACTACTTCGGCAACCCTCACTCGCGCACGCCGAACAACATCATGAGCTACGAGCGCGACGGGACGACCCCTCCGTTCTTCGACGCCGCGCAGCTCGCGCGCATCCGGAGCCACGCGCGTCGCTACGTGCGCGCAGGCCTCGAAGCGCGTTGAGTCGAGCTCGGATCGCGGCGCGCGCCCGCAGCGGTCTCGACGCGCCGCCTCAGCGGCCGAGCGCCGAACGCCGCGCGAAGACCGTGGCGATCTCGATGAGGAGCCACGTCACGAGCACCGCGAGCACGAGCGCACCCACCGACGTCGCGTCGAGCGTCTCGACCTCGAGCGTGGTGCGCAGCGGCTCGAGCACGATCACGAGCACCTGGAGGCCGAGACCCACGGCGAGCGAGCCGTGCAGCGCCGGGTTCGGCAGCGGCGGGCGCACGAGGCGACGCGCGGGATACGCGGTGAGCAGCTTGGTCGTGGCCTCGTGGAGGAAGATGACGCTCTGCACGACGAGGATGGGAAAGCCCCACTGCGGAAAGAGCGCGAGCAGCGCGAGGCTGAAGAGGCCACGCACGGCGCCTGCCGCGAGGATGAAGCGCAGCGACGCGACATCGAGCAGCGCGCTGTCGGCAGGACGCGGTGGCCGGCTCATCACGTCGGGCGCGCGATCGAGGGCGAGCGCGAGCGCAGGCGGACCGTCGCCGAGGAAATTGATCCAGAGCATCTGGAGCGCGGTGAGCGGCAAGAGGAGCGAGCCGTCGGCGGTGCGGAGATCGAGCGCGTAGGAGCCGGCGGCACCGACCACGATGAGCAGGACGAGCGCCACGTTCGTGGAGAACGTGAAGCGGATGAACGAGAGGATGTTCTCGTAGATCGCGCGGCCCTCCTCGATGGCGCTCACGATGGTGGCGAAGTTGTCGTCGAGGAGCACGAGATCGGACACCTCGCGCGCCACGTCCGAGCCGCGGAGGCCCATCGCCACGCCCACGTCGGAGCGCTTGAGCGCGGGCGCGTCGTTCACGCCATCGCCCGTCATCGCCACGATCTCGCCGCGCGACTGGAGCGCACGCACGAGCGCGAGCTTGTGCTCGGGGCTCACGCGCGCGAACACGCTGTGCTCCTTCACGAGCGCGGCGAGCTCCGCGTCGGTCTTGCCCTCGAGCTGGGCCCCCGTGGCCGCCCCACGCTCGGCGCCGGCGATGCCGATCGTCTTGGCGATCGACTGCGCGGTGCCGGGATGATCGCCCGTGATCATCACCACGCGCACACCGGCCGACTGCGCGGTGCGGATGGCCTGCGGCACCTCCGCGCGAGGAGGATCCCAGAGGAGCACGAGGCCGAGCAGCGTGAGCGCGTCCTCGCGTTCTCCCTCGCTCGAGGCGAGCGCGAGCACACGATAGCCCTCGCGCGCGGCCTCCTCCGCGCGCTCCTTCCAGCGCGCGAGCGTGCCGTCGTCGTCACAGCGCGAGAGCAGCACCTCGGGCGCGCCCTTGAAGTAGCTCCGCGGCCCCTCGTCGTGCGCGACGCTCGTGCGCTGGAACTTCCACTCGCTGTCGAAGGGCCGCCCCGCGATGCGCGGGTGGGCCTCGCGCATCGAGCCGAGGTCGACGCCCTCGGACTGCGCGTGGAGAAGGAGACCGATCTCGAGCGGATCGCCGACCTGCTCCTGGCCCGCCTCGAGCGTGTGGTCGGCGTCGTTCGCGAGCACCATGGCGGCCAGCGCCTCGTGCTTGGCGCCCTCCACCGCCTCGAGCGCATGCACGCGCATGCGATTCTCGGTGAGGGTGCCGGTCTTGTCGGTCGCGATCACCGTGACCGAGCCGAGGGCCTCGACGGCCGCGAGGCGACGCACCACCGCGTTGCGTCGCGCCATGCGCTGCACGCCGAGCGCGAGCGTGAGGGTGACCACGGCAGGCATGCCCTCGGGCACCGCCGCGACCGCCAGCGCCACGGCGAAGAGCACCACCTCGCCGACGCGCGAGAAGCCCTCGGCCGCGACGCCCGCGATCGCGAGCGCGAGCGACAGCGCGCCCACGAGTCGCGCGATCTGACCGCCGAAGCGATCGAGCCGCTTCTCGAGCGGCGTGGCCTCGGCCTCGATCGTCCCGAGCATCGCCGCCAGGCGCCCCATCGTGCTCCGAGGCCCCGTGTTCGTGACCTCGAAGAGGCCCTTGCCGCGGACGGCCAGGGTGCCGCTCGAGACCTCGTGCGCCGCGCTCTTGTCGACGGCGATCGACTCGCCCGTGAGCACCGACTCGTCGATGGCGAGGCCCTGCGCCTCGAGCACGCGACCGTCGGCAGGCACGCGCTCACCGGCCTCGAGGCGCACCACGTCGCCAGGCACGAGCTCGCGCCCCGTCACGTGCACGAGCTGGCCGTCGCGGAACACCCACACGTGCGGCGCCGCCATCGCGCGGAGCTGCGCCAGGGCCTGCTCGCTCTTGTGCTCCTGCATGGCGCCGAGGCCTGCGTTGAGCGCGAGCACTGCGCCGATGGCGATGGCCTCGATCGGGGAGCCGTGGCCCTGGACGATCCAGAGCACCACGTCGAGGCCGAGCGCGAACAACAGCAGGTAGACGAGCGGGTTCGCGAGCTGCCGCAGGACGCGCGTGAGGGTCGAGGGCGGGGGCGTCTCCGGCAGCGCGTTGGGCCCGTGCGTCCGCAGGCGTGCCTCGGCCTCTGCGCGATCGAGGCCGCGCGCTAACACCTGCTCACCCGTCGAGGAGGGGTCACGTCGGGGGCGTACGCGCCGACGCGTGGATCACAAAGGCCCGGCCCCAGCGGGTGAAGCCCGCAGCCAACCCTCCGAGTCCTCGCGCCGGGGAGATCTTCGGAGCTCGTCGATCAGCGGGCCTGACAATAGCCAGCAGGCGCGCGCTGGAGATCGCGCAAGCGCGTGCGGGCCTCGGCCGCCTGCGGCGAGCGCGGGTGCGCGCGCTGGAGCGTCTCGTAGGCCGTGCGCGACGAGTCGCACTCGTGGAGGCGATAGAACGCGTCGCCCATGGCGAGCAGCGCCAGCGGGGCCTGATCACCGGTCGGGAAGTCGGAGAGGATGCGCCGCAGCTCGCCGAGCGCGGTCGCCGGGCGATCCTCGAGCATGTAGCTCTGCGCGACGCGAAACTGAGCGTCGTCGGCCCGCGCGTCGCTCGCGTAGCGTGTGACGAAGGCACGGTAGAGCGCGCGCGCCGTCGAGAAGTCGCGCGCCTCGTAGGCCACGTCGGCGGCGCGATAGTGATCGTCGACGTTGGCCGGGATCTGCGCCTCGTCCACGGGCATGTCGATGCCGGCGCGCCGCGCGAGCTGCTTCATGCGTCCCTCGTAGTCGCGCTGCTGCTCGTCGAATTCCTCCTGGAGGCGCGTGAGCTCGTGGCGGATCTCGTCGATCTGCCCCGTCTGCACCATGAGCTGCTGCTGCAGCTCGTCGACGCGTGCGCCGGTGTCGGCGCTGTTCTGCGTGACGAGCTGCGTGGCGCGATCGAGCACGCTCTCGAGCTCGGCCACCTTCGCGTGGGCGTTCTCCATCTGCGTCGTGTAGCCGGCGGCCGTGCCCTCGAGCGTGGTGAGACGCTCCTCGCACTGCGCGGCGCGACGCTCGAGCGCGCTGCCCTGATCGGCGCTCGTCCAGAGGAAGCAGCCCGAGACCGCGGCGCTCACCACGAACGCGATCGAGCCGACCATCATCGGACGCCACGTGGCCCGCGAATGGCGCGAGACGACCGAGCCCACCGACCCGTGGACGGGGTGGGTGGGCTCGTGGTGTCGGACGAAGCGCATGTCTTCTCGTCGTGGAGAGACGTGGCGTCGAGCCGTGAGCTCAGCGCTCGGTGATGTCCGAGCGGCGATCGCGCGACCAGCCGTACTCGTCCGAGCCCGTGGCCATCTCCTCGCCGACCGAGCGCGTCTGCATGCGCGGGCGCTGGATGCCGAGACGCTGGAGGTGATCACGCGTCGCACGGGCGCGGCGATCGCCGAGCGCCATGTTGTACTCCTCGGTGCCGCGCGGATCGCACATGCCGGTGACCTGCACGTTCTGGATGCTGCGCTCCTGCATGCAGCTCACGTCGGCCTGGAGGGCCGAGCGGGCCGCGTCGTCGAGCGCGCTCTCGTCGAACTGGAAGTACACGGGCTGGAGCTGGCACTGCTGCGGGGGCGGCGGCGTCGTGTCGGTCTCGGCGACGACGGGGCGCGGCACGCAGCGGTTGCCCTGGCACATCTGGTCGGGCGGGCAGTCCGCGTCGCCGTTGCACCAGCCGGGGATCGGCACGCAGTCGTTCTGCTCGCACATCTGACCCGTGGGGCACTGCGAGTCGTCGCGGCAGTCCTGGCAACGCCCGTTCACGCAGAACTCACCCTCGTGGCACTGCTCGTCGTTGTCGCAGTTCGGGTAGGTCGGACCACACGCCGCGCCGAGCGCAGTCATGCCGATCGCGATCGCCGTGTTCACCAGCCACGAGCTCTTTCGCTGTCGATCCATGTTCGTCCTCACGTGCCGCGCTGAGGCGGCCCAACGCACGCTGGGGAATCGTGGGAAACGCGGCCGACGCGCCTCCCGCCACGATCCGGGCCCCCCGTGTAGTTGGCTGCGCGCGGCCTGTCAACTGCGGAGCGTGCGGCCCGTAGTCATGATGAGGACGAAGTGATAGAAGCCGGAACCGTGCCGCGCACCCTGGCAAGTCGCCTCTCCGCCATCAAACCGTCCGCCACCCTGGCGATCTCCGACCGCGCCGCCGCGCTGCGGGCGCAGGGCGTGGACGTGATCTCGTTCAGCCTCGGGGAGCCCGACTTCCCCACCCCACTGAACATCCGCGAGGCGGCCAAGGCGGCGATCGACCAGGGCCACACCCGCTACACCCGGGTTCGAGGCGTGGCGCCCCTCTTGGCCGCGATCGCGGACGATGCCTCCCGCCGCCGCGGCGTCCCGTTCAGCCCCGCCGAGGTCGTGGTCTCGGTGGGCGCCAAGCACTCGCTCTACAACCTCGCGATCGCCCTCCTCGAGCGCGGCGACGAGGTGATCATCCCTGCTCCCTACTGGGTCAGCTATCCCGAGCAGACCCTCCTCCTCGGGGCCGTGCCCAAGATCGTCGAGACGCGCGAGGAAGACGGCTTCCGCCTCTCGCCCGAGGCCCTCGAGGCCGCCATCGGCCCCAAGACCAAGGCGGTCATCCTCTGCACGCCCTCGAACCCGACGGGCAGCGCCTACGACCGCGCCAGCCTCGAGGCGCTCGCTGCGGTGCTCCGGCGACACGACGTCTGGGTGATCGTGGACGAGATCTATTCTCAGCTCGTCTACGACGGCTTCGAGCAGGTGTCGCTCGCCGCCGTGGCACCCGACCTCCGCGATCGCCTCGTCATCGTCGACGGCGCGAGCAAGGCCTACGCGATGACGGGGTGGCGCATCGGCTGGATGCTCGGACCGCCCGCGCTCGCCGACGCGTGCGAGATGGTGCAGAGCCAGGCCACCTCGAACCCGAGCGCGATCGCGCAGCAGGCAGCGCTCGCTGCGCTCAAGGGTGATCGGGCCGACATGGCAGCGATGGTGGCGGAGTTCGCCGCGCGGCGGCGGCTGATGGTCGAGGGCCTCTCGGCGCTGCCCGGGATCCGGTGTCGCATGCCGGAGGGCGCGTTCTACGCCTTCCCGTCGGTGCACGGGCTGCTCGGAAAGAAGGCGGGCGGTCACGTCCTCGAGGACGACCTCGCGGTCTCGGCCTTCTTGCTCGAGCAGGCGCGCTGCGCGGTGGTGCCGGGCACGGCGTTCGGTGCGCCGGGCTATGTGCGCCTCTCGTACGCGACCTCGCAGGCGCAGATCCGAGAAGGCCTCTCGCGCATCGCGGCGGCGATCGCGACCCTCACCTGAGCGAGTCGCGCGAACGCGCCCCGCGCGGTCGATCGCGCTCGTCGTGCGCGAACGAATTCGACGACGAGAGTGGGTGTTCGATCACTGCACGTCGAGAAGTGGGCAATTCGCAACATCGCAGTTTGCGTCGATGATCTTTTTTCGACTTTCGACGTCGAGAAGTGTCGGTCGCGCACACGAGTGTGCTACGTCGCGATCACGGTCGATCGATGCGCGCACCTCACGTCGCGATGCGCATGGCCGCCTTCCTGGCGGTGATCGCCGGGGGTTGCGACGGGCCGGGCCCCGAGCGCCCGAGCCCTGCCAACCCACCGGCATCGCCCCCGTCTGTGCCGAGCTATCGCACGGTGACGGAAGGTCGCGTGGGGAGCGTGTCCGGCACCGTCCGCTGGCGCGGGGATGTGCCTCCGTCGGTGGCCATCGATCCGAGCAGGGGCGAGCCGAGTGGCGACCCGCGCAGTGGCGAAGGACCGTGTGCGCGAGTCCGGGAGGTGCCCTCGGTGCGCGTCGGACCCCACGGGGGCGTCGAGGGCGCGGTGATCGTCCTCGAGGGGATCCGCGAGGGCCGACTGCCGCTCGGCGGCGAGCTCCGCTACACGTTCTCGGGCTGTCAGCTCTCGCCCGTGGTCGCGGCCGTGTCCGTGGGCACGGTGCTCCGCTTCCAGAACGACGAGGACGTGCTCCACAACGTCCGCGTGGTGGGCGGGCACGAGAGCTGGCTCGACGTGGGCCTGCCCGCCCGAGGAGCCACCGCCGAGGCCGTCGCGGTGACGGGCGTCCACCGTATCACTGACGACGCGGCTCATCCGTGGATCGAGTCCTATCTCTACGTGACCGACCATCCCTACGTGGCCGTGACCAACGCCGAGGGTCGCTTCACGATCGGCCGGGTTCCCGTAGGTTCGTATCAGATTCGACTCTGGCATCCCGGCATCCTGGACGGGGGCCCCGCGTCGTCGGGCCGCCCGAGCCGATCGGCCCCCATCGTCTTGGCGCGCCCCCTGGCGATCTCGGACGGAAACGACTCTCCCACGGACTTCGAGCTCGACGCCACCTCGGTGGAGGCCGCAGGCGCGCTGCGCCAGTGAGCCTGGAGGCTCTTGGGGGAGTGGGGCCCCGACGAATTCATTTCGGCGGGGCGAGGGGACACGCGTCCACTCGGAAAACACAGAGACCGAGAAACAATCGACTCGAGAGCCGAAGGGACGCGGGGGCGGGGGGTCCAGGGCGAGTTACGCAGGCCGAAGGCCGAGTATGTCTGAGCATCGGACCCCCTCCCCCGCGGCCCGATTCGAAGTCGGAGATTCTTTCTCCATCTCACAGACTAGAGCAGCGATTCGAATGAATCGGTGCTCTAGCGTATCAGCTCTCGCCGAGGGGGCCCTCGTAGGGCGTGAGGCGCGCGCGACCGTCGGGGTGCGCGACGAGCGCGGCGCGGGCGAGGAGGAGGGCGGCGAGCACCTCGTAGAGCGTGCCTGCTGGCGTGCGAGGCGCGAGACCGGCCGCGATCCAGAGGAGGAGGCCCAGGCCCAGCTGACGGTGCTCGGGCCAGAGCAGATGCATCGACGCGAGCGCGAACGAGACGCCGATCGGGATGCCGTAGGCCCAGCTCGCGCCTGCGGGGAGCATCGCCACGCGGAAGGCGCCGTAGGCGATCCGCGCGGCGTCGTCGTGGAGCAGGCTCTGGAGGACCATCGCGAGGCCCATCACGACGAGGCCGATCAGGGCCGCGGCCACCACACGATGGCGCCGTGGGGCGACGCGGAGCTCGGGATCGGCCAGGAGCAAGAGGGGCGTGAGGAGCCAGCCCAGCTCCGCCCCGTGTCGGCACACGAGACCGAGCACGCCGACGGCAGGGAGGATGGTCCGCAGCGAGGCCACGAGGAGGCCGATCATCGCGAGCAGCGCCGTGGCGCCGGCCAGGAGCGAGGGCCACGCGGGAGCGACCCGACGAAAGGGCAGCGTGCTCGACGCCAGCACCGCCACGAGCGCGCTGCCGCTGAGGAGGCCCAAGACCACGAGCAGGTTCGACACGTGCTCGCGCGGGGCGAGCAGCGCGACCGCGACGCCAGGGAGATAGAGCCCCGCGACGCCTGCGATCGTGAGACGCACGAAGAGGCTCTTCCACGGGGACTCGAGCGGCGAGGGCACCCGCACGAGCGAGCTCACCGCGAGCGACGCGGCGACGAGGCCCGCGAGCGCCGCCACGTTGCGCACGAAGCGTCCGTGCTCGACGAGCGGGATCCAGAGCGCGCGGTCGTTCGGATCCACCAGGCGCACCGCGATACGGTTCCACGCGAGATCCACCATGGCCGCGAGCGCCGCCAGCCAGGCCAGCGTCGGAGGCGCGCGCATCGCCGCCACGCGCGGCGGCTCGTCGGACGCGGTGGACGCGCGGGGTCGAGGGTCGGGCGCCGACACGCTCGCACCCTACGATTGCGCAGGGTCGCTCGGCAACGTCCGCGCATCCTCGAGGCCCGAGAATCGACGCGGCGGCGCAGGCGACAGAACGGACGTCGCGCGGCGGTGTCGAGGCGGCTATGAGTTCCGCCATGCGCGCCCTCGTCCTCGGAGCCACGGGTCTGGCAGGCTCGGCTCTCACCGAGACGCTCCTCGCCAAGGGGCACGAGGTGCACGCGCTCGTGCGACGCCCCGAGGCCGTGCTGCCCGAGGGTGTGCACCGGCACGAAGGAGACATCGGCGATCCGAACACGATCGCCGTCGCGGCCAAGGGCGTGGACGTGATCTTCGTCGCGGTGGGGCTGCCGCTCGACGCCCCCGACGAGCGCCACCGCTGGCTCTACGTCGCGGGCACCGAGAACGTGCTCGCCGCGGCGCGCCACGCCGAGGTGCCGCGCGTGGTGCTGGTCTCGTGCGCGGACGTGGTGCTCGGCGACGAGGCCCGCGTGCACTGGGACGAGAAGCGGGACCTCGCCTACCCGCCGATCGGCGCGCGCGCGCGGGCGATGAAGCTCGGCGAGGAGGTGGCGCTCTCGCAGAGCGACGCGACGCTCGCGGTGACCGCGCTGCGACCGGGTTGGCTGTGGGGCCCCGGCGATCGGGTGCGGCTGCCGGCGCTCGTGGCCGAGGCGCGGGCCGGCGGCATCGATCTCTGTGGCGACGGACGGAACCTCGTCGCGACCACGTACGTGGAGCACCTCGCAGAGGCCGCGCTCCTCGCCGCGATCTCGCCGCACGCGCCCGGAAACGCCTATTACGTGGGCGATCCGGAGTTCCTCGAGATCCGCGAGTTCCTCGGGATGCTGTCGCGCGCGCTCGGGCTGCCCGCACCGCGGACGGGCGGTCCGTACGTGTTGCGGCGCCTCTGGGCGAGCCTCGGGCGTGGAGCGCTGCCGCTCGCGGAGGTGGTGCGGCGCGGCCAGCCCACGTACTTCGACACGCAGAAGGCGATGACCGACCTGGGCTTCGAGCCGAAGGTGAAGATCGACGACGGCATGAAGAAGCTCGCGGCCTGGTTCACCGCGAGCGAAGGCGCCTCGAGCCGCGACGCGTCGGCGCGGAAGAACGCGGACCCGAGCGCCGCGTCGCGGTAGTCTCCGGCCGATGCCCGCCGACGCGACGTCCCCCACGTCCCCGCTCCGGCTGCTCCTCGTCGAGGACGAAGAGCACCTCGCCGCGGGACTGCGGCTCAACCTGGAGCTCGACGGCTTCGAAGCCGTCGTCGCAGGCACGGGCCGCGAGGCCGCCGAGGCGCTGCTCTCGGCGCGCGCCTTCGACGCGATCGTGCTCGACGTGATGCTGCCGGACATCGACGGCTTCACGCTCTGCGAGCGCATCCGAAGCGCGGGCAACTACACGCCGGTGCTCATGCTGACCGCGCGCAACGACCCCGAGGATCGCGTGCGCGGCCTCGAGGCGGGCGCGGACGACTACCTCGCCAAGCCCTTCGAGCTGCCGGAGCTCCTCGCGCGCGTGCGCTCCATTCTGCGGCGTCGTCGCTGGGACAAGCGCGAAGAGAAAAACGGTGGGCCGCGCGCGGTGGTGACGATCGGCGAGGCGCGCGTCGACTTCGAGTCGCACGAGGTCGCGGTGCGAGGCGAGCCCGTGAAGCTCACGCGCCTCGAGCTCGATCTCCTGCGCTACTTCGTCGAGCACCCTGGCAAGGTCGTCTCCCGACAGCACCTGCTCGAGGAGGTGTGGAAGCTCCACAACTACTCGACCGCGCGCACGGTGGACAATTTCGTCTCGCGCCTGAGGCGCCACTTCGAGCCGGACCCGCAGAACCCCGTGCACATCGTCTCGGTGCGCGGCGCCGGCTACAAATTCGTCCCATGAGGCAGACACCGCTCGGCGCGCACGGCGGGCGCCCGCTCGCGTGGAGCCTGCTGGCGGCGATGGCGTGCTCGAGTGGCTGCGAGGAGCTGCTCGCCGAGCCCGAGAGCGACGAGGAAGCCATCGCCCGCGCGGTGGCGCTCGCGGAGCAGGCCCAGGGACAGAGCGCGAGCGAGGCGAGCGACGAGCCGCACGGAGAGTCGATCGACGCCTGTCTCGCGCGGGTCGAGAGCGAGACGCCGAGCTCGGTGCGCGAGACGATCGAGGCCATCGGCTACGACTCGCTCCTGCGCGACAGCTGCCGCGCGCGCGTGGCCGAGGAGGAGCGCTCGATCGTGCCGTGCGCGGAGATCGAGGCTCGCCTCGTGAGGCGCTCGTGCGAGACGCGGGTGGCCATCGCCGCGAGGGATCCGGGCCTCTGTCCGAGCGGAACGACGGGACACGAGCCGCTCTGTCTCGCGCTCGCGTCCCGCGATCGCTCGCTCTGCCGTGCGGCGCCGCACCTCGAGCGCGAGGCCTGCCGTGAGCTCCTGGGCGAGGAGGACGCGTGCACGGAGTCGATCGCGCCCGAGCTGTGCCGCTCGCTCGTGGCGCGGCACCGGAGCCGCCTCGGCGCGGTGGCGCCGATGCCCGAGGCGCCGCCGGCGACGCGCGAGCCGCCGGAGCTCGTGGTGAGCCTGACGCGCGAGGTCGAGGGCGAGCCGGACGCACCGATCGGCGAGGAGGAGGCGCTCACCGCCTTCGATCGCGGGGCGCGCATCTACGTCGAGTCGGGTCGGACGATGCTCGAGCTCGCCGACCCGCTGGGCCTGTCGGTGGTCTCGCACGCGGGGCATCCGTCGCTGCGCATCGCGCTGCCGCTCCCGCCTCACGACGGCGCGGACGACGCGCGCCTCGAGGCTCGCATCGGGACGCTGGCGGCCGAGGTGGAGCTGAGCCACCCCGATCTCGGTGCGCTGCGGGCCGACGAGGGACGCGTGGAGCTCGCGCACCTGTCTCGCGAGCTCGGCGGCGCGATCGAGGGGCGCTTGGACGTGTCGTGCCCGCACGCGCCCGGGGTCGTGAGGGTGCGCGGCCACTTCCGCACGTTCCTACGCGACGTGTCGGGCGCGCTGGATGTGGCCGATCCGCTGGGCGATCTCGACGAAGGCGAGGTTCAGGGCGCCGGCAGCACGAGGCCGGGGCAGCCGTAGATCGTGAACTCGGCGGGGACGGTCGCGGTGCCCACGCCACCCTCGTGGGTGAGGCCGCGGCAGATCTGCATGTCGGCATCGGCGCGCATGGTGCGGCAGTAGACCTGGCCGGTGATCATCGGGTCGCCGGTGCTCGTGGTCGTGTCGCGCATGAACTGCACGTTCGTGATCTGACACGGCTGGGCGTTGCTCGGCGTCGCGCTGCCGGCGGTGCCCGTGTAGTCGTTGTCCTCGTGGAAGCGGACGATGCCGCGCAGCGCCGGGCCACCGTCGTGCGGGACCTCGACGTTCTGGAAGGTCACGGACTGCCCGGCGGAGTTGCCGATGCGGAAGTTGAGGATGCGCGAGCTCGCCGTCTCGGTGACGTTGCAGGTGATGGACGCGCCGTCCACGCCCGCGAAGTTGTCGACGAGGCGATCCATGCCCTCGGTGCAGCCCATGCGGCAGCCCTGCATGAAGTCCGTGGCGTCGGGGCAGCGCATCTTCCACGACATCGTCGCGTAGAGGCGGGGCGGGGTGGTGTTGTTGCAGCCCGCGAAGAGCGCGAGCGCGGCGGAGAGGACCATGAACGAGGCGATCGACGTCGAGCGCATGGGAGCTCCTTGAGGGAATCGGGGCCGGACCGGCAGGGCCGGACACCAAGCTAGGAGCGAGACTTCTACCACGGGGCGGCGGCGGGCGCGCGAAAGGCGCGGTTGCGACCCGCGGGTCGGCTTGGTAGCAGCGTCGGCCATGAAGAGCCCCGCCACGAACCTCCACCTCGACACCCTCGCGATCCACGGCGGCCAGAGCCCCGACCCCGTCTCGGGCGCGGTGATGACGCCCATCGTGCTCGCGAGCACGTTCGCGCAGGACGGGCCGGGCGTGCACAAGGGCTACGAGTACTCGCGCACCGACAACCCGACGCGCCGCACGCTCGAGCACTGCCTCGCGTCGATCGAGGGCGGCAAGCACGGCCTCGCGTTCGCGTCGGGCTGCGCAGCGATGACGACGCTGCTCCACGTGCTGCGGCCGGGCGACCACGTGATCGCGGGCGACGACCTCTACGGCGGCAGCTTTCGCATCCTCGACAAGGTCATGAAGCCGATGGGCATCGTGACGACGCAGGTGGACCTCACCGTGGCGTCACGGCTCGAGGGGGCGATCCGCCCCGAGACGAAGCTCGTGTGGATCGAGACGCCCACGAACCCGATGCTCAAGCTCCTCGACATCGCGGCGATCGCGACGATCTGCAAGGCCAAGGGCATCCCGCTCGTCGTGGACAACACGTTCGCCACGCCGATGCTCCAGCGCCCGCTCGAGCTCGGCGCGACGCTGGTCGTGCACTCGATGACGAAGTACCTGAACGGCCACTCGGACGTGGTCGGGGGCTGCATCGTCACGAGCGACGACGGCTGGAACGAGAAGCTCCGCTTCCTCCAGAACGCGATGGGCGCGATCCCGGCGCCGTTCGACTGCTACATGGTGCTGCGCGGGCTCAAGACGCTGCCGGTGCGCATGGAGCGCCACGTGAAGAGCGCGGGCGCGATCGCGGCGTGGCTCGAGCAGCACCCGCAGGTGGAGAAGGTCATCTACCCGGGCCTCTCGTCGCACCCGCAGCATGCGCTCGCCAAGACGCAGATGAAGGGGCCGGGCGGCATGATCTCGTTCGTGGTGAAGGGCGGCGAGAAGGCCGCGCGCGCGCTCCTCGAGACGGTGTCGATCTTCGCGTGCGCCGAGAGCCTCGGCGGCGTGGAGTCGCTCATCGAGCTGCCGGCGGTGATGACGCACGGCGCGATCCCCGCGGCGCAGCGGGCGGCGCTGGGCATCGTGGACGGCTTCATCCGCATCTCGGTGGGCCTCGAGGACGAGGGCGATCTCCGCGCCGACCTGTCGAGGGCGCTCGAGGCAGCCGCCGCAGCGCGCTGAGGCTGCGGGTCCACGGCGAGCCCGAAGCTCCGGGCTCGGCCACGAGCAGCTCGGGGCCGACCTCGGAGCTTCGGGCGGGCGCGTTTCCTTTCGGAGGCGCGAGCGGATCCGATACGCTCGTGCGCTCGCATGGCCGAGCCCGCGAAAGACCAGCTCGACGCGCTCAAGAAGGCGATCGCCGAGCGGCGCTACGACGAGGCGATCCGCGGGGCGCGGCGCGTCGTGCTCGAGTCCGACAAGCACCCCGAGGCGCGGCTGCTCCTCGGGGAAGCGCTGCTCGCCTCGGGGCGCAACGACGAGGCGCGCGTGGAGATGCTCGCGCTCGTGCGGGAGCGACCGGAGGAGTCGAGCGCGCATCGCCTGCTCGGAGAGGCGTACCTGCGCGACGGGCAGCTCGAGCCTGCGCGGGCGTCGCTGCGAAGGGCGGTGGAGCTCGATCCCGACGACGAGAGCGCGCGGGATCTGCTGCTCGAGGCCGACTCGGAGATCGTCGCGCCGCTCAGCGCCACCGTGGAGCGGTGGATGGGCGACAACGAGCCGGCGACGACCGAGATGACGATGCCCGAGTTCCTCGGCGCGCCTGCGGCCACACCGTCGGCCAGCCTGCGCTCGCTCCTCGAGCGCGCGGCGCCGAAGAAGCCCGCCGTGTCGATCCCGCGGCCCGGCGGAGCGGCGGCGGGGATCACCACCAAGGTGCCGGTGCCCAAGGTGACGCCGCCGAGCGCGAGCGCGTCCGTGGAGGTCGACCTCGAGGCCTCGACGGGGCAGCTCGTGGCGCCGGAGCACGAGCGCACGGCCGCCGTCGCGCCGGTGGTCCCTCCGGCCGACGATCGCACCGGCGAGCTGTCGCTCGAGGAGATCGATCCCGAGCCACGGCCCGCACCGCCCGCTCGAGCGAGCGCTCCGCCTGCGCGCCGCTCCGCGCCACCTCCGCCGCGCACGGGATCCACCTCGCCAGGGGCCATCGCGTCGCCCGGTGCGGAGGCACCGACGCGCGCCGGGCCGCGGCCACCGCGGCGCACCTCGTCCTCGTCGAGCGGCTCGCCGAGCCCCGGCGCGGCCCCCTCGCTCGCGCGGCCACCGTCGGCGCCTCCCCCTTCGTCTCCGCCGCCCGCCG
>JAIBCE010000603.1 GCA_019694315.1 Sandaracinaceae bacterium
ATGCCCGAGGCGCGGCGCGGCGACTTCGCCGCGATCGAGGAGGCCTACCGCCTCGGCCGGCGCATCGCGCCGCTCGACGGCGCCTTCGGCGGCGATCTCACGCCCCGCTTGGTCGCCGGCTACGTCGCCCGCGCGCGGGGCGCCATCGCCTCGCAGCCCGCAGACGCGTGTGGCGACGTTCGCGCCGCCCTGGCGCTCCAGTCGAGCCACCCGGAGGCGCGCACGCTCTTCCGCGACTGCGAGACCCGCGCGCGCCGCATGTTGGGCGAGGCGCAGCGCCTCGAGCGCAGCGAGCCCGAGCGCGCCCGCGTGCTCGACGGCGACGTGGTCTCGATGCTCGGCACGACGCACGAGGTCTCGCGCGACGCGACCTCGCGGCTGGTCAGCATGAGCCGCAGCACCACGACCCCGGGCACGGGCCCCCGCCGCGTCGTCGACGAAGACGAGTGAGCGTCCCCAGAGGCCTCTTCGACGACGAGAGGCCCGACCGTTGGCCGGACGTCTCCGAGGAGCCCACAGGCGCGAGACGCGCCTCCTCTTCAGCACCGATTCATTCGCTCTCGTCCGTGTTGCCAGCTCACTTCTTGGCCAGGAGCGCCTTGACGCGATCCTCGAGCTCATCGAAGTCGAACGGCTTGTCGAGGTGATCGTCCGCGCCGTAGAGCGGAGACGTCATCTCGTTGAGGCGCTCGCCGATGCCGGTGAGCATGAGGACGCGGGTCTCGGCGATCTCCTGATCGTCGCGGAGCGCACGACAGACCTCCCAGCCGCTCATCCCGGGCATCATGACGTCGAGCACGACGGCCGCAGGGCGCACACGTCGGATGGTCTTGAGCGCCTCTTCGCCATCGCTGGCCTCGTGGACCTCGAGATCCAGCCGTCGGAGCGTCCGCGACACGAGCGCGAGGATCTCGACGTCGTCATCTGCCACCACCACGACCGGCTTCTTCGCACCCTTGTCGGCCATCGAGCCTTCCTCCGCAACGGACCGCGACTGCACCCGCTCGCGCGACGCGAGAGCCAGGCGCCGGGATGGTCGGCGGGCGCGGTGCAGCCTGTCAACCCTCACCCGATCGTCTTGACGGACGAGCCACCGCCGACGACGCTGCGGCGGATGTCTTCGCTCCGTGCCCTCACGCTCTCGGCTCCCCTGCTCGCGACCCTTGCCACGGCGACCTTCGCCTCTGGCTGCCCCGCAACGGTGGGCGACGAGTGCACGACCGACGATCTCGCCCGCGCCCGACGCGTCGCCTACACCGGCGACGGCCAGCCTGCGTACGAAGGTCAGGCCCTGCTCATCAGCTCGTGCGGCGGGGCTTCGTACTGCCACACGCAGACGCCGATCGGCCCCGCCAGCCAGCACTTCGGTGCACCGGCCGACCTGGTGCTCGATCCGCTGCTCATCGACGGTGCCACGAACGAGGACGATGCCGAGGCCCGGCTGCTCCGCGCCGTGAGCATCGCGCACCGCCATCGCGACGAGGTCTATGCGAGCGTGGTGACGGGCACCATGCCGCCCGCCGGCCGGCCGCCCGTGCCCGATCTCCGCGGCGCCGCGAGCGCTTATCGCACGTATGCGAGCGCCTCCGACACCACGGGCACTCCTCTTCCGCTCATCAATTCCGCCGAGGGCCAGGAGATCCTCCGCAACTGGCTCGCCTGTGGATCGCCCGTCGTCGAGCGCACCACCGAGCCCTCCACCGTCGAGACCTGCACCACGAACGCACAGTGCACCGTCACGCACGCGTGCGACACCGACCTCGGAGAGTGCCGCCCGGTGGGCGACGTGGTCGCTCGTCGCGGCGGCGCGATGGTGGCGACGTGGAGCTCGATCTACTCGAGCGTGATCGGCCCCTCGTGCGGCTTCGCGGGCTGCCACGGCGGCGCGACGCCGCAGGCCGCCCTCGACCTGTCGAGCGCATCCGTGGCGTACACGGCGCTCACCACGGGCTCCGCGCAGGCGGGCGGCACCTGTAACGGGCACGGCCCGTTCGTGACGCCGGGCATGCCCGCGATGTCGCTCCTGATCGACAAGCTCGCCACGACGCCGACCTGCGGTGGCCGCATGCCCCCCGCAGGCCTCTCCGCGGAGACCGTCGCCCTCATCACCCAGTGGGTGATGGAAGGCGCGATGAACAACTGAACCGAGAGCGATCGGGGGGGCGCCCCGTCGGGTTCTCTACACCATGCGCGGCACCTCGGCCGACTCGAAGCACGCAACCGCGGCGGCATCGTCGTGGGGCGTCCCGGCGTGCGTCCCCGCGGGAGAACACAGGGCAAGCGCAGCGATTCGGATCGGTCGGTGCGCTAGATCCCGAACGGATAGCGGAAGCGCAGCGCCTCACCCGTGAAGGCGGGGAAGCGCGCCGTGCGGACGGCCCGTGCGATGCACGAACCTTCGGGGGATCCTTGGAAATTCCCCGACACAGTCGCGGAGGTGACGCGTCCCGAGCCCTGCACGACCACATCGACCTGGGCCGTGCCGTGACGCTCGCCCGCACACGCGCGCACCGCCGGCTCCACGCTCTGCATCACCGACACGACGGTCGCGCGATCGAGCGTCTCCCCCACTGGCTCCGACGAGCTCGCACGCGCCTCCGCGGGCGCGTGCGCGCCCTCGCGCTCCAGCGTCCGCGTGGTGCTCGTACCCCCGCTGGCCGAGGTCGCGGGTGGGGCTGAGCCGCCGCCGGACGCCGCCCCCGTGCCGCGCACGCTGGGCGACGAGCCCTGGGACGCCGTGCGCCCGCCCGTGCCGCCGCCGCCCGAGACCGAGTCGTCGATCGAGCCTCGGCTCGCGCCCGTGCTCGGCGTGTCTCCGCCGCCACCACGTCCCTCACCGTCGCTGTGCGCCGCCGCACCGCGGCGCGCCGCGCGACGCGCCGGACCGCCTTGAGGCCCCCAGTCGGATCCTTCGGCCGACACGCGAGAAGCTTCGGGCTGGCCACGAGAAGCTCCGCCGCCACCCATCAGACCAGTCGTGGACG
>JAIBCE010000196.1 GCA_019694315.1 Sandaracinaceae bacterium
ACCGGAGCCACGGGCGCGCAGTGCGAGGTGCCGTGTCTCACGCAGACCGAGTGGTGGTGCGGCTCGATGCACTTCTGCGGCGAGCAACGTCAGGACGTCTCGGGCCTCGCCGTCAGCGACGGTGTGTGCGGCTGGGCCGGCGAGTGAGCCGAGGCCGTAGGCTCACGACGCGGTGAAGTGCTCGGCGAGGATGCGGTTGGCCTCGTCGGGCTTCTGCACCGGCCAGCCGTGCGCGGCGTCGGCGATCTCCACGTAGCGTGCGCCCGGGATGCGCTCGGCCGTGGCGCGTCCGAAGGCCGCGGGCGCCACGACGTCCTGGCGCGCGCTCACGACGAGCGTGGGAAGACCGGCGAGCTCTGCGAGGCGCGGCGTCGCGTCGTAGGCGCCCGTGGCCGAGAGCTGCGACATGACGATCGGCGGTCGCTCGCCGAGATCGTGCCCGAAGATCGGCTCGAGCTCGGCCGCGAGCGCGTCGCGATCGCGCGTCTTCAAGACCTCCTCGGGCATCACCATCTCGAGGAACGCGAGGCGCCGCATGCGGCGCGTGCCGATCATGGTGCGCGCGCCGAGCCAGATCATCGGGCCGCGCGGGCGTGAGGCGTCCGAGCCACGTGCGAAGGTGTTGAGCAGCGAGAGGCTCCGCACGCGTGATCGGTGCTCGAGCGCGGCCGCGAGCGCGATGAGGCCCCCCATCGAGTGACCCACGAGGTGCGCGCGCGCGAGGCCCTCGCGATCCATGAGCGCGATCACGTCCGCGGCCATGAGCGGGATCGTCAGCGCCTCGCCGACGGGCTGGCTGCGGGCCATGCCGCGGTTGTCGAAGGTGAGGCACGTGAAGCGCGACTCGAGCACGTCGACCTGCGGCGCCCAGCCGCGGCCGTGCAGGCCCATGCCCTGGATCCACACCACCGGGTCGCCCTGACCGCCGATCTCGTACGCGAGCACGCAGCCGCGATGGGGGAGCGTCTTGGACTGGCGCATGCGCGACCCTCGCACGCAGCTCCGATCCACGCACGCGAGGTCGTGCTCGTGCGTGGCCACGAGCGTGTCCCCGTGCCCACGACCGAGACCCATGCATCGCGGAGATCCCAATGAAACATGGGCAATTCGTGATCGGCACGGCCCTCGCGACGTGGCGTGTGCCCGGCCGACACGGTCCGGGCTCGGAGGCGAGGTCACCATGTCGTTGTCGCGCAAGATGGGTCTGGGTGCGGTGCTCGTGGCGTTGGTGGGAGCGGGGCTGGGCGCCGGGGTCGCGGTGGCGATCGACGCTCGCATGGAGGCGCGCGAGGCCGAGGTGGCCGTGATCACGGCGCGTCGCGAGCTCGGTGCGGCCCACGACGCGTCGCTGCGCGAGCCCGGTGAGGTCGCGATGGTCTCCACGCGCCCGCTCCCCGAGGCGTCGCGCGCGACCCCGCGCCCGACCGCGGAGGACGCACGCGAGTCCGAGCGGCTGCCCTCGCCTGCGATCGTGCGCGAGGCGCGCACGCACCGCGTGGACGGAACACGCGGTGGTGAGGGCCTGCGCGTGCGCCGGCTCGTCGTCTCGACGGGCGTCGAGGATCGCGAGCCCACCGGCGCGAGCGAGCGCTTCGAGCGCGACGAGCCTCGCCTCTACGCGTTCGTCGACCTCGCGAACCGCGGCGACGCGACCGAGGTGGAGGTGGTCTTCGAGCCCGAGAACGAGACGCGCGCGGCGCACGTCACGGGCCTCGTGACGCTGGAGGTTCCTGCCGAGGTGGGGCGCCATCGCACCTGGGCGTGGTCGCGCAACGTGCACGCGCCCGGACGCTGGTCGGCGATCGTGCGCGACCTCGAAGGTCACGAGCTCGCGCGCACCTCGTTCGTCGTCGAGGAGTGATCGCGTCGTTCGCCCACGATCAGGGCAGGATCGGGCCGAGGGGGATCATGCCCGACGGATTCTCGCGGACGATGCGGGTGAGGTAGAGCTCGGTGCGATCGTCGGGGCGCCACGGCCCGAGCGTCTCGACCTCGTAGGTGCCCGGGGGCAGGTGCACGGGGATCGCGCCGCCGCTGCTCGCGAGGATCTCCTCTTCCTTGTTGGGATCGGTCACGTCCAGGCCCTTGAGCGCGCCGTCGAAGAGCACGTAGTCCTCGCCCACCGCGACGAAGCGCCTGGGCAGCACCTGCCAGCCGCCGATCGGCACGAGGTCGAGGTGGTCGGCGACCGACGCGTCGTCGTCGCAGTAGGACGCCGACACGAGGAGGAGGCCGCCGAGCTCGAGCGGCACCGCCGTCGTGAGCGCCTCGGTGAAGACCGCGAGCGTCGAGGAGCCCTCGAAGTCCACGACGGTCACGAACGTGCGGGGCTCGGGGCGGAGCTCGAGGCCGCCGGGCGCGGAGGGGCCACCCGGCCAGATCTCGAGATCTTGCGTGCGGAGCAGGAGGGAGGGTCGACCTCTGACCCAGTCGTACATCTGGCCTCGCATTGTCGCGGCACGGCCGGGATTCTCCAAGTTCCTTGGGGCTCGCTCGTACCGCGGCCCGGAAGCTCGCTCCGCGTTCGGACCTTCCGACCACGCGCCGAAATCCCAATCGGACGTCTGGGCGGCAGTACGAGCTCTCACAGCCTACGTCGCGTTAGGGCGGAGCCCTCCTCGCGGCTCACGCGGGCTCGGGCTCGTCGCCCTCGCCCAGGTGGCGCAGGTGACCGAGCGAGGGTCGCGTCGCCTGACCACGGCGGAGCGAGACCAGCTCGGCCGCGATGGAGATCGCGATCTCCTCGGGGCTCACCGCGCCGATCGAGAGGCCCACGGGCGCGTAGACGCGCTCGAGCGGCGGCAGGGGCCCGCGCGCGCGGATCCGATCGAGGACGCGGCGCACCTTCCGCTTGCTGCCGATCATGCCGAGGTACGCGTGGGGCCCGCGCGCGTAGGTGTCGAGCGCCTCCTCGTCGAGTCGATGATCGTGCGTGACGACGAGGAGCCAGTCGCGCTCGTCGATCGCGAGCGCGGCGCGCGCCTCCCGCGGGCTCGCGAGGATGCGCGTCGCGTCGGGGAAGCGCGCGGCATCGTTGAGCTCCTCGCGATCGTCGACCACCGTGACCGAGAAGCCGATCGACGGTGCCACCCGCGCCACCGCGAGCGCGACGTGACCGGCGCCGAAGATCACGAGGCGCGGCGTCCCCTCGATGCGCTCCACGAACACCTCCATGCGTCCTCCGCAGCACATCCCCAGATCACGCGCGAGATCGAGGGCGACGACGCGCGCGCGCCCATCGCGACGCACCGCCTCGAGCAGCTCGATCACCGCGTGCTCGACGCCGCCGCCGCCGACGGTGCCCACGCAGCTGCCGTCGTCGCGGCGCAAGAGGCGCGCACCCTCGACCTGAGGCGTGGAGCCGGCGGCCTTCACGACGGTCGCGAGCGCGCCGGTGCCGCCGCGCTCGAGGAGCGCGAGCAGCGCGCGCTGCACCTCGAGCGACGCTGGGCTCGGCCGCGGTGCGCTCAATTGACCACTTGCGCAGGGAAGACGTGGCGCTCGCCCGGCTCGCCCACGAGATCCGCGAGCTCGATCGTCTCTCCGTTGAGCTCGTAGGGGAGAAAGCAGGTCACGGGGTCGCCGTTCACGTGCTCCATCTGGATCGAGATCGCGGCGGTCATCGCCTCTTCGTCCTCGTCCTCCACCGTCACGTCGGCCACGACCGCCGTGGCGCGCAGCTCGGGCAGGCGCTCGCGCAGCGTGTTGCGGAGGCTCTCGACGAGCTGCTCGGCGTCGAGCGGCTCCTCCTCGCCGTTCTCGGCCTCGAGGTGGAGGATCTTTCCGTCGCCCAACATCGCCAGCGCGAAAGGATCGAACTCGCCGTTGGCCTCGAGGAGCTCGGAGGCCACTTCCACGGCGTCGTTCAGGAGGTCGTTCATCTCGTCGCGGGGCGACTGCGGATCGGACATCGGCCGATCATGCAAGGCGACGCGACGCTCGGCCAGGCCCGATCGACGGCCGCGCTGCGAGCACGTCGTTCCGCTATCCTCGTGGACGTGTGGCGCGCGGCACGGTGGGTCTTGGCGGCGGTTCCGCTCCTCGTGAGCATGGGCTGCATGTGCCCGACGGGGCAGATCTCCTGCGGCGGACAGTGCACCGATCTCTCGAGCGATCCGCTCGCGTGCGGCGCTTGTGGTCGAGCGTGCACGAGCGGGCAGCTCTGCCGGGACGGCGACTGCGTGTGCGCGCCGGGCTGGGGGCAGTGCTCGCTCGGAGGCGGGTGTGTGGAGCTCGCGACCGATCACGCGCACTGCGGATCGTGTGGTCGCGCGTGCCCGCCCGACGCCGCGTGTGTGGCGGGCACCTGCACCTGTCCCAGCGGCCTCTCGGTCTGTGGCAGCGAGTGCCGTGATCTCGGATCGCTCACGAATTGCGGGGCGTGCGATCGTTGGTGCGCCGAAGGTGCGACGTGCGCCGGGGGCTCGTGCGAGTGCCCCGGGGTGATGCCGGCCGTGTGCGCGGACTTCTGCGTGGATCTCGCCGACGACGAGGATCACTGCGGTGGATGCGATCAGCCCTGTGCGCTCGGCGCGAGCTGCGTCGAGGGCACCTGCGCCTGCAATCGGCCCGGAGAGACGATCTGCGGCGACCGCTGCTACGCGCTCGAGAGCGACAGGCTCCACTGCGGCCGCTGCGATCGGGTGTGCCCCACGGGCGCGTCCTGCGTCTCGGGCGGCTGCGTGTGCGACGGCGCGGCCACGCTGTGCGGCAGCACGTGCGTCGACACGACCACGAGCCGCGCGCACTGCGGCGGGTGCACGACGATCTGCGCGAGCGGACAGGTCTGCGGCGCGTCGCGCTGCCGTCCCACGTACGCGTCCGGTGCGACCGCCTCGAGCGACACGGGCTCGATCCCCGATGTGCGCTTCGCGGTCGTCGCGGTGGACGATCGCGGTGACGTCGTGTGGGCTCGCTCCTCGTACCGGAGCACGATCCACGTGTCTTCACGGGGCGCCGACGGCACCGTGCGCTGGACGAGCACGATCTCGGCCTCGACCGAGGATCTCGGGGGCACGTGCGTCGAGCCCGGCGCGCACCGCGTGGGCGTGGTGTTCTGGGGCTCGCGCGGCGTGGAGATCCACGTGCTCGACGACACCGGCGCGCGCGTGTGGTCGCGGACGCTCTCGAGCGCGACGGGGCGCATGCGCGCGGGCAACTGTGTCTTCAGCGCGGCGGGCGAGCTCGTCGTCGGAGGCACGTACGGTGGCTCGGTGGACTTCGGAGGCGACACCCGCGCTGGCGATACCTACGGCGACGCGTTCCTCGCGACGTACGCCTCGGCCGATGGCGTGCTCGTGCGCGTCTCGACCTACGGGGGCGGGACCACGGAGGAGCCACTCCAGGTGGCGATCGCACCCGACGGCGATCGGGTCATCACCGGGGAGACCGGTGGCCTCTCTGCGACGGTCGGGAGCACCAGCGTCAATGGCGCGTTCGTGGCGCGCCTCTCGCCCACCGACGCGGTGCGGTGGGTCTACGCGCTCGGGCTCAGGCACGACTACCTTCGTCCGATCGGTCGACCCGCGGTGGACTCGCGCGGCAACGTCTTCGTGCCCGGGCTGCTGCAGGGCAGCTCGAGCGACGTCACGCGCACCGTGCTGGGGCTCTCCTACACGATCACCCGTGACAACGACGCGGTGGTCCTGCTCGCGCTCGCGCCCGACGGCTCGGGGACGTGGATCGCTGGTGTCGACTCCGACTACGTGGGCATCCCGGCCGCCGCGGCTGCAGTGGACGACACGCCGGTGCTCGCGGTCGGCAGGAGCGCGCCCGGTGTCAGCGGCTTCACCCCGCAGGTCTTCGCGTATCGCACCGATGGGTCCGTGATGTGGACGCGGACCTTCGCGACCACCTCGACCGCCGACGTGGCCGACGTGGCGGCGGCCTCGAGCGTGCTCGCGATCACGGGCTCGGCGAGCGCGTCGATCGACCTCGGTGGTGGGCCCCTCGCCGCATCCTACGACGACGTCTGGCTCGCCATCTACGAGCCGTAGCGACTCTCGGGCACCGCGACGCCCGCTCGTTCGCGCCGATCCGCGCGATCAGTGGATGCGCTCGATCGCGTCCCACACGGTGGGATCCTGCAGGCCGAGCCAGGGATCCGAGGCAGGGGTCAGGAACATCTCGCGATAGACGCGCTCGTTGAGCACCTCGAGGCTCGGTCGCAGCTCGCCGTCGCCGCGCGCGCTCGTGAGCCACGAGAGCACGACGAGGCGGAACGTCGCGCGGTTGCGCGCGGTGTCGCCCACGACGGTGCGCGAGAGCGCCTCGATCGTCTCCGCGGAGCTCGCGTCGTCGCGCCCCGTCTTGAGGCGCAAGAGGGCTCGGCTCGTGTCGTCGAAGATCGTGCTCGTCTCGAGGCCATAGGCCTCGAGGCCGACGCGCGTCCAGTCGATCGGCCCGCGATCCACCGGATCGACGCCCGGCGCACGGAGCGCATCGAGCATCGGCGCCTCGACCCGCACCTTGCTCACCGTGAGCGGCATGGCCTCGAGCGCCGAGGGCAGACGCGCGCCACCGGGCCGTGGCGTCGCGATCGCGGGGAACATCGCTCGCGCCGCCTCGAGCGCGCTCCCCACGGTCTGCTGCTCGCGCGCCAGGTATGCCGCGATCCTGCCCTCGCGATCGTCCTCGTCGCCGTACGCCTCGGCCGCCGCCGTCACGAACGACAGCATCTCTTGCGGGCCGGCGAGGCCCGGCAGGGCATCGATCACGCGACCGTCGGCGTCGAGCACGTAGTGGATGCTGTTGCCGGTGATCGTCCGCTCGAGCCGACGACCATCGCCCATGTCGATGGTGATGCGAGGCACGGGGCGCTCGCTCGACCAGTGCAAGACGTAGTGCTCGCGCAGGTAGCTCGAGAGCGCGCGGTTCGGGTAGAGCACGAGGCGGAAGTAGCGGCTGTTCGCGCACGACATCTCCTCGTCGAGGCGCCCGAGCAAGCGGAGCGAGAGGATGGGCACGCCGCGCGCGCGGGCCTCGCGCTCGGCCTCACCGAGATCCGTGTACCAGTAGAGGCCCGACGCGTGGCCGTCCCGCTGGCCGCTGACCACGTCCATCGCGTGGCGCAGTCGCTCGTGCGATGGGTCGAGCGTGGAGGGCGGCGACTGCCGCAGCACCTCGAGCGTCCAGCCGTGACGGGCGACGAGCGCCTGGTGGCCGCGCGGTCCTGCCGCACGGAGCGCCGCGATCGCGGGCTCGGCGAGCTGTGGATCGTCCGAGATCGCGCGGAGAGCGAGCTCCTCCAGCCCGAGCGCGCTCTCGCCGCCGGCCGCCAGGCGCGCGCTGTCGTCTTCGTCCGACGGGCTCGTTCCGCCGCATGCGACGAGCGAGGACGCCAGGCACGTGAGGAGCACCATCGAGCCGAGGTCGTGTCGCGTCATGAGCGTCAGCATGCCGGCGACCGTGGGCCTCGCACGTCAGAGCTCTGTAAAGACGCGGGCCTCCAAGGCTGACGAAACCTTTACGTCGCGGCGTGGATCGCGCCGAGCGGGGCCGCTACGATCGCTCGGTGCCCGAGAGCCCGCAGCGTGTGCTCGTGGTGGAAGACGAGGCCCCGATCCGCGATGGGCTCCTCTCGCTCCTGCGCGCGCAGGGCCTCGCGGTGAGCGGTGCCGCCGATGGTCGGGCGGCGCTCGAGGTGCTCGGCCAGGAGCGCTTCGATCTGGTCGTGCTCGACCTGATGATGCCGCACGTGACGGGCCTCGAGGTGCTTCGTCACCTGCGCGGCCGAGGCGAGGACGTGCCCGTCCTCGTGCTCACGGCCAAGGGCTCGGAAGAAGACGTCGTGAGCGGGCTCGAGGCGGGCGCAGACGACTACGTCACCAAGCCCTTCGGCATCCGCGAGCTCGTCGCGCGGGCCAAGGGCTTGCTCCGACGGCCGCGCGCCGAGAAGCCAGACGACGCACGGATCGCCCGAAGAACTGGGGTGATCGCGGAGGGGTGCCGCGCCACGATCGACTTCGATCTGCACCGTGTCGACGACGGCGCGACCTCGATCACCCTCACGACGCGTGAGGCGAGCCTGCTCGAGCACCTCGTCACACACCGCGAGCGCATCGTGACGCGCGAGGAGCTGCTCGTGGAGGTGTGGGGCTATCGCGACGGCACGATCCGCACGCGCACGGTGGACGTCCACGTGCAGCAGCTGCGGGCCAAGCTCGAGAAGGTGAAGGGCGGCGCCCGCTGGATCGCGACGACGCGCGGGAAGGGCTATCGCTTCGATGCCGAGCTCGCCTGAGCGCGGCGAGGGCAGGGCCCGCGAGCGTCGGACCTCGCGCGTGCTCGCGCTGGGCGTGGCCCTGCCCACGGTGCTGCTCGCGCTCGGCTGGGCCTACGCGACGGTGCGCGAGCGTGCCCTGCGCGAGGAGCGAGAGCGCGCCGAGATCGAGGCGATGCTCGGCTCGCTCGGGCTCGCGATCGACGAGGGCCTCGAGGAGCTCCGCGCGCGCGAGGACGAGCGCCCCTATTACCTCTGGGGTCACTACTACAGCCCACCCGACGTGCTCTCGCTGACCGACCCGGTCGCTGTCTCGCCGCTGGCCGCGGGCCCGTCCGATCCCCGCGTCGTGGGCCACTTCCAGCTCGCGTCGGATGGGCGGATCACGACGCCCTACGCCGAGGGCCTCCTCGATGCGCGCGCCTCGCGCTCGGCTCGTGAGGAGCGCCTCGTCGCGCTGCTCGTCCCCGAGGTGCGCACCGCCCTCGGCGGCGAGCTCCGCCGCGACCCTTCCACGCTCGAGGCACCCGCGGCCGGCGATGCCGACGATGCCACGCTCGAAGGCGGCGAGTCTCCGTCGTACTGGGCGTCGCTCGCGCTGCCGAGCCTCAGCGTGGCGAGCCGCAGCGCCTCCGCCACTCCTGAGGCTCCTCTGGCTCCCGAGGCTCCTGTGGCGACGCCCACCGCGCCGCCCGTGCGCGACGAGCCGCACGCGCAGGTCGTCTCTCCGCTCGAGCTCAACACGTATGGATCGCAGCTCGCGCAGGAGATCAACCTCGCGCAGGCGGGCGATCCCGTGGTGCGCAACGATCTCTGGGAGCGCGGACGCGCGGCGCCGCAGGTGTCACGTCGCACGAGGCCCGCGCGACCGAGCGCGGAGGAGCCCAGCACCTCCACGCCCATCGCGACCCTCACCTCGCCGGACGACACACGCGCGCCGGTCGAGGTGGAGTACAGCCCGATGCGCTTCACGCGGCTCTCCGGTGTGCCGGTGCTCGTGCGGACGGTGAGTGACGGCAGCGACTCGTTCCTCCAGGGCGTCGTGCTCGATCAGGACTATCTCGAGGAGACCTGGCTCCCGCGCCTCGTCTCGCGCTTCGTCGTGAGCGAGCCTGCGGCGCGCCTGGTCGAGATCGATCACGCAGGCCCCTGCGCGCTTCGACGCACGCTCGCCCCGATCGCGCCGACGCGCACGGTCTGCATCGACGCTGCGGCGGTCACGGGCGCGCCGACGTCGTGGCTCACGTGGACCGAGCGAGGTCTGCTCGTGGGCCTCGTGCTCGTCGTGGTGCTCGCGCTCCTCGCCGTGGAGCGCGCCGCGCGAGAAGAGCGCGCGCTCTCGCGCCAGAAGAGCCAGTTCGTCTCGGCGGTGAGCCACGAGCTGCGCACGCCGCTCACGACGATCCGCATGCACGCCGAGATGCTCGCGGACGATCTCGTCGAGCCCGAGCGAAGACCCCGCGTGCACGAGGAGCTCGTGGGCGAGACCGTGCGCCTCACGCGCCTCGTGGAGAACGTGCTCGAGGCCTCGCGGCTCGAGGAGGGACGTCGGCCGATCCGCGCGCGCGTGACGGATCTGCGCGCGCACGTCGCGTCGATCGTGGCGGATCTCGAGCGCTTCGCGCGCGGCAAGGGCTTCGAGCTCGTGGGACCGGCCGAGGGTGAGCCGCTCGAGCTCTCGTTCGATCCCGGCGCGATCGAGCAGGTGGTCGTGAACCTCGTCGACAACGCGATCAAGTACACGGGCGACGGTGAGCGCCGCGTCGAGGTGTCGGTGAGCGAGGGGCCCGACGTGGCGCGCCTCGTCGTGAGCGATCACGGCGAGGGCGTTCCGGAGCGCGAGAAGCGCAAGGTGTTCGAGCGCTTCCATCGGATCGATCGCGCGACGCAGGCTCACCAACCGGGGACGGGTCTCGGCCTCTCGATCGTGCGCGAGCTCGTGGTCGCCCACGGTGGAACGGTGACCCTGCGCGATCGCGCGCCCCGCGGCCTGGAGGTGATCGTGGAGCTCCCCCGTCGTGGAGACCTCGCCAGTCCGAGACTCGCCAGCGCGACGACGAAACCGGGTACGCTCACCGTTCGACCATGACGCACACCACTCGCACGACGCTCGCCCTCGCGCTCATCCTCGCTGCCTGTGATCACCCCGCCGTCGGCGACGACGCAGGTCGCACGAACGACGCTGCCACGCCGAGCACCGATGCGCCGCGCGCGACGGACGCGCCGATCGCCGTGGACGTGGGCACCGATGCGGCGGTCGAGCACGCGCCGCTCTTCCGCAACGAGGTCACGCTGCCCGACGCCGAGCTTGCACAGCAGGCGCTGCGCCTCATGGGCGCGCCGGAGGCGGGTGGCTCGGGCAGCTGCCACGACTGTCACGGCCTGACCCGCAACAGCATCGCGCAGATGCGCACCATCAGCGACACCGCGTGGTCGAGCTGCTTCGCGGATCTCGATCCGGCCACGCCCGCGGCCGCCCAGGCGATCGTCGCGTGCTTCCGCGACGCGCGCGACGAGTTCCACACCGGCAACCTCGGCGTGTTCGCGACCGGCGCGACGAGCCCCTGGTTCCAGTACGTCTTCCGTCGCGCCTACGGGGCGACGTGGGAGACCGAGTACGCGCAGTTCACCATGCGCGTCCAGCAGCCGCCGGCCCCTGCCACCGCGCTCACGCAGGCGGAGTTCGATCTGCTCACCGAGTGGTTCCTCCGCGGCACGCCGCAGCTCGATGCGGTCCTTCCGGCGCCCGATGGTCCGGGCGAGTGCACG
Organism: Sandaracinaceae bacterium; assembly: GCA_019694315.1. Lineage (GTDB taxonomy): Bacteria > Myxococcota_A > Polyangia > Polyangiales > Sandaracinaceae > JAFLCL01. The sequence continues at coordinate 10,991 of JAIBCE010000196.1, forward strand.
CCGTACGTGAGCGCCGCCGCAGCCGCGCTGGTGACCGAGGGAGCCCGCAGCGGCTGGACCGCGCGCAACGCCGAGGCCTCGATCCTCATGCACGGCTGCGCGGGCGCGGCGAGCCCGCTCGACTGTCTCTCGACGTATCCGCGCGCGAGCGAGACGAGCTACGGCGCCGAGTGGGAGGTGCCTGCGGGCACTCACCAGCGGGTCCTCTTCGAGACCGACTACCGCACGAGCTACTGGACGCGCAGCAGCGCCGACGGCCGCTTCGTGGCGCACGGCGGCAGCCGGGACATGAGCGGCGCCTCGATCATCGATCTGCAGCGCGGCGTCGTGATCGGCGTGAGCGCTGCCTACGATCCGGGCTTCTACCCGGACAACAGCGGCTTCGTGTTCCAGGGCACGCGCCGCGGTGCGGGCTCGTGCTCGCAGAGCGTGCTCACGACGGGCATGCCCACGCACATCACGTTCTCCGAGTCGGGCTGCGCGAGCCCCGGGGCGGTGGGCCTCTATCAGCACCTCGGCGCCTCGCTCGACGGCGGCGACTACTGGATCGTGAACTCGGTGTGGTCTGGCGATCCTGGCGATGATCTCGCCGATCCGACCGTGTTCGCCGACGCCCGCTCCGCCACCACGCTCCTGCGCTTCACCAACACCGGCTCGGGCACGGGCTTCATGCCCGCGGGCAGCGTGGAGGCGACGACGCCGTGGGAGGGCAACTCGGTGATCTCGCCCTCGATGCGCATGCTCGTGGGCCACATCGCGGACGCGGGCGGACGACCGCTCGGCTACGTGCTCCACAGCATCGACCTGCGTCGCGACGGGACTGGTCGCGCCACGTCGGTGTCGTTCCCGGAGATCGCCCGCTACTGCGTGCCCGGCGGCAAGGTGGCCGTGTCGCTCGACGATCGCTGGATCGTCACGCACCACCGCGCGACCGACGCCGACGCGCTGGATCTCGGCTTCTCGGGCCCGAGCGATCCTGCGTTCGCGGCGTACCGCGGCGTCTCGAACGTGTACCTGATCGACATCCTCACCGGCGAAGAGACTCGCATCACGAACATGCAGCCCGGCCAGCGCGCGCTCTTCCCGCACTTCCGCTCGGATGGCTGGATCTACTTCCTCGTGCGTGACAGCAGCGCCACCGAGCGCATCGTCGCCACGGACGCCGCGCTCGTGTTGGCCGCCGCGCTCTGAGCACGCTCTCGTCGTCCCGCTCGCTCGTCGCGCTGCCCCTGGTGTCCGCCGGGGGCAGCCGCGCGATCGGATGCGATCAGCAGGGTGCGATCACGGCCAGGGACAGGTATGCGGGCAGCCATTGGCCGTCTCGTCGAGGCTCGCGATCCAGTCCGACACGATGCCGATCCCGACCGGATCGATCGCGTTCGAGCCCATGGGCGGCATCATGTCCATCGCCACGCGCGTCTGCATGCGCACGATCGAGACGCTCGTCTCGGGATGATGCGGCGCGATGCGTAGATCCGCGAGCGAGCCCGAGGGCAGCGTCCGCGTCCACACCGAGCAGCCGCACACCGCGGTGGCCCAGGTTCGCGTGCTGATCACGTCGGGCGTGCCGAGGCGGATCCAGTAGTCGAGGTTGTGCTCGGGCGCCGGTCCGCCGTGGCAATTGCCGCAATTCGCGTGCAGGTAGCCGAGCGCCGCCTGCGCCGTGGCATCGCCGGGGATCGTCGCGGCCGCCGGATCGATCGGCGCGGAGAGCCAGCCCTCGTCGAGGAGCGTCTGGAGCGTGACGCCGCCCTCGTCGTGCGCGAGCTGGACCGCGGAGAAGCCGTCGGCCGTGTCGTCCTGCGTGACCGAGTGACAGCGGATGCACTCGCTCCGCGTCGGGATGTCGTGATCGGTGCCGAAGACGTCGGTCTCGCCGAACGCGCCCACCTCGCTCACGCTGAGCTGATCGTCGCTCCAGAGGTACGCGACGAAGCGCCAGCTCGGCGCGCCGCGAGGTGCAGCGACCTTCTCGAGCAACCGCGTCTCGATGCGCGTGCCGCCCGTGGAGAACGTCTTGTAGAGGCGCGTCCCCACGGGGAAGCCCCACCGGTCGGGGTCGCTCGTGTCGATCTGTGTGCCCGGCGGCAGGTACACGAAGCGCTCCTTGTCGTAGCCGTCCGACCAGAGCGCGTAGCGCGGATGAAAGGGCCGAACGCCCTCGGCGAGCTCCGTGCACGAGCCCTCTCGGTAGAGGCCGGGCGGGCCGACGCAGGGCGGCGGTCCTGCGTCCTGTCCGGCGTCGTTGCCGGCGTCGTTGCCAGCGTCCTGCCCTGCGTCGTTGCCCCCGTCGCGACCCGCGTCCGACGACATCGCCGCATCACGTCCCGCATCGTCGTGCCGTGCAGCGTCGGGGCTGCTCGCCGCGTCGTGTCCCGCGTCTCGGGCGGGCTCCGGGCCACCACAACCGACGACGAGCGACAGAGCCATCCACGACAGGGCGCGCATGCCCGGAGGATAGAGAGGGAACGCCCTCGACGCATGTCCCGTGGCGCGAGGGCTGCGGTACAACGCCGCCATGACCACGCCGAGCCCTCTCAGCCTCCGCGCCGCGACCACGGCGCTCCTCGTGATCGACGTGCAGGAGCGCCTCGCGAGCGCGATGCCCGAAGAGGCGGGCAAGAGCGCGATCGCGCGGACCGAGCGCCTCGTCGAGGGCGCGCGGATCCTCGGGCTGCCCGTGCTCGTCACCGAGCAGTATCCGAAAGGGCTCGGGCCCACGGTGCCCTCCCTCAAGGAGAAGCTCGACGGCGCGGGCGCGAGCTTGCTCGAGAAGCTCGAATTCGACGCGACGGAGAACGAGGGCGTGCGCGCGCACCTCGAGCGCTGGAGGGCCGAGGGCCGCACGGCCATCGTCCTCGCGGGCATGGAGGCGCACATCTGCGTGTACCAGACCGCGCGCGGGCTCTCGTCGCGCGGCTTCTCGGTGCACGTCGCCTTCGATGCGGTGTGCTCGCGTGAGAAGGCGAACGTCGAGGTCGCGCGGAGCCTCTATCACTACGCGGGCGCGTGGGTGTCGACGAGCGAGGTGGTGCTCTTCGACCTCGTCGGCAAGGCCGGCTCCGACACGTTCAAGGCGATCTCGAAGCTCGTTCGTTGACGGGGCGGCGCGCCGAGCGCTGCCCTCGCGCTCGACGACGCACGCTTGCCACGGCGATCGCGAGCATCGCGAGCACCGCGCCGTGCCATCGCTGCGGGGCGCTCCGCGCGCTCGTGACGTGGCATGCGCACCCCGACGAAGGGGCGGAGGTGCCCGCGTCGACCGCGATCGCGCCGTCGCTGGCTGGGAGCCCTGCGTCCACCGGGCCCGGCTCGCAGACCGGCGAGCTCACGCCCGTCGCACAGAAGGCCTCGATCGCCACGTGCACGTCCGTGAGCGACTCGCCCTCCACGCCGGTGCTCGGCACCGTGTTCACCACGAAGCACCCTCCCGAGGGCACGAAGTCCGTCTCGCCCGAGTCGAGGATGCCCACGACCGCGCCGCGATCGTCGAAGACACCCGAGCCCGAGTTGCCGGCGAACGCGTCCACGCTCGCGTGGAACGTGTCGCCCTCCGTGGAGAGCACCGCGCCGTTCGACGCGATCTTCATGGGGAGCCCGCTCGGATGTCCGATGAGCGTGAGGCTGTCGCCGACGCGGGCCACGTCACCCGCGATCGGCGCCGGCGCGTGGCCCACCACGTCGCGATCGAGGCTCACGATCGCGTAGTCGGTCGTGTCCGTCTCTTCGTACACGACCACGCCCGCGCACGCGTACACGTCGTCGCGGCTCAGCGTCGCGAGCGTGCCGCTCGAGGCGTAGCGATATCCGAGCACCCATTGGAGCGATGCGTCGCAGCCGTCGGTCACGCAGTGCCCCGCGGTCATCACGTGTCGCGCATCGATCAGCGTGCCCGAGCAGTCGCCCGGCGCGGGCTGATCGGCGAAGGGCTCGCCCGCACAGAGCATCTCGTCCTCGCCCAGCGTGGTCGCGTAGTCGATCTGCACGTCGGCCGGGTCGGTGAGATCGAGCAGCGTCGCGTCGATCATCATCGCCACCGACGCGGTCGCGACCGCTCGCATCGTCGCGCTCGGATGCTCGTACACCTCGAGCCGATCGTCGCTGCCGTAGACCACCGGCTCGACGGCCGCTGGCGCACCGCTCGCGCATGCGGCGAGGGCCGCGAGGAGCCCGCCCCCACACGCCCGCAGCGCCCGGCTCGATCGCGTCGCTCCGCGCGTCACGCTGTTCGCCTC
>JAIBCE010000197.1 GCA_019694315.1 Sandaracinaceae bacterium
CCGAGGCGTGCCCTTCGGACGAGCTCCGCTCGGGCGATCACAGCCCGAGCCTGCGCCAGCGGGCGCGGCTGCGAGCGCTCGCCTCGGCCTGCCGCTGGCGCTCACGCGCCTCAGCCTGCCGCTGGCGCCCACGCGCCTCGGCCTGCCGCTTGCGCCCACGCGTCGACGCGGCTGCTGCGGCAGCGGCTGCGCGGGCTGTCCCTACGGCGACTGGGTGCGCAGGGTGCGCGCGCTCGGTGCGCCCGCGCCGGCGTCGGGCACCTGAGCGCCCGCGTCCCCGCCGAGCCCCGCGTCCCGAGGCGCCGTCGCCTCGAGCTCGGTCTCGGTGAACGACACGATCCGCGTGATCCCCAGGCCGAGCACGAGCAGGGCCGACACTGCGGCCACGAGCCGCAGCCTGCCCAGCGAGGCCGGGGCCTCGGGCGCGCGCGCGGCGGTGTCGTCGTCGTCCTCGTCCGGAGCGTCCATCGGTGCTGGCGCATCCTACGCAGCTTCGCGCTCGCCATCGAGGCGAGGGCCCCGTACCCTCGCGACGTGCGCGCTCGAAACCGTCTCGCCACCGCGCTCCTCACGCTCGCGCTCGGCGCCAGCGCCCTGTCCGCGTGCGGGCCCTCCCTCCCCGCGCGCTACGTCCTCGAGCGCGACGTCGGCGAGCTCTCGTATCGCCGCTACCAGCGCGTCCTCGACGTGGAGCTACCGGTCGAAGGCAACGCCGCGGTGGGACATACGGCGACGTATGTTCGTCGATCCGACGAGACGAGCGTCCCGTACGTGAACGCGTTCGTGACGGTCTACGACCACGCGCCGGGCCTCGCGGCCGAGATCCGTGCGCACCTCGACACGCTCGCGAGCTACCACGTCGAGGTCGTCGACATCGAGGGTGGCCGCGCCTTCGCGCTCGACGGCGGGCCGAGCGATCGATGGTGGCTGTGGGTGTCGGCCAACCGCGTCGTGAAGATCGGCGGCACGGCCGACGAGGGCCTCGTGCGACACGTGATCTCGGCGTACATGGGCGTGTATCCGAGCGACCTCGACGAGCACGGTCGCGCCCGCGAGGGCACACCGAGCGCAGGTCGCGCCGAGAGCCGCGAGCCGGTGCGCGAGGAGGGTCTCGACATGCCCCAGAGCCTCCGCGGCTCGGGCGAGGACGAGAGCGGCGCCGCGTCGAGCGGCACCCCGGGCACGACTCCGTGAGCGAGCGGGACGCTCCGGTCCTCGAGGCGCCTCGAGAGGCGCTGCTCGAGCTCGTGCGCCCGGAGATCCGCGCGATCCGCGCGTACAAGACGCCGCTCGATCCACTGCCGATCAAGCTCGACGCGAACGAGAGCCCCTTCGGCCTCCCGGACGCGGTGATGCGTGATCTCGCGGAGCGCGTGCGCACGATCCCGCTGCAGCGCTATCCGGATCTCGAGGTGCGCGCGCTCAAGAGCGCGCTCGCCGACCACCTCGGGACGAGCCCGGCGCGCCTCGTCGTGGGCGTGGGCTCCGACGAGTCGATCGGTGTCTTGCTCACCGCGCTCGCGCGCCCACGTGAGGCGAGCGCACCGGTGATCGTCGTGCCCGAGCCGAGCTTCGTCATGTACGCGCAGACCGCGCGCGTGCTCGGTCTCGAGCCCGTGTCGGTGCCGCTCGCGGGACGCGACTTCGGGCTCGACGTCGCGGCGACGATCGCCACGATCCACGCGCGCGGCGCGGTGCTGGTGTTCCTCGCGAGCCCGAACAACCCGACGGGCGTGGCCTATCGCGACGAGGACCTCCTCGCGATCGCCGAGGCCTGTCCGGGCACGATGGTCGTGATCGACGAGGCCTACGGCGCGTTCCGTCCCTCGCGCGAGGGCCGACCCGCGAGCCACCGCCGCGCGCTCCTGCCCCACACCCGCGATCGCGCGCCGAACCTCGTCTTTCTCGGGACCCTCTCGAAGATCGGCCTCGCGTCGCTCCGCATCGGCTGGATCGAGGCGCCCGAGGCCCTCGCGCTCGAGCTCGACAAGGTGCGCCTCCCCTACGACATGCCCGGGCCCACGCAGGTGCTCGGCGCGGCGGTGCTGGGCGTGCATCGGGCCGCGCTCGAGGCGCAGATCGCGGCGATCGTCGGCGAGCGTGACCGCGTGGTGCGTGCCCTCGCGAGCCTGCACCGCGTGCTCCGTCCGATCCCCACCGAGGCCAACTTCGTCCTCTGCGAGGCCGAGAGCGCGTCGCGCGCCGCGGAGATCCACGCAGCGCTCGCCTCGCGTGGCATCCAGGTGCGGGCGTTTCGCACGTCGCCGCTCGAGCGACACCTCCGCATCACGGTCGGCCGCCCCGACGAGAACGATGCGCTGCTCGACGCGCTGGCCGCGATCGGCGCGTGAGCGCGAGACCGGGCCGCGCGACGCGCCACGAGAGGCCGACCTCGCTTCACGCACGCGACCGAGGCGGCCGTCGTCGCGGCTGCGCTATCATCCGCCGCATGGTCCCCTCGACCCGCGAGATGCTACTGCTCCGCTCGACGTGGGCGAGTCTCTGCCTCGTCGTCGTGTGCGCGGCCCTGCCGAGCTCGGTCGTCGCGCAGGACGTCGCCGCCGCGCCAGACGCCACCGTCGCGGAGGACGCGCCGGGCGTCGCCGCGGCCGTGGACGCGAGCACGTCCGACGCTCCAGCCACCCAAGACGCGGCTTCCGCCCGAGACGCGGCTCCCGCCCGAGACGCGGCTCCCGCCCAAGACGCGGCTCCCGCGGAGACGCGCGCGCCTGCCATCACGGCAGCTGCGGGCCCCGCGATCGACGAGCGAGGCGGCGAGCTCGATCCCGCTGCGGTGTCGGGGCCTGGCTTCGGCACGCGCGCCGCGGTGCAGCAGAGCGAGCTCGTCGCGATGCGTCGCGTCGGACAGCCCGACGCGATCGATCCCGAGCTGCCCGTGGCCCTCTCGTTCTTCGCGAACATCGGCGTCGTGATGCCGAGCTCCTACGACACGGCGCTCCAGTCGCATGCCTATGGGCAGAGCTCTCCCACGATGGCGATCGACGGCTCGCTCACCTACGCGGTCGCGCGCTGGCTGCACCTCGGAGGTCGCCTCGGCGCGCGCGGCCGCGGCTGGATCCGCCGAGACGGTGACTTCGCGATGACGTCGGGCGTGGACCTCCTCGGCATCGCTCACGCGCGCATCCACCTCGGTCCCATCGTCGACGTGGGCATCGTGCTCGGCGGTGGCGTGGGCATGGCGGCCCTCTCGATCCACCGCACGACGGTGCTGGGCGTCTCGCCGCGCTTGCACGGCTCGGTGCAGTTCGGTTTCCGCCTCGCGCGAGGCTTCCACATGTTCCTGCGCGGTGCGTGGGACTACTTCCCGTGGAACGACATCGACCAGTACGGCAGCGACATCGATCTCGGCGGACCGCTCGTCGGCATCGGGCTCGAGGTGAAGACATGAGTCGTGCTCGGCATTCGTCGCGAGGCGTCGCCGTCGCGCTCGCGCTCGGTGCGCTCTCCGTGGGCGGGGCCGCCTGCGGTCCGTTCTCGAGCGACTACCTCTGGTCCGACGACTTCGAGGGCCCCCTCTGCGAGGGCGCGCCATGTGGCTGGACTCGGCTGGCCGGCGCCCCGGAGAGCGCGCGCTGGAGTCAGTCGTTGCCGGGAGAGCACGGTCTCACGCTCGAGGGAAACGGCGTGATCGTGTCGAACGATCTCGGCCTGACGCTCGCCCTCAGCACCTTCGACTCGAGCCTCGCGCTCGACCTCATCGCCCGATGCGACCTCGACTCGAGCCTCACCGTCGAGATCGGGGCGACCGAGGACGTGACCGGAGCGCCGCTCGGCTACAGCCCCACGCGCCTCCGCGTGCTCACCTCGTGGACCGAGGGTCGCCCCAACGCCGCGGCCTTTCCGTCGTCGGCGTCGAGCCTGCGCAGTCTCGACACCCTCACCATCGCGAAGTCGGGTGACGGCGTCTGCGAGGTCGACTTCATCGGCTTCATCGACAACAGCTTCCGGGGGTTCTGATGCGAACGGACCTGCGAGCTCCCGCCTTGGCGGCGCTCGCGCTCGGCGCGACGGCGTGCGGCGGCGGCGCGAGCACGAACGACGCAGGCGGCCCCGACACGAACGACTGCGTGCCCTCGGTGCAGGTCTGCGTGCTCGACGAATTCGGCCAGCCTGCGGTGGGCGCGACGGTCACTGCCTCGCGGGAGGGTGCGATCCCGAGCCAGGGCACCACCGGCGCCGACGGATGCGTGGAGCTCTATCCCGATCCGGGCACGTGGGATCTCCAGGCACGCACGACCTCGAATTGCCTGAACCCGATGTACACGCTCGAGCTCGCCGCGTGCGGGCAGCACGCCGAGCTCAGCGCCACCATGTGCTTCGATGGTTGAGCGCGAGCTCGAGGCGCTGCTCGTGCGGAGCTTCGCCGACGGCACGCTCTCTCGGGGGGAGCGCTCCGCGCTCCGGTCGTACGTCGAGGAGCGTCTCTTGCGCGAGGAGCAGCGTGGGGCTCTCCGGCGTCGCGCGTTCGAGCTGGTGAGCGAGCGCCTCGCGGGCTCGGTCGCGCCCGAGGCCGCGCGCGGCTGGCTCGCGTGGCTCGAGGACGTCGTGCGGCTCTCGATGATGGAGCCGCCTCGGCCCACGCGGCTCGAGGTGCTCGACAGCCCGGGCGATCGCGTGTGGCGGCGGATCGTCTCGCTGTGCGGCGAGGCCCGCGAGACGCTCGACGCGTGCGTGTTCACGATCACGCACGATCCCATCACTCGCGCGCTGCTCGAGGCGCACCGGCGCGGCGTGCGCGTGCGCGTGATCGGCGACGACGAGAAGTCGAGCGAGCCGGGCTCGGATCTGCGGGTGCTCGAGGCCGCGGGGATCGACGTGCGCACCGACGCCGAGCTCGCGCACATGCATCACAAGTTCGCGATCTTCGACGGCGCGATCGTGCTCACGGGCTCCTACAACTGGACGCGCGCCGCGGCGGAGGCGAACCAGGACAACGTGCTCGTCAGCGACGATCCGCGTGCGGTGCGCGCCTACGCCGAGATCTTCGGGCGCTGCTGGGACGCGGGCGTCGCGTTCCGGAGGGGCCTCGGCTCGGGGTACGCTCCTCGCTCATGACGCGCTTCTCGTTCGCCCCCGTGGCTCCCGATCTCGCGATCGATCTCCTCTACCTCATGGGCATCACCATGCGGGCCGACGGAAAGATCGAGGCGGGAGAGCGAAAGGCCCTCGACGCCGCCGCGCGCGCGCTCGGCCTGGGCTCGTTCACCATGCCCACCGATCGACCGAACCTGTTCCGCCTCGATCGTCCGAACGAGGATCGCTGGCTGCTCTTCGCCGCCGCGGTCTGGATGATCCTCGCCGATGGGCAGGTGGACACGAAGGAGCGCGCGCTCTTCTCGGACCTCGCCGTGCGCCTGCAGATCGACGAGCTGCAGTCGCACCGCCTCACCAAGCTCGCGCGCGAGTCGTTCGGGGTGACGGGGGCCGATGGCCACGCCCGCGACTGGAGCGTCGCGTTCTCGATGCTCGTGCAGGCGATCCAGAGCCCGAGCGACGCCGAGCTGGGGTGAGGGCGTCGACCGGTCGCTCGCTTCAGCGGGTGAGCTCGGTGACGATCGCGGCGTGTGCGGGGAACATACGGACGAGCGCGTCGCGGGTGCCGAGCTCGAAGTCCGCGAAGTCGAAGCCCGGCGCGACCGTACAGCCCACGAGCGCATGATCGCCCCTCGCGTCGGTGCCCGCGAGCACGCGCGAGCCGAACCACGCGCCCGCCGGCACCACGTGCTGGGGCCGCTCGCCTGCGCGCAGGTCCGCGCCGAGGACGGTGCGCGTGAGGGCGCCGTCGGGCGCGAGCTCGACGATCTCGAGCGGTGCCCCCGCGTAGAAGTGCCAGACCTCGTCGGAGGCGATGCGGTGGAGGGCCGAGAACGAGCGCCGAGGCACGAGGAAGTAGATCGCGGTCGACGCGCTTCGATCGCCCCCGTGACGCGCCGAGAGCGCGCTCGCCGGCAGCACGAGCGGCGCGCGATAGCTCTCGCGGTAGAAGCCGCCCTCGGGGTGGGGCACGAGGCCGAGGGCGCGCACGATCGCGTCGGCCTCTTCGTCGCCGGGGTCGTGGGTGCCGTGATCGTCGACGGGCGCGGACATCCGCCGAGCATGCGATGGAGGGAGGCGATGGTGAAGGCGCTCGACACGCGCCGAGCTTCGGTCGACGTGGCACGAGGTTCCCCGCGAGGACGGGCCTCGCGCGTGTCAGGATCCGCGCCATGCCGAGGATGCTCGAGGAGCCCACGTGAGGACTGCGTCGACGAGGAGGCTCGCGCGCTGGCTCGGACCGTGGGCGCGGCCCACGTCGGCACCGCGCGACGTGCTGCGCGAGGTGCTCGCGATCCCGGCGGGGTCCGAGGGACGCCCCGCGATCGAGGCGATCGTGTTCCGGCCCGCGTCGCGGCCGATCACGGGCTCGGTGCTCCTCGTGCAGGGCCTGCACTTCCTCGGCGCCAACGACCCGCGCCTCGATCGCTTCGCGCGCGTCCTCGCGCACGCGGGCTACCTCGTGCTCTCGCCGCTCTTGCCCACGTACCTCCAGCTCCTCGTGCGGCCCTCGGTCCTCGACGAGCTCGAGGCGGGCCTCGAGGCGCTGCTCGCTCACCCGCTGCGCCCGCGCGATCAGCTGCCCGGCATGATGAGCATCTCGTTCGGCTCCATGCCGGCGCTCCGGATCGCGGCTCGACGCGGCGAGTCGCTCGCGAACGTGCTGATCTTCGGGGGCTTCGCCGATTTTCGACGCACGCTGCGCTTCGCGATCGGCGACGGCTCCTCGAACAACGGACGCGCGCACGACCCGCTCAACGCGCCGGCCGTCGTCACGAACCTGCTCCCCTTCCTGGGCGCGGCCGAGGGCCTCGAGAGCGACGCCGATCGCGAGCGCCTGCGCCGCGCGATGCTCACGTACTGCACGCGCACCTGGGGTCGACCGGCGATGAAGGTCGATCGCGCGTACGTCCCGGTCGCGCAGGCGATCGCGGCCGAGCTCGAGGGACCGATGCGCGCGTTCTTCCTCCGCGCCTGTCGTGTGGAGCCCGGCATCGAGCCCGTCATCGAGGCGGCGCTCGCGCGCGCCGGTGATCACTTCGACTGGATCGATCCGCGCCCCGCGTTCGCGAGCATCCATCGCCCGGTCACGCTCGTGCACGGCGTGACCGACGACGTGATCCCGTTCGAGGAGAGCCGCGCGCTCCTCGAGGCGCTCGCGCCGCACACCGAGGTCTCGCTCTTGCTCACCGGCCTCTACGGCCACACCCACGTCGACGGCGTCGGCCACGGGCCGCGCGAGCTCGCGGGCGAGCTCGTGGCGATGGTGCGCATCCTCCGGGCGATGGCCTCGCTCTCGGATCGCCGCGCCTGACCGCGCGTTGCCGCGCGCGCGGGCTGCCTCCATGCTCGCGCGATGCGCGTCTCGCCGTCCTCTCTCGTCCTGGCCTGCGTCGTCGGTGGTGCCTGCGTCGCCTCGGCGTCGTGCAGTCTCGGCCCTCCGCTCGAGCGCTCGTGCGCGGGACGCTACGTCGACACCTGCGATCCGTACGAGTACGCCGAGGTCGCCGCCGCGACGTTCGACCCGAGCGGTCTCTCGCCGGGAGATCCGCGCATGGGCGCGACGGTGCACGTGGAGCTCCGCACCTGTGGCGCCACCACGCCCGCCACACCGTCGGTGCAGATCGCCGCGGTCATCACCGGCGCAGGGGGCGTCCTGCCGTTCGACGCGCAGGGCGCCGACGCCGGCGGGACCGGCGACGACACGCGCATCTACCAGCTCACGTCGGTGAGCGCGTCCGATCCCCAGAGCACCACGATCGACACGACGATCGACAACCCCTTCGACGGACGCATCCCCGCGAACACCGACATCACCCTGCGGCTCACGCCGGTGATCGGCGGCTGCGAGGGCGGCGCGATCACGCTGCCCTATCGAACGGGCGCGCGACCGAGCCCCTGAGCGGGCGATCGCGCGCCGCGGCTCACGGCGCGATCGTGAGCGGCTGCGCCGACTGCGCCGCGGGCTGTCCGCGCACCGTCACGATCACCGGCCCCGTGCCCGCCTGACGCGGGAGCGTGAGCTCGAGCTCGTACGCGCTCGCGCGTCGCACGCGCAGGCGCTGACCATAGATCGTCACCGTCTGCCCGCCCGGTCGCGTGCCGAAGCCGTAGCCGCGCACGACGAGGGTGCAGCCGGGCCGCAGGCACGCCGGCACGACCTCGGTGATGCCCACGCCCGAGGGCGCCTCGGTGCGCGTGAACGCGCTCGAGGCGAGCGAGCGTCCGTCGGGCAGGCGCACGGTGATCGGGCCGCTCGCAGCGTCTGCGGGCACCACCGCGCGGAGCTCGCTGCCGTTGACAAATGTGTAAGTAGCGGGGCTCCGCGCGCCGGTGAACGACACGGTCATCCCCTCCTGGAGGAAGCCGCCGCCGCGGATCGCGACGGTCTGGCCGGGATAGGCAGAGGCGGGCTCGATCGCGCTCACGGCGAAGTCGGTGAGCACGGTGAAGTCGGTCGCGGCCGCGCCCGTGCCCTGGAGACGCACGGTGACGGTGATGCGGCCGCTGGTCGCGCCCGGAGGCACCACGGCGTCGAGCTGCGTGTCGGTGATCGCGCGGATCTCCATGCGCCGCCCCGCGAGCGCGACCTCCACGGTGGCGGGGTTGGTGCCGAAGCTCGTGCCGAAGAGGCGCACGGTGGAGCCGATCGTCGCGGCCGCGGGCTCGAAGCGCGTGATGAAGGGCGGCGTCGTGATCACGAAGGGCTGCGTGGTGCGCCCGGTGCCCGCGTTGGTCACGGTCACCACGAGCGGGCCCGAGCCCGTCTGCGGGATGCGCACGCGGAGCTCCGTCGGCGTCGCCGCGAGCACGGGGCACTCCACGTTCTGCAGCGTGACGTGATCGTCGGTGAGCGTCGTGGAGAAGCCCTGGCCGCGGATCGTCACCTCGGTGCCCACCGGGCCCGAGATCGGCTCGAGGCCGCTCACCGCCACCGGCAGGAGCACCTGGAACGGCGTCGCGCTCGTCACCGCTGGGAGGCCGCTCACGACGACCGAGACGGGCCCGCTCGTCGCGCCCGCGGGGACCTGCACCGTGAGCTCGGTCGGCGCGACGGCGCGCAGCGTGAGCGCGGTCGCGCCGATCGATGCGGTGACCTGGCGGATGTCGCTCCCGAAGTTCGTCCCGCGCACGCGGAACTGTGCGCCGACCACGCCCGAGGCTGGCTCGAGCGCGGTGATCGTCGGCGCAGGCAGCACGCTCAGCGTCTCGGTGGCGTAGGCGCGTCCGCCGCCGCGCACGTCCACGAGCAGGCGCCCGCTCGCCGCGTTGGCAGGAAGCTCCACCACGATCTCCGTGGCCGTCGCGCTCACCACGCGGAGCGCCACGTTCTCGAGGAACACGCGGTTGGCGCTCGTGCGCGCGCGCGGCGCGAGGGGCACGAAGCCCGTGCCAGTGAGCGTGATCTGCGCGCCCGGCGAGGCAACCCGCGGCGTGAAGCTCGTGATCTGCGTGCCCGAGCCCACGGTGAACGTCGTGGTCGAGGTGGCCTCCCCCGCGCCCGCGACGCGCACCACGAAGGGCCCGCTGCTCGCGCCCGCGGGCACGATCACCGTGAGCTCGGTGGGCGTCGCGGTGCGCACGACGAGCGTGGTGCCGTTGAGCATCACGGTGTTGTCGGTGAGGCGTGGCGAGAAATTCTCGCCCTGGATGCGCACCTCGCTGCCCGCAGCGCCCGCGAGCGGCGTGAAGCCCGCGATGCTCGGCGTCGGCACGCTCGCGAGCACGCGCAGCTCGGGACCCGTGACGGTCGTGCCGTCGGCCAGACGCACCTCGAGGCGGCCCGTCTGCGCGCCCGCGGGGATGGTGACCGACCAGCGGCTCGGCAGGCGCGAGCCCACCGGCAGCTCCACGTTGCCGAGGAAGAGGCGCTGATCGGCGCGGAAGAAGCGACCGAGCACCTGCACGGTGGTGCCGACGGGGCCGGCCGTGGGCTCGAGGCGCTCGATCACGGGCGGCGGCTGCTGGATCTGCGCGCGCGAGGCAGACGGGAGCGCGGCGAGCGCGGCGAGCGCGACGAGACCGAGGAGCGCGAGGCGGAGGGAGCGATCGAGCATGGGGACCTCAGGTTGGCCAGCGGAGCGTGGCCGCATCGGACCATATCCGACGCTCCGACGCGCGTCGCGGCCGGATGATTCGCACACACCCCACATCCGACGGCGCCGCCGCGCGGCTCTTCGATTGCGGAGGGTCGAAGGCGGCCGATATGCTGCCTCCGCGCATGCGCTTCGGGCCCTTCGAGATCGAGCGCCCGCTCGGTCGGGGCGGGATGGCCGAGACCTTCGTCGCGCGCCTGCGCACCGGGCAGGGCTTCGAGCGCACGGTGTGTCTCAAGCGCATCCTCGCGGAGCACGCGGCCTCCCCCGAGTTCGTGAAGGCCTTCCAGGAAGAGGCCAAGCTCGCGATGCGCCTCGTGCACCCGCACATCGCGCAGCTCTACGACTTCGGGCAGAGCGAGGGCGCGTGGTGGATGTCGCTCGAGCTCGTGGGCGGCGGCGATCTCCGCTCGTTCCTCAAGGAGCTCGGCCAGCCGCTACCGCTCGACCTGGCGCTCGTGCTCGCGATCGATCTCGCCTCGGCGCTCGAGTACGCGCACGGGCTGGTCGTGGAGGGGCGCCCCGCAAACCTCGTCCATCGCGACGTGAGCCCGTCGAACGTGCTCATCGACGAGCAGGGCAATTTCAAGCTCGTCGACTTCGGCATCGCGAAGTCGAGCCTCTCGGGCAGCGACACCACCACCGGCAAGATCAAGGGCAAGGCCTGCTACATGGCGCCCGAGCAGGGCCACGGCCGCAAGCTCGATCAGCGCGCCGATCTGTGGGCCCTCGGTGTGGTGCTCTTCGAGGCGCTCTCGGGCGAGCGACCCTTCGAGGGCGCGAGTGATCTCGCCACGATCCTCCTCGTCACGCAGGGCGAGAGAAAGCCGCTCAAGGAGCTCGCGCCGCACGTGCCGGACGACGTGTGCGCGATCGTCGAGAAGCTCCTCGCGGTGGAGCCGGATGCCCGCTTCCAGCACGCCTCCGAGGTGCTCGAGGCCCTCGAGCAGCGACCGCCCCCGCCCACCGCGCGAAGGCGCCTCGCGCAGATCGTCCGCAAGATCCAGCAGGGCGAGATGCGCTCGGATCTCCCGCCGCCAGCGCCGAGCGCTCCGCCGCCCACGGGGACGCTCGCGATCACCTCGCTCGCGCTCGGCGCCTCCACCAACGAGCCGGTGTCTGCTGCGCACGACGACGTGACGCGCACGCGCACGGTCTTCGATCACGCGCTCGAGCGCGCGATCGAGCAGGGCGCGTTCGACGCGACGCAGCGCCACGACTCCATCGCGCCGCGAGCGATGAGCGCCGCGAGCACGTCACCCACCGATCCGGCCCACGCGCCGAGCGTGGTCGTGAGCCCCGAGCTGAGCCCGCAGCGACTCGAGGAGACCGAGACCCGCGCCGCCTTCTCGCTCACGCGGCGCTCGCTGCCGCTCCTCGCGCTCGCGGTCGGCGTGCTCGGCCTGGTGGTGGGGGCGATCGTCGCGGCCTTCGTGGTGGGGCGCATGGGCAGTGTCGCGCCGCCCGTCACCGCACAGCTCACCTCACCGACCGCGACCACAGACGCGTCCGTGGTCCTCGACGCAGCGGTGGTGGACGTGGGGCTGGATGCGTCGGTCGCGCTCGATGCGCCGAGGTCGGATGCCGGAGCGCCCGACGCGAACGACCGCGACGCGAACGATCGCGATGCGAACGATCGCGACGCGAACGATCGCGATGCGAACGACCGCGACGCGAACGATCGCGATGCGAACGATCGCGACGCATTCGCTGCCGCGGACGCACCTGCGTCGCACGACGAGGCGACGCACACGCCCGCGGCGCCTCGCGATGGTCGCATCGAGGTGGTGGTCATGCCGTGGGGCCGGGTCGAGATCGATGGTGTGGACGTGGGGCGCTCGCCCTACCGCGGCACGGTGCGCACGGGGCCCCACCGCGTGGCGGGGGTCGCGGGCGAGGAGCGTCGTACCCGCACGGTGCGCGTCACTGGCAACGGCGTGACACGCGTGTCGATCACGATCGAGTGAGCGTGCGCGGGCGCGCTTCGGTGAGGGCGCGTGAGCCTCTGAACGACGTCGAATAGTTGCGCCGATCGCATGGGCTCGACTACGCACGCGCGCGGTATGCCCCTCGTCTCCCGAGCCCTGGTCCCGGCGGTGTCGTTCGCGTCGGTCTTCGCAACGTTGCTCGCCGCATGGCCCGTCCGCGCGCAGCAAGCGCCCGCGCGAGAAGTGGCCCCCGCAGAGGGCGCCGCGGCGGTCGCCCCGCACGCGGCCCCGATGGACACCGCCGTCCCCTCGCCCGATCGCGTGCTCGTGATGCGTGTGGGCGGCGAAGAGGCGCTCGCGTCGGCGCTGGGCACGAGCCTGCGCGACGCCGTGCATGCGCACACGCGCACCTTGTCGCTCACGCCGCTCCCGACCGACGGCGGCTGCGACGATCTCGAGTGTGGCGCGGGCTTCCTCGCCACGGGCGCGGCCGACCTCGCCGAGCTCGTGGAGGTCTTCGGTCACAACGGCGTGTGCGAGGGCGTGCAGGCCACGGTGCTCGTGGCCGACGGCACGCGCTACGTGGGCACCGCGGAGGTGGGCACGGCGGGGGTCGAGGACGCGATGCGCGTCGCGCTCGCGCAGGCGATCGCTCGCTTTCGTGGCGAGGCGCTGCCCACGCTGGGCGTCAACGGCGAGCCCGCGGGCGCGACCATCCGCGTGGACGGCGTGACCTGGGGCACCGTGCCGCACGCGGAGCCGATATCGCCGGGGCACCACGTGGTCGAGGTTCGGGCGCGCGGCCATCGCACCGATCGTCGAGAGATCACGCTCGGTGGTGAGGATCTCACGCTCGACGTGCAGCTCAGTCCCGGCGAGGACGGCGCGGCCGGCGGTGAGCTCGGGCTCTGGATCGCCGGGGCTGCGGGTGTCGCGCTCGGCGTGGCGGGCCTCGTCGTGGGCATCGCCGGCTTCGCGATGGGCGAGAGCTGCACCGACCCGAGCTGCACGAGCTACATGCGCCCCGACGCCATCGCGAACGGTGTGTGGCTCGGCGCGGGTGGAGCGCTCACCGTCACCGGCGGTGTGCTCCTCGGCCTGGCCGCCTCGAGCGGTGGCGGCGATGGCGATCGCGCGATGCTCCGCGTGACCGGCTCGTTCTGATCACTCTTCTCGGGCTCACGCCTGTCCGGCTGGCTGCTCGCTGGTCTGCGGTCCGTCCACGGCGGCGGCCTCGGCGGCGAAGCTCTCTTCGGTGAACTGCGCGAGCTCTCGGCCGATGCGGCGCAGGAACGCCTGCTTGCTGTGGAACGGCAGGAACGTGGCCTTGAAGCCGTTGAGCACCATGTGCTTGATCTCGCCGAGGGTCATGCCCATCTGCGTGTGACAGAGCCACAGCTCCTTCGAGACCGTCGTGTCGGTGACGAGCCGGTTGTCGGTGTTGATCGTCACGCGAATTCCGAGGTCGTGATAGAGCTTGAGCGGGTGGGAGGCGAGGTCGCGCACGGCGCCCGTCTGCACGTTGCTGCTCGGGCAGCACTCGAGCGCGATGCGGTGATCGTTCACGTAGTGGAGGAGGTCGCCATCCTCGCGGAGCCTGCATCCGTGGCCGATGCGGTGCGCGCCGCACTGGTGGATCGCCTGGTGGATGCTCGCGGGGCCGTACGCCTCGCCCGCGTGGATCGTCACGTTGCAGTTGTTGTCGCGCACGAGCTGGAACGCGGGCAGGTGGTGCTTGGGCGGGTAGTCGTACTCGGCGCCCGCGAGGTCGAAGGCCACCACACCGCGGCCCTTGTAGGCGACCGCGAGCTCGGCCATCTCGAGCGAGCTCTCCGGCGAGATGTTTCGGATGCCGCAGAGGATGACGTTCGACTCGATGCCGAAGCGCTCCTTCGCCTGCCAGAGGCCCTCGAGCACGGCCTCGACGACCGCGGTGAGGCGCAGGCCCTTGCGCGTGTGGAGCATCGGCGAGTAGCGGATCTCCATGTAGCGGACGTTCTCCTTGGCCGCGTCCTCGCCGAGCTCGCGCGCGGCACGCACGAGCGACTCCTCGGTCTGGAGGACCTTGAGCGTCACGTCGAAGGCCTTGAGGTACTCGACCAGCGAGCCCGTGTTCTCGCCGAGGTGCATCGCACGCTTCAGCTCTTCTTCGGTCTTGCCCGGGAGCTCGATGTTCCCCTCGCGTGCGAGCTCGAGGATCGTCGAGAGACGAAGCGAGCCATCGAGGTGGACGTGGAGGTCGGTCTTGGGGAGACGCTCGAAGAACGAGAGGGGGAGTGCCATGCCCACGTGTAGCACGATCGTCGCGGCGCGATCACGCACGCCTCGGCCGCGGAGCAGGGAGCGGCGGCGAGTGACGCGAATTCGCCCTGTTCGTAGGCCGATCGGAGGCTCCGCGGCCTGACGTCCTCGTCCCGCGGATCCTAGCGCGTCGCTTCGCGCGCGAGCCTCGGGAGGCCGGCGCCTGCGATGGCCTCTTCGAGCAGCGTGCGTCGCGCTTCGTCTTCGCTCGTGCCGGTCGGCATCGAGGCCAGGAGCTCGGCGGCGCGCGCGAAGCGACGCTGGAGCAGGAGGCCCTGCGCCACGAGGCGCTGCGCGCGAGGATCGGGGGCGCCCTCGCGCGTCGCGAGCAGCACCGAGCGCGCGAGCTCCTCGGCGCGCGCGCCATCGCCCAGCGCGATCCAGTGCTCGGCGGCGCGGAGGCGGCCTGCGGCCGTTCCGTCGTCCATGTGGAGCACGAGCCGCTCGAGCTCCGCGTCGTCGCGCACCGCGAGCGCGGCGCGGAAGCGGAGCTCGAGCTCCATCGCGCCATCGGTCGGCGGCAGCGCTCGGAAGATCGCGTGCGCGAGCGCGCCGTGACCGCGCTCGAGGGCGTCCAGCACCGCGACCATCACCTCGCTCCTGTGCACGGGTGAGGCGCGCACGAGGCGGAGCGCTGCGAGGCTCGCTCGCTGCCCATCGCCCGCCACGAGGGCACGCTCGAGCAGCGCACGGAGCGCCGGCACGTCGCGCGGTCGGCTCACGACGAACGCGTCGAGGATCGCGAGTGCTTCGTCGTCGCGATCGGTCTCGGCGCAGAGCGCGGCGAGCGCGAGCACGGGCGCTGCGCTCTCGG
>JAIBCE010000198.1 GCA_019694315.1 Sandaracinaceae bacterium
CTGTCTCCATGTCACGACACCGATCCGCGTGTGGGCGGAGCTGACGTTCGTCTCGCGCGGCAATCTCTCCGGCGTCCGTGTGCGCGGCGCGCGGGGTGCGGCCGCGCGCTGCGTCGAGCGCGCGCTCGATGGTGTGGTCGTGCCGCCCTTCGAGGCGCCCACGCACACGCTCGCGGTGTCGATCGTCGGTCGTTGAACGTGCGACCGCGTGAGCGCGCGCTCAGGGCAGGCCGAGGACATTCGAGACAGGCGGCTCCTCGATGCCCAGCTGCCCGCGCTGGTCGTCGCCCCAACAGAGCGGTGGCGCATCGAGGCGCGCGGCACATGCGTGCCCCGTGAGCGTCGTGATGGGACTGACGGCGAGCTGCGTGGTGGCGCTGACGCCGAGCGCCGCGACCGGAAGGTTCGAGTCGGTGAGGGCACCGTGGCCCAGGGTGCCGAAGGGGCTCGCGTCGCCCCAGCACGCCACGGACCCGTCGCGACGACGTGCGCACGACCGATCACCCCCGAGCGCGAGGCTCGCCGCGTCCGCGACGCCGCTCACCGACACGGGTGTCGGGCGCGTCATCCAGCTCCCGTCGCCGATCTGGCCGCCGATGCCGAGCCCCCAGCAGAGCACGGCGCCCGTGGGGCGACGCGCACACGAGTGCGAGCCGCCCGCGCTCACCTCGAGCGCATCGGCGAGGCCGCTCACCGTGACGGGCGTGGCGCGCGAGGACGTCGCACCGTCGCCGAGGCCGCCGATGGCCGTGCCCCAGCACACGATCGCCCCCGTCGCGCGGCGCGCGCACGCGTGATCGTGGCTCGGGTCTCCGCCGACCGCGATCTGCGTCGCATCGGCGACGCCGGTGACGGGGACGGGCGCCATCGCGTCGCTCGCCACGCCGTTGCCGAGCTCGCCGTCGCTGCCGCGGCCCCAGCACACCACCGCGCCGCTCGCGCGTAGCGCGCAGCCCACGCTCCAGCCGATCGCGATCTGCGTCGCGTCGGTGAGCCCGACCACGTCGGTGTCCGGGGTCGCTCGATTCGCGAGGTCGCCAGTGCCGAGCTGACCGTGGAGCCCGCTGCCCCAGCAGCGCACCGTCCCACCCGTCCGACGCGCGCACGTGTGTCGGTAGCCCGCCCCGATCTCGACGGCATCGACGATCCCCAACACGTCGACGACGCCGATCGGCGTCTCCTGGGTCCCGTCGCCGAGCTGGGCGAATGCGTTGTCGCCCCAGCATTCGATCGCCCCCGACGCGCGGAGCCCGCAGCTGTGATCGTGGCCAGTCGCGACCGCGACGACGTCTCGATCGACGAGCACCGCGGACACGGCGGTCGCGTGCGTCGAGGTCGTCCCGTCGCCGCGCTGGCCGTGGACCGCGTCGCCCCAGCACTGCACGCCACCACTGGTCGTGCGGACGCAGGTCGCGTCGCGACCGCCACGCACGCTGATCGCACCGCTCGTGATCCGCGTGGGGGTCGCCACGAGCCGCGTCGTGCGTGTGCCGTCGCCGAGCTGGAGCGCATCGCCCCAGCCCCAGCACCAGACCGCTCCGGTGCGGGTGATCGCGCAGGAGTGGTCGCGGCCCAGGCCGAGCGTGATCGCGTCGGTGATGCCCGTCACGCGCGTCGGCGCGAGGCGTGACGTGGTGGTGCCATCGCCGAGCTGGCCGTGCAGCGAGGAGCCCCAGCACGAGAGGTGACCATCGCGATGTCGTGCACAGGTGTGCGTGCGCCCGGCCGCGAGCTCGATCGCGTCGGTGATGCCCGGGACGGGCGTGGGTGTGTGGCGATCGATCGTCGTTCCGTCGCCCAGGGCACCGCTGGCGTTGTCGCCCCAGCACGCGACCGTGCCGGTAGCGCGGATCGCGCACGCGTGGCCCGCGCCGGCGGCGAGCGAGGTCGCGTCGTCGAGCAAGCGCACCGCGACGGGACGAGCGCGATCGGTGGTGCTGCCATCGCCGAGCTGACCGTCCGTGTTGCTGCCCCAGCAGTAGACGGCGCCGGCGACACGCGCGCACCCGAAGGCGTCCCCGAGGACGAGCTCGAGCGACGGGCTCGGGAGCCCGAGCACGCGCGTGGGGATGCTGCCCATGGCCACGCCGCTGCCGTCGCCGAGCTGCCCCGCGTCGTTGGCGCCCCAGCAGCGGACCTCACCGCTCGACTGGCGCGCGCAGCTGAAGCCGTTGCCCGCGGCCACCTCGGTTGCGTCGCCGAGGATCACGTCGAAGGGTCCGATCACGCTCACGGGCGCGGCGCGATCGGTCGTGGTGCGATCGCCGAGGTTCGCGAAGGTGTTGCGTCCCCAGCACACGACGGTGCGATCCGCGCGAACCGCGCACGCGTGCTGGTCCCCCAGGGCCAGGTCACGCACGGGCGGCGGGGCAGGGCCGCAGGTCCCATCGCCCGCACACAGCGCCCCACCGCTGCAGCCCGGCGCGCACGTGCCGCCGCAGCCGTCCGGTCCGCACTCGCGCCCCGTGCAGCGTGGGACACAGGCGTCGATCGAGACGGTCGCAGCATCGACCGTCACGGCGGCGTCGGGCCGCGACGCGTCGTCGACGCTCGTGGCTGCGTCCATCTCCTCGGGCGCGGTGTCCGGGCCGTCCCACGCATCGAGCACCGTCGCATCCACCGCGAGGGCCACGTCCGAGCTCGCGTCGGACGAAGCGCTCGCGTCGAGCAGGACCGCTCCATCGGGCCTCGCCGCGTCGCGCAGCACCGCGCCGTCGTGCGCGACGGTCGCGTCGAGGGACGCATCGTCACGGCTCGCTCGAGCGTCTTCCTCGCGGCTCGCTCCAGCGTCTTCCCCCGCCGCGTCCTCCTCGACGACCGGGCCCTCGCCACAGCCAGCGGCCCAAGCCACGGCGAGCGCTACGAGCAGCGGTGAGAGGACGGAGGCTCCCGGACGAGCGGTGACGTGCACGATGCGGTCAGGCTGGGCCAGCGGCCCGAGAGGGCGCCATGGCCCGAACGGTCCATCACACCGCGCGGATCACCATGCGAAGGCCCGGCGCGTCGCCGAGCACGAGCTCGATGCGCGACTGCACCTCGCGGTAGCTCGCCGTGCGGCCCGCGACGTCGAAGCGTCGATCGCAGCGTTCTGGATCCCACGTGAGGCCGAGCACCTCGATCTCGTCGCCCTCGCGGATCGTGATCGAGGGGCCCGAGCCCTCGCTCGGCAGGCCCGCGCGCGAAGGGAGCGTGGGGATGCCGGGGCCCTCGAGGCACTGCGACAGCCACGCCTCGGCGGGCTTGCCGATCACCAGGGGAGACTGCGCGAAGGCGATGGCCACGGGCGGGGCGCCGGGCACCTCGAGCGCGAAGTGGATCGCGTCGATCACGCGGGCGTGGCGGAGCCACAGATCGCGGAGCACCACGTCGTCACCCGGCTCGCGCGGGCTCAGGCACGCGACGCGCCCTCGCGCGCGACGGACGACCTGCGGGGGGGCGTCGTCGCCGTCGAGCATCGCCGCCGTGTCGTCGAAGACGCGGAGCACGTCGCGCCCCTCGGCATCGAACGGAGGTGCGAGCGCGAGCTTCGGGGGCGTGCCGAGCAAGCTCTCCCAGAAGCCCGGCGCGTCTCGCCGCAGGTACGGTGCGTCTTCGACGTAGCCCACCGTCTCCCAGAAGTCGCGTCGTGCCCGACGCTCCACGACGCGGGCGCCCTCGAGCGTCATCCAGTGCAGCGTGCGCGGCATCGCACGCAGCATGGCACGCGGCACGATCCATCGGCTCTTCCGATGCGGGGGCACGGCCCAACCGAAGGCCGACGAGTGACTCGCTCGGTACGATCCGACGGTGCTCGCGGCGTTCACCTGCTTCACGGTCTTGGTCCTCGCGCTCGTCGCGCTCGACCTCGGTGTGCTGCACCGCAAGGCGCACGCGCCGACGATCAAGGAGTCGTTGGCGTTCACCGCGCTCTGGGTCGGCGTGGGCCTCGCGTTCGCGGGCGCCGTGTACCTGGCCTACGAGCTCCACGCTTTCGATCTCGGTCGCGAGGTCGATCAGCTCTCGGGGCACCCGCCTCGCGACGTCGGGGGCGGTGAGGCCGCGGTCCTCTACCTGACGGGCTACGCCCTCGAGAAGGCGCTCGCGCTCGACAACCTCTTCGTCATGCTCTTCGTGTTCCGCGCGATGAAGGTCGACGAGCGCTACCAGCATCGCGTGCTCTTCTGGGGCATCCTCGGCGCGCTCGTCCTGCGCGGGGCGATGATCGCGGTGGGCGCCGCGATGGTGCATCGCTTCGAGTGGATCCTCTACGTGTTCGGCGCGCTCCTCGTGTGGAGCGGCTTCAAGCTGATGCGCCCCAAGAAGCACGACGACGGCGACGACGACGAGCTGCCTCCGATCGTGCGGTTCGTGCACCGCTTCGTTCCCGTGGATCCCGAGCGCCGCGAGGGCTTCCTCGTGCGCACGGACTCCGGCTGGGCCGTCACGCCGTCGCTCCTCGCGCTCGTCTCGATCGAGCTCGCCGACGTGGTGTTCGCGATCGACTCGATCCCCGCCATCTTCGCGGTGACTCTCGATCCGTTCCTCGTGCTCACGTCGAACGTGCTCGCCGTGCTCGGCCTCCGCTCCCTCTACTTCGTCCTCGCGGCGGCAGCGGATCAGCTGGTGTACCTGGGCAAGGCGCTCGCCGTCGTGCTCGTGTTCGTGGGCGGCAAGATGATCGCGCTCTTCTGGGACGCCCACATCCCTGCCGCGTTCTCGCTCTCGTTCATCGCGCTCACGATGACGATCGGCGTCGTGGCCTCCCTCCGATCTGCCCGCCGCGTCGCGCCTGAGCCGGAGCTCGAGGACTCGATCGACCCACGCTGATCGAGGCAGGCGTAGGAGCACGGGCGACGGAAGCGAGACGCGCGCGCCGTGGTGAACACGACGCGCGCGCCTGGAGTAGCTCCCCGAGAGATCAGCTCACTCGGCCTCGACCTGGTGGAACTTCACGTAGTCCCAGTCGAACGGCTTGTTGTCGACGCCCTGCTTGGGCGGCGAGATCCAGTTCGCGATCTTGCCGCGCTCGTAGCAGGGGACCATGAGCGAGCGGACGAACGCGCGATCCGCCGCGCTCGGCAGCCACTCTTCCTTGCGCGCGGCCCACTGCTCGGCCGTGAGCGGCTCGCCCTGCGGCGTGAACGGGTGACCGGCGTAGATGCCCATCGAGCGATTGAAGCGGCGGTTCGGGATGAACAGCTCGTGGTTCAGGCCCGCCTTCTTGATCGTGTGGTTCCACTTGCGGACCGCGCGCTCGCAGTCGGCGATGTACTCGTCGCGCAGGACCTCGTTCATCGCGTTGCGGAGCGGCACTTCCTTCGAGGTGAGGCGGCCCGCGTCGTTGGGCACGCTCACCGTGTAGATGCCCTCGAGGGCGAGGTGATCCTGGTACTTCTCGCGCTCGCGGAAGCGGCCCTTGAGACCCGTCGCGAAGTAGTCGGCCGCGTTCGAGCTGATCTCACCGCCGAAGAGCTCGACCGCGCTCGAGAACCAGAAGTTGATCCACTTCTGGATGGTCGGGAGGTCGATGCCGCCCTGCGCGCGTGCGTCGCCGTTGGGGTCCTGCTTCGTGAGCTCCGCCGAGCGCTGGACGATGCGCTCGATGCCCGTCTCGCCGGTGAAGAGGTGGAAGCTCTCCTCGGTGAGCATGAACTGCGTGGCGCGCGCGAGCGGATCGAAGCCCGACTCGCTCAGGGCGGCGAGCTGGTACTTGCCGTCGCGGTCCGTGAACATCGTGAAGCAGAAGAACGAGAGCCAGTCCTCGGTCTTCTCGTTGAACGTCTGGAGGATGCGCGGCTTGTCGGGGTTGCCCGAGCGACGCTGCAGGAGCTCCTCGGCCTCCTCGCGGCCATCCTTGCCGAAGTACTGGTGGAGCAGGTGGACCATCGCCCAGAGGTGGCGGCCCTCCTCGACGTTCACCTGGAAGAGCGAGCGCAGGTCGTAGAGCGAGGGCGCGGTCTTGCCGAGCTGACGCTGCTGCTCGACCGACGCGGGCTCGGTGTCGGCCTGCGTGACGATGATGCGGCGCAGGATGCCGCGGTGCTCGCCGGGCACCTCTTCCCAGGCCTTCTGGCCCTTGTGATCGCCGAAGCCGATGTCGCGCGTCTCGGTGCGCGGCGTGAGGAAGATGCCCCAGCGATAGTCGGGCATCTTCACGTACTCGTAGTGGGCCCAGCCTGCGGGATCGACCGAGACCGCCGTTCGGAGGTAGATCTGATCCTGCTGGAAGCCCTCGGGCCCCATCTCCAGCCACCACTTGATGAAGTCGGGCTGCCACTTCTCGAGCGCACGGAGGAGCTTCTTGTCCGAGCCGAGATCGACGTTGTTGGGGATCGAATCCGTGAGCGACATGGGGTCTCCCGAGAGAGCCCTTCGTCTGCGAAGGGCCGAGGTGGTCGGCGAGCTTAGGTGTCGCCTCTCGGGCCCGGCCGTGTGCGGTCTCACGAGCACCGAGCCTGTGCGCGGCGCCCGTGCGATGCCTCACCGAGACGGCGTCGTTCGCCCGCGATCGCTCGCAGCCGCTGTCCTCGTCCTGGGAATCGCCGCGTGCGATGGGCCGATCGGCGCGGGCGACGCAGGCGGCGTCGATGCGCTCGTCGTGGGCGCCGGCCCCGACGCGGCCGCGCTCGACGCCGCGAGCCTCGACGCCCCGATGGCCGACGACGCCGCGCGCGCCGAGGATGCACCACGCCTCGACACCGCGGCGGACGCGGGCCCCGATCGATCGCTCGTCGCGGGGGTGCACGAGGTGCTCTTCGTCGGCAACAGCTACACGTATGTGGGCGACGTGCCGGCTCGCTACCGCGGGCTGCTCGGCGCGACGGCTCCGCGGATCGAGTCGGTCGCGTTCGGCGGCTACACGCTGGCGCAGCACGCGACCGACGCAGCGACCGACGGCACCGCGCTCGCGGGCTGGCTGCGCACGGGCACGATGGAGCAGCGGGCCTTCGACGCGGTCGTGCTCCAGGAGCAGAGCCAGATCGGAGGCTTCCCCGAGGATCAGCCCGATCGCATGGCATCGCTCGCGGGCGCGAGCGCGCTCGCGACGCTGGCGCACGGCAACGGCAGCGCGGTGGTGCTCTATCTGACGTGGGGGCGCGAGCACGGCGACGATCTCAACCCAGGTCTCTTCCCCACGTACGAGGCGATGCAGGATCGTCTCGATGCGGGCTACCGCGCGATGGCGGTGCGCCTGCGCGGCGAGGGCAATCGCGTGCGCGTCGCACCAGTGGGCGCGGCGTTCCGTGCGGTGCACGACGACGTGGTCGCGCTGGGCATGGATCCCGAGGCCGAGGGCAGCGCCTTCGACGCGCTCTACGCGTCCGACGGAAGTCATCCGTCGGAGGGCGGCGCGTACCTCGCCGCGGTCGTGATCGAGGCCACGATCTCGGGCGCGGATCCGACGAGCCTCCCCGACGCGACCGATCTCGATCCCTCGATCAGCCGCGCCTATCGCGAGGTGGCGGCGCGCGTGATGGCCGACCCCGCGTGGGAGAGCGAGCTGCGCTGAGCTGGCTCGAAGGTCTACACGCCTCGCGGGACGCTCGTTTTCTCTCCGAGCCGGCCGAGCTCAGCGGCTGAAGGGCATCTCCATGTCGAGCGGCTCGTGGTTGGGCGGCACGGGGAGCTCCCAGCCTGCGACGTTGCGCTGCAGGCACTGTCCGAGCGCCGCGCTGCCAGTGGTGTTGCGCGACACGCTCGCGTTCTGCGCGTGGCCGTCGCCGCCGATCGTGAACGCGATGACGACGGTGCCGCGGATGGTCTGTCCGGTGGTGCGCGACTCGTGCTCGAAGCACGCGGCGGCGCGCTGCGCGTAGTAGTTGCGGATGAAGCGGCGCACCGTGACGGAGTAGTGATCCATCACGAGATCGGGCTCTTCTTCGGCGATCGTGTCGCCCATCGCGCCCCAGTCACGCGCGGTGCCAGAGCCGGTGCCCGTCTCCGTGCTCGTGCCCGAGCCCGATCCGGTCTCCGTCGCGGTGCCCGATCCGGTCCCGGATCCTGATCCGGTCCCCGTGCCCGATCCGGTCCCCGTGCCCGATCCGGATTCGGTTCCCGATCCGGTTCCTGTTCCCGATCCGGTTCCTGTTCCCGATCCGGTTCCTGTTCCCGATCCGGTTCCTGTTCCCGATCCGGTTCCGGTCCTCGATCCCGACCCGGCCCCGGTTCCAGCTCCGGATCCCAAGCCGGTTCCTGTTCCGGATCCGGTTCCGGATCCCGGTCGGGTCTCGCCTCCCGCTCGCGTGCCTCCCGTCCGGCCGCTGCCCTCGCGCACGCGTGGGCCACCCGAGATCACCACGCCGTCGTCAGGCGTGTCCTCACCGCTCGGCACGGGATCGCCCACCTCGACCGGTGCGGTATCGGGCGGTGGGGGAAGCGGCACGTCGGTCTCGCTGGAGGTCGTCGGAGGTGGCGTCTCGCCCGAGCGCATCGCGACCCAGGCGCCACCGGCGCCCACCACCAAGAAGAGCGCGGCGCCGCCGATCAGGATCGCCCACGTCTTGGCCGGCGACTGGACGCCGATGCCCGCGAGCGTGATCGACGTCGTGTTGTTCATCGCGTTGGGCGCGCTGGCGAGCCCGGATCCCGTGACGTTCTGCGCCGGTCCGGGCGCGGGCTTGGCCGACGGGGGCAGCGGTCCACCGGGCTCGCCGGTCTGCGCGATGCGCCCGCCGCACATGTTGCAGAACTTCGCGTCGTCGGTGTTCTGTGCGCCGCACGCCTGACAGAAGAGCATTCGCGCCTCGGGGCTCGCCGCGACGAAAGATCGCAGCGTCGTTGAGACCGCGCAGTGTAGCCGAGGCATGGGTCGGCGCGGGGGATCCGCGCGCTCGACGCCTCGCGCGCTCGACGCCTGCTACCCTCGCGCGCTCGTGCAAGCCCTCACGCGCCTCTCGCTCGTGCTGATGCTCGCGACGCTCACGTCGTCGGCGTCGGCGCAGGTGCGCACCGAGCGCGCGAGCGACGACGGCGTCTGGGGTCGCTTCGGCTCCGACCTCGTGCTCTCGATCGGTGCGAACGCGGGCGTGGGCCTCGGGGATCCGTCGCTGCTCGCGCGAGGCTCGAGCGCTGCCGCGTTCGAGGTCGACCTCGAGCTGCGCCTGCGCGTGATCGACAGCGCGGGCCTCGTGGTGGCGCCGGAGTGGCGGCCCGACGGTGCCTCGCGCCTCGTCGCGGCGCTCGATCTCCGCCCCGTGTTCCTCGCCCGCTTCCTGTTCGGCGCGAGCACCTACGATCGCTACGTCGATCTCTTCCTCGACTCCATCGGCGTCGAGCTCGGCGCGACGATCTTCGCGCCCGAGGGACGCGTGGCGGCGGCGTTCGCGATCGGCTTCGGCGCCGACGTTCCGCTGTGGGTCCCGCCCGAGATCACGGGCGCGATCGCGCTTCGCCTGGGCGCGCGCTGGACGGGCGCGGGCAGCGCCGACGTGTGGGGCCCCAATCGCGCGGTGGACGACTGGACGATCCACGCGGGCCTCCTCGTGCGCTTCCACGCGAACGTGGGCCTCGCGACGTGGGAGCCCGCTCGCTACGAGCTCCGCGGGCAGTGACACGCGAGGCGCAGCGCCTGGCGCACGCGACGATTCTCGCTACATCCGCGCGCCCATGCGGATCGTGAGCTGGAACGTGAACGGCCTCCGCGCCGTGGCGACCAAGGGCTTCGGCGAGTGGCTCGCGAAGGAGCCCGCCGACGTGATCGGCGTGCAGGAGACGCGCGCGACCGAGGCCCAGATCCCCGAGACCTTGCGGAAGCCGAGCGGCTTCCAGACGCACTTCGTCGCGGCCGAGCGCGGCGGCTACAGCGGCGTGGGCCTCTTCGCGCGGCGGCCCTTCGAGCTCGCCACGACCTCGCTCGGGATCAAGACGATGGATGTGGAGGGGCGCGTGCAGATCGCGCGGATCGGCAAGCTCACGATCGCGAACGTGTACTTCCCGAACGGGTCGGGGCCCGAGCACGACAACTCGCGCGTGCCGTTCAAGCTCCGCTTCTACCGTCGCCTCTTCTCGCTGCTCGCCGCGCCGCTCGAGGCGGGCGAGCCGATCGTGGTGATGGGCGACTTCAACACCGCGCCCGACGAGATCGATCTCGCACGCCCCAAGGAGAACGCGAAGACGAGCGGCTTTCTCCCCGAGGAGCGCAAGGAGATCGTGCGCTGGAAGAAGGCAGGCTGGGTCGACTCGTACCGCGCGGTGCATCCGAGCAAGCGCGACGAATACTCGTGGTGGAGCCAGCGCTTCGGCGTGCGCGAGCGCAACGTGGGCTGGCGCATCGATCTCGCGATGCTCTCGCCTGCGGCCGCACGTCACCTCACGGGCGCGGCGATCCACACGAAGGTGATGGGCTCCGATCACTGCCCCATCAGCGTGGAGCTCGACGACCGCGTGCTGGGCTGAGCAGGCCGAGGGCCCTGCCGGGTGAGCGGCGCCGTCGGCGTCGGTGCATCCAGGTGCTCGCGATGCGCTGCGCTCGCGGCCTCGAGGCGAGCCCAGGCGCGTGTGCGCTCGAGCGCGCGGGCGGTGGCGGTGTCCAGGCGGCCCGTCACGGGCAGGCCGTGGCGACGCTGGAGGTCTCGGAGGAACGCAGGGGAGCCTCTGTGCATGCCGGCTCATCGGGCCCTGTGAGCGCGGGCTGCGTGACCCCATGGCCGTCGACGAGCTGCTGTAGTACGCAGCTCGCATGGCGCGCGCGAGGGAAGCCCGAGGGGTGTTGTTCTCCATGTTCGTTGCGCTCGGCGCGTGCTCGTCGACCGAGCCGCCGCCCGATGCAGCCGTCGTCGACGCGGCGGCCGCGCCGCTCCAGCCGGTGGGTGGACCCTGCACGAGCGACACGGACTGCCGCGTCGGGCTCGAGTGCTTCACGGGGCCGCCTGACGCGCGTCCTTGGCCCGAGGGGTACTGCACTCGGGCCTGCGTCATGGACGACGACTGCAGCGGCGGCGGGCGCTGCGGGCCCGCGTACTACGACGGAACGGAGGTGCTCCGTTGCCTCGCACCCTGTGAGCGGGAAGCAGGCGCGAGAGGTGGGTGCAGAGAGGGCTACGCGTGCGCGTTCGACGGTGTGTGTGTCGCGGGTTGCACGAACGACGAGCAGTGCGTCTCGCGCGATTACGACCCCCCGTCCGGACGAGACGGTTCGAGTCCGGGAGCCACCTGCGAGCTCGGCTCGGGGCGGTGCATCTTGGGCGCGAATCCGACCGCGCAGCACGGGGATCCGTGCACGGAGAACCAGGACTGTGGTCCGCCCGCGGCGTGCTTCGGCGCCGCCGGGTGCTTGAACGCGCAGTGCGACCTCGGGGGCGAGCGCGCATGTCCCACCGACGCCGTCTGTGCGCCCATCGCGCGGCACTGGGACGTCCACGTCAACCTCTGCCTGCCCCGTTGTCAGCCGGGCGTCGACGGCCGAGATCGGGTGGGCGACGCGTGCGCGCCCGGCTGGGCATGTCTGCCAGGCGAGAGCTTCCTGCCTGCGCTCGACACGGGCGCCTGCTTCCCGTTCCTCGGGCCCATCGGTCGTGAGTCCGCGAGGATGGGTCCGTGCACGACGGATGCGGACTGCCCGAACCCGCTCGGGTTCATCTACTGCGACACCGAGCATCACGTCTGTGTGGGCGCGTTCTGCGCGGCACCCTCGCTCTCAGGCGTCCCCGAGCTCGCGTGCCCGCCAGGAGGCACGTGCATGGTCCAGGATCCTGCCGAGCTCGCGATGCCACCCAGTCCCGCGGATCGCGTCGTGCTCGGCCTCGGCACGTGTGTGGGGAGCAGCTCGTGAAGCGGCCGTGGCTTCGCGGACCTGGATGCGTGCTGGTCGGCTGTGGGCTGGCGATCACGGGCAGCGCGTTGGCGGGCTGCGGTGGAGGTCCGGCGCCCGAGGACGCAGGGAGCGACGGTGGTGCGGCGCCTTGCGCGGTCGTGGACGGGCGCGGAGGTGCGGGTCGCTTCGCGAGCATCGACGACGCCCTCGGCGCGGGCGCCTCTCGCGTGTGCCTGGCGGAGGGGGACTTCACGCCACCCCATGCCGCGATCGAGCGCGCCGTGACGATCGAGGGCATGGGCGCGGCGACGCGCCTCGACGGCTCCTTCGCGTGCGCGGAGGTCGCGGTCCCCACCGATCTCGAGACCCCGACGCGGCGTGCGGCCAGCGCGGTCGTCGCGATCCACGGCGCGGACGTGACGCTTCGCACGCTGACCTTGCGGCGCTGCGACCTCGGCGTGCTGGTCGAGGGTGGCACGCTCGTCACCGACGACGTCGTCATCGAGGCCGTGGACCTCGGCGTGCTCGGTCTCGGCGCGGGCACACGGGTCTCCCTCGACACGACGCACGTGACCGCGCGGGCCCTGCACGTCGATTCGCGGGTGACGTTCACGGGTGGTGTCGGAGTCGCCGAGGGGGCCTCGCTCTCCATGACGGGCAGCAGCGTCGAGGACGGAGCCGGTGCGATCGGGATCGTGGCGTTCGACGCGCCCTCCATCGTGATCGAGCAGAGCTCGGTGACGGGAGGGGTCGGCGGCTTCTTCCTCCGTCCGGCCGTGGGTGCGAGCGCGCGCGTCAGCCACGTCACCGTCGAGGCGCTCCGCGAGATCGACGTGGCCGGCACCGTCGGAGTGGGTGCCAACGTCGTGTCGGGTGAGGCCGCCAGCGTCGAGGACCTGACCGTTCGTGACGTGCAGGGCTACGCGCTCGTGGCGCGCGATGGCGCCGCGCTGGGCGTCGCGCGGCTCACGGCCGAGGACATCCGCGATCTCGCCGTGGCGGCGCGCGCGGACGGCACGATCCACCTCACGGGTGGGAGCCTCACGCGCGTCGGCGCGGGCCTCGGCGCAGACACGGGCGGCCGCACGTTCGTCTCGGGCGAGGTGGCGATCGAGGCCTCGAGCGCGGCGCTCGTCGCGTTCTCCGGCGGCGCCGTGGAGGTCGAGGCCGGCAGCGCGCTCCTCGCGCGAGGTGGTGGGTTCGGTGGGTTCAGCGACGACGGAGGGACGCTGTCGGTCCTCGGAGGCACGATCGAAGGCGCCCAGTTCGGGCTGGTCTCGAACGGTGGCCAGGTCGTGGCGAGATCCGTGACGATCCGTGATGTGAGCGTGGGCCTGGGGGCGTGGGGCCCCGTCACGGCGAGCGACACGAGCCTCGAGCGAGCGAGCGTCGCGGGCGCGACGACGACGGGCACGGCGCCGATCTCGCTCGAGCGGGTGAGCTTCGAGGCGAGCGGACCCGTGTGGCTCGGCGGCGGTGCGCACACGCTCACCGACGTGACGATCCACGCGGCGCTCGACGCCGGGGTGCTGATCGACGAAGCGGGCTCGGTCGAGGTCCTCCGAGGCATGCTCGCGGACGGCCAAGGGCGCGGCGTCGAGGTGCGGAGCGGGGCGCACGTGTCGATCGACGGGACGACCATCCGCAACAACGTCGGTGCCGGCATCGCGCTCTACGACGGGTCGGCGAACGTGCACGCGGTGACGTTCGGAGGCACGCGGCTCGATGCGACGGGGCGCGCCGACGAGATCCGTCTCGTGGCAGGAGAGGGCACGACGCGAGAGATCGTCGTCGAGGCGAACACCTTCCTCCTCGATGTGCCCCGCACGTGTCCTCCTGGAGCCTGCACGCTGCTGCTCGGCGATGGCGGCGACGCGCAGGGGATCGTGCGCCCCAACTGCCTCGTGGCCACTCCTGGGTCGGACGATGTGCGCACCGTCGTCGACCAGAACGGCGCGACGCTGACGCTCGAAGGCGATGCCGGCTGGTCGACCCTCCTCGGTGGGCCCGGCAGCGGGCTCGGGCTCGACGTGGGCACGGTGGGCGCGCGGCCGACCCTCCCGGCGCTGCCGATGGTGGGCGCCCTGCCGAGCACGTTCTGATCGGCCGCCCCTTCTTCCTCTCAGACGTCCGAGGCGAGGCGGAAGCCGAGGTCACCGCTCACGTGGTGCTCGAGCATCGATGCGCGAAACGAGGCCGCGCAGCGGTGGGCCCGCGTGCTCCACGCGCCACCCTTCACGCAGCGCGCGCGCGAGTCGTCGCCGTAGGCCGTGCTCGTCCACTCCGCGATCCCACCCGCCAGGTCGCGGACCCCGAACGGCGAGACGTCCGTGGGGAAGGCGCCGACGATCTCCGGCGTGAAGTCGCCCGCGCGCGACGATCGCATCTTGCAGAGCGCTGGATCGAAGCGGTCGCCCCAGGGATGCACGCGACCATCCGCGCCGCGCGCAGCCCGCTCCCACTCCACCTCGCTCGGCAGCCGATACGAACGTCCGTCGCGCGCGGAACGCCAGGTGAGGTAGGCCTCGGCGTCGAGGGCGGAGATGCCGAAGACAGGAAAGCGTGGGTCCCAGCGATCGCCATCCGTGTCGACGCTCGGCATCGCGATCGCGCCGTCCACCACGCGCCAGTACGAGCCGGCGTCGTGGGAGGGCCGAGGTGCGAGCCGCAGCGCCTCGTGAGGGCTCGCGAACGCCGTCCGCAGGAACTCGAGGTACTCGCCGCAGGTGACCGGATAGACCGCCAGGCCGAACGATCCGATCTCCACCCGCGACGGCGCTGCCGTGTCGCCGCCGACGAGGCTCACGCCGCGGTGTACGAGCACCATGTCGGCAGGAAGGCGAGCGGCGTCGCGCGGCTCGAACGTGATCCGGGTGACCTGCTCGGGGGCGATCTCGAGCGGCAGCACGACCAAGCGCCCGTCGACGTCCGTCCGGAGACGATACGAGCCGGGCGCGAGCTCGTGAGCGACCCCCGCCGAGAGCTCTCTCAGACCGCGAAGCCGAAGGCGCCCTCGGTCCTCGACGAACTGCGCGAGCGCGAGCTCCGCATCGGCGTAGACCACCAGCGTGCCGCTCGCGCGGAGCGTTCGCTCGAGCTCCGGCCCTCCAGCCTCGATCGCGCGGCGCTCTTCTTCGAGCGCTCGCTCGCGATGTCCGCTCCCGAGGAAGCGCGCACGTCGGGCGAGGTGCAGCGTCGCCAGCTCGTCGCGCACGCTCACCACGTCGGGCTGCAGGCGCAGCGCGGCTTCGAGCGCGCGGACCGCGCCCCCTTCATGCTCGTCACGGCCCCGCTCGAGCATGGCGACGGCCTCCTCTTCGGCCCACAGGGGCTCCTTCTGCGGGAGCCCCGCATGCTCGGGCGTCGCGGCCCAGGCCTCGCGCAGCCTGCGGCGTCGGGCCTCGACCTCCTCGGCCCCCTGGGCGGCGCGCGCGCGCGCGTCGGTCGCTTGTCGCACGAGCTC
>JAIBCE010000199.1 GCA_019694315.1 Sandaracinaceae bacterium
ACGAGGAAGCCCTCGACGATCGCCAGGTGCAGCGCCGACACGCCGAGCGGCGAGAGCGCCCCCACGCGGCGGCTGCGCGCCCAGAAGCCGACACAGGCGAGCGCGAGCGCGCCGTCGAGGATCAGCCCGTGCGGCGAGAGCAGCGTCTCGGCGGCCCAGCCGTTGAGGCCGAGGTGCGCGAGGGTCAGCGCGCCCAGGCCGAGGCGCCACACCGCGTCGCTCGACGCGCGCGCGAAGAGGATCGGTCGGGCGGCGAGCTCGGTGATCTCGGAGCCCACGAGCTCCTCGAGCGGCGCGCCGCGGTAGCTCGGTCCGGTGATCGCGCGCTCCGCATCGGGCAGAGGCAGCCTCACGCGCAGCGCGTGGAGCGCGAGCGTCGCGGCCGCCATGAGCGCGGTGATCGGCGCCATCGCCGGCTCGAGCCATGCGACGAGCGCGGTGGTCGCGAGCGCCACGAGCCACACCGTCGACTCACGGTGCACGACGCGCAACGAGGCGAGCACGAGGCCGCTCACGAGGGCGGTGGCGGGCGCGTGGAAGGCCGAGCACGCGTACGCGACGTGGCCGAGGGCCGCCGCCGCGAAGAGCGCCTGCACGCCGCGGAGCGAGCGGCGCCCGCGCACGTCGAAGCCCTCGCGCGCACGGACGCCGCGCGACGTGGAGAGCGCGAGCGTGGCGACGACGAAGACCGCCCCGCCCACGAGCTCACCGCGCTCGTGCATCCAGAGCCACGCGTAGGACTGCGGCAGGAGGGCGATCACGGCCGCGCCGAGCGTGGGGATCCAGCGCGCCGAGGGCGAGAGCTCGAGCTCGAGCGCGCGCGCGAGCAGCTCGAGCTTGAGGGCGAAGAGCCCCAGCCACGCGAGCGCGGCGAGCTGGCCGATCGTGCCGAGGTACGCGCAGGTTTCGACGTGGAGCGTCACGTCGCACTGGTAGAGCGCCGCGAGCAGGCCGAGCATCACGGCCGCGCGACGGTGGCCACGCGTGCGAAGGGCCCACGCGCTCGCGATGAGCGCGAGCGCATAGAGCTCCGCGGTCGCCGAGACGCCGAGCGCGCCCCAGAGGCCGCGCGTGGCGAGCTCGCGAGAGGCGACCCAGAGGCCCCCGAGGACGAGGGCTGCGCTCGCGAGGGGGAGCGGGTTGTAGGTGACGAACCACTCGTGGAGGAGCGCGCGGAGGGGGTCGGGCTCGACGGTGGCGGCAGGGCTGGTCGCGGCAGCGCCGGACGCGGCGGGGGACGAAGCGGCGGCCTGCTCACGGACCTCGAGGCGGTGCGTGTCGGAGTCGTCGGTCATGGCCCCGACACCGCAACACCGATGCCGAGGCGGCGCGCGCGCGCGGGCGCTGCGATCGCCCTCTTTCGTGGGGTTTCTCGAGGTGCGACGGACGGATCGGCAGGACGTTTCGGCAGCCCGCGCGAGGCGCCCCCCGTCAGAGCGGCACGTTTCTCCCGGTCTCGCGCGGCGCGTGCTACCCCCTCCGATCGTGACGACGCCGCCGCTCCGCATGGGAGTCCACCACCTCGCCGTGAAGGTCCGCGATCTCGCGCGCGCCGAGCGCTTCTACGTGGGCGTGCTCGGCCTGCGCGTGCTCACGCGACGCGAAGACGACCGCGGGCCGCGATCGATCTGGCTCGCGCTCGGCCCCAAGCCCGACGACGCGAAGCAGCCGCAGCCCTTCCTCGCGCTCGAGCGCGCCGACGACGAAGGCGCCCCGCGACACGACGACGCCGTGGGCTGGCACTGCGTGGCGCTCGGCATCGACGTCGACGAGCGCGAGCGGTGGCGCCAGGCCCTCGACGGCGCAGGGCACGCGGTGTTCCGCGAGACGGCGTACTCGCTCTACGTGCGTGACCCGGAAGGCGCCGTGGTCGCCCTCAGCCACCACCCCATCCCCGCGCCCACGGTGAGCACCGAGCCGAGGCCGCCGAGCATCCCGCACGACGAGGTGGCGACGGGCTCGATCACCTCACGCCTCTCGGCCCTCGTGTCGCTCTCGGTCGCCCTCGTCGCGCTCACCTCGACGCTCTGGGCGCCCACCTCGGAGGCGCAGCGCACGCGCGCGGCCCGCGCACCGACGGACGTGCTCATCATCGGCTCCTCGTCGGTCAACGGCGCGCTCGGTCGGCTCATCGAGAGCGAGGTCGCCCGCGCGGGGCTCCACCCCGAACGCCGCGCGCGATCGAGCTCGGGCTTCTCGCGCCCCGACTTCTACGACTGGGAGGCCGAGATCCCGAGCCTCGGCGACCTCCACGCCCTGCGGGGGCTGGTCGTGTACGCGGGCGGCAACGACGCGCAGGCGATCCGCCTCCGTGAGCGCGAGCTACCGGCCGAGGCGCGCAGCGACCGCCGAACGCGCCGGACCGCGGAGTGGATCCAGTGGCGCGACGAGACGCGCTGGCGCCCCGTCTACGAGCAGCGCGTGCGCTCCTTCGTCGATGCGCTCTGCACGGCGGGCGCGCGGCGTGTGCTGATGGTCCTGCCCGCCGAGGGCGAGAACGAGGGCTGGTCCGATCGGATGGAGCGGATCCAGGCGCTGCAGGAGTCTGCGACCCGCGCGAGCCGCTGCGGCCGCGTCATCGATCCACGCGGCGTGCGGATCCGGGACGGCGCCACGGTGGACGGAATCCACCTCTCGCGCACGGGCGCGCGCGCCGTCTGGGATCGCATCGGGACGAGCCTCCTCGAGGGCCTCACCCGCGACTGATCGCTCACCCGAGCGCGCGCCAAGGCCACGAGGAACCAAGGTCCTCGGCATGGCTCACGTATACTCCGCGCGTTGGAACGCGGACGTGTCATCGGCGAGAAGTACGAGCTCGTCTCGCCCATCGGCGAGGGCGGCATGGGCGTCGTCTGGCGCGCCAAGCACGTCACGCTGGGCCGCGAGGTCGCGCTCAAGCGCGTGATCGGCGGCGAGAGCGCGAGCGAGGTGACGCTCCAGCGCTTCTTGCGCGAGGCGCAGAGCGCCGCGGCGGTGCGGGCTCCGAACGTGGTCGACGTGATCGACTACGGCCGCGACACGGGCGGCGACCCCTACCTCGTCATGGAGCTGCTCGATGGCGAGAGCCTCGAGCATCGCCTCAAGCGCCCTCCCCCGCTCGGGCTCGACGAGGTGCTCGATCTGGTCGATCAGGCGCTCGTGGGGCTCACGGCGATCCACGACGCGGGGATCGTCCACCGCGATCTCAAGCCCGCGAACCTCTTCCTCGCCAAGGCCGGCGAGGCTGTGGTGGTGAAGGTGCTCGACTTCGGCATCGCGCGCCCTGCGGCGCCCGAGGCCAGCGCCCTCACGCACACGATGCAGACGCTGGGCACGCCCCACTACATGTCGCCCGAGCAGGTGCGATCGGCCAAGAACGTGGACGCACGCTGCGACGTGTACGCGATGGGCGTGATCCTCTTCCAGGTGGTCACGGGCCGCTTGCCCTTCGAGGGACCGAGCGCCACGGCGATCATCGCGGCGATCGTGACCGAGGATCCGCCGACCATCCGCTCGCTCCGACCGGATGTGCCTCCGCTCGTGTCCGAGGTGATCCAGCGCGCGATGTCCCGACGGGTCGAGGATCGCTTCGCCGACGCGCGGGCGCTCCGCGAGGCGCTCGTGGCGGCGAGGCGAGGCGAGACGCTGCCGGGCGTGGAGATCGGCCGCATCAGCGTCACGGCGCCCACGGTCGTGATGGACAGCCAGTCCACCGCGAAGTCGGGCGCGGAGGCGACAGCGCCGAAGAAGGCGCCGCCCCCGTCGCGCACGGGTCGACGGGGATTCTTCGCCCTCTTCGGCATGCTCGGGACGGCCGCGGCCGCGGGGCTCGCGTTCCTCGCCACGCAGCGCACGGGCTCGGCGCCGAGCGTCGCCGACCTCGCGCCGAGCCAGCCTGCGACGGCGGTGGCTGTGGGCGAGGCGGTCGAGCAGGGCGCGAGCGGCGGCGCCGGCGGTGGTGGCGAGTGGGGTACGGGCAGCGTCCCTCGCGGCGCGATGCCTGGTAGTCCCGCACCCCCGCCCGCCCCTCCGTCGGAGAGCGCTGGGCTCACGACGGGAGATGTCGAGCCCACGGTGCCGATGGTGATCGGTGACCCGGTCTCGCTTGCCGAGCTCGCAGGCCGATGGCGTCAGCTCGATCCCGCCGATCGCGCCGCGCTCTTCGTCCGACCGCTCGGCGATGGCTACGTGCTCGCCACGGCGAGCGAGGGGACGGCCTCGCGCGTCGCCGCTGCGCTCGAGACCCAGGCCCATCGCGAGGGCACCCCGGCCCCCGCGACGGCGATCCTCACCCCGCGCCTCTTCCGCACGAACGCGCGCTCGAACGTGCGGCGCGGACCCTCGCAGGAGCACGGGTTGATCGCGACCGTCGCCGATGATGGCCTCCTCGTGGGCATGCTCGGGACGATCGAGGGCCAGGCCTCGGGAGATCAGGAGACCGAGGGCTGGGTCCGCGTGTTCGCCTCGAGCACGCTCGACGGCTGGACGGCGCGGCGCCTGCTCGAAGAAGACGGCCGCTGCGCGCCGCGACGAGGCTCGTTCGTCGCGAGCGAGGTGCTGGCGCGGGTGACGCTGCGAGAGGACGGCCGCGAGTACGACGCCTTCCTCGCCGTCGACACGCGGAGCGCACGCATCTACGAGACCGATGCCATGTGCAACCTCGTCGAGCGGCACACGCTCCGCACGGCGGGCGCGATCGCCGAGTCGTTCGTGACGGAGCTGAGCGACCACGGAGAGTCGGTGCTCGTCATCGGCGAGTGGCCTGCGGGCCGCGTCCTGCCCGATGGCCGACAGACCTGGTCGGCGCGCACACTGACCGACCTCGACGAGGTGCTCTGGCAGACGCAGCTCGCCTCCGGGCAGAACCTCCTCGACGCACGCCGCGAGGGGCTCGGTGGTCCGTTCAGCCGCGGGCCGCACGGCAGCGAGGGCTTCTTCCCGCTCCGCATCCGTCGACCGCACGAGCGCGTCTGGCTCGTCTGGGACGCCGAGCGACGCACCTTCGTCCCCGCGGCCGACGAGCCCAGCGCGAGCCCGGTCACCGAAGACTGACCGGACCCCTCAGTCGATCGGGGGCTCAGCCGATGAGCCGGAACAGCCAGCCTCGATCGCAGAACGAACGAAGCCCCGAGACCGTGCTGGTCTCGGGGCTTCGTCGTGGGGTCTCGGCCGTCTTCACGACGGCGCGAGCTCAGAGGCGCGGATCGAGGGGCTGGACGCCGCCGCCGAAGATGTAGCTGAGGCGACGGATCAGATCGATGTTGTCCACGTAGCGGCGGGCCTCGGTGGTCGCGCCTGCCGTGCGGAGCGCCTCGGCGTGCTGGAGCATCTGCGCGCCGACGCCCGTCTCACGCGTTCCGTCGGGGTAGCTGACCGCGACGTAGCGGAGACCGCTCGCCGGATCCGTGTACTCCACCGTCGGCGTGCCCGGCTCGACCTGGATCTGCTCGTTCGCGCCCACCACCCAGATGCGCGACCGATTCAGGAAGTCCTGGTCGTACGTCTGCGGGAGGAACGACATGCCGAGCACGCTCGCGAAGAGCTGGACCGAGAAGCCCACGTTCGGCGCCATCGGCGTGCCGGGCATGTTGCCCTCCGCGAGGTCGACCGGATCGGGGTACTCGAGGTTGCCGGCGTTGAAGCGCGGCGCGATGGTGCGCCAGTCCTCGCCGAGCATGCCGCGGAACAGGCTGGTGACCGCCGGACCGAACGAGCTCGCGAAGTTGATCTGGTAGCGGCGGATGTCCGCGTCCGTGTCGCGACCGAGGAAGTAGGTCGTCGGATCCGTGAGGACGAGGAGCGCCGCGAGCTTGTCGTAGAAGTAGCCGACGCGGCTCAGCTGATCGAACCAGAAGTAGCCAGCGTCGAAGTCCCACGTGGTCTCGAGGTAGCGGCCGTCGAGCGCGTTCACGCGCGACGAGGAGAGCGCGCTGCCGCCCGAGACGAGGAGGGGCGTGCCGTCCGGCGCGGTGCCGGTGGTGTAGGTGCCGGGCTCGGGGGCCGTGAGCACACGCGTGAGGAGACCGAACGCGATGCCGACCGCGCCCGTCCACGAGCCCATGCCGTCCTGGTTCGTCCAGAACGGATCGGTGTCGGTGGTGCCGAACACGTCGCCGAAGATCGGACGGTAGAGCGCGTAGATCTGGTTCGCGCGCTGGAGCTTCTCGAAGAAGCGGTCACGCGTACGCGTGAACACGGCCTCGGCGTTGAAGCCGACGCGCTGACGGCGGAAGTTCGAGAAGATGTAGTAGTTCCAGTAGCTGTCCGCGACGGCGTGCATCGTCTCGTACGCGTCGGCGCCCTGGTCGTAGCGGAGGCAGTCCGGGTTCAGGTCTGCCTGCTCGTCGGAGCAGAACATGTAGGGGACCACCGGGCGGTTC
The DNA here is from genome assembly GCA_019694315.1 of Sandaracinaceae bacterium. Classification (GTDB taxonomy): domain Bacteria; phylum Myxococcota_A; class Polyangia; order Polyangiales; family Sandaracinaceae; genus JAFLCL01. The sequence goes on from JAIBCE010000199.1 coordinate 6,360, forward strand.
TGCGCGTCGCGCAGGTTCTCGGGCAGGCCCTGCGAGGCGAGGTAGGTGTCCGGGCGCAGGCTCGTGTACGGCACGAGCGCGCGCTCCTGGATGCGGCTCACGTCGCCGTTGCCCACGACCTGCGGCCAGTCGGTGTAGACGTAGGCGCTGGGCGAGCCGCTGCCGGTGAAGCTCTCCAGACGGAGCGGGATCGGCCAGCCGAGGATCTGGATCTCGTTCCAGTTCGCCACGTCCTGCGCGTTCGCGGCGTTCGTGAAGACCTCGACCATGTCGCCGTAGCCCATGGCGATGGCGGCGTAGTCGTAGTGGCCCAGGCCCTCCGCGTCGGTGACGACGAAGTTCACGCCGTAGTCCATCACCGTCGAGTACTGCGCCTCGAGGATGCGGCCATCGATCTCCGCCTGCGACAGCGGGTCCCACGCGCGCGGGCGCATGGTGCCGTCAGCCGAGCGGGCCTCCCAGTAGCGGGGGCGGTAGTTGAGGGCGTCGTAGCTGCCCGAGAAGTTGTGGCGGAAGCCGACCGTGTGGCCGACCTCGTGCGCCGTCACGGCGTGGAAGATCGGGTGGCGGATGGCGTTGCGGACGAGCTCCCAGTCGAGGCGACCGTCGTCACCCACGAGCGGGTAGGTCACGCCGTAGAACTCGATCGAGCCGTCGCCCTCGGCCTCACGACGAACCTCGTTGGCGAGGCCCTGGAGGCCCTCGTCCGCGAAGCCCGCGTCGAGGATGCAGTGGTCGGCGTTGAGCTGGTCGCGGTAGCGCTGAAGGACGCGCTGACGGTTGATCGACTGGCCCTGGAGGATCGAGGCCTGGCTGACCAGGTCGTCGGTGATGGCGTCCGCCTGGAAGAGGCGTGCGTCGAGGCCCGCCGAGGCGATGGTGAGCTCGGGGGTGAGCTCGACCATCTGACGCTCGATGTCGGTGCCCTGGAGCTGATCGAGGCGGCCCGTGGCGGAGGTGCCATTGCCGAACGCGCCCGAGTCCCAGAGACGGTCACGCTGCTCACGGACCGCGGCGATGCCCTCGGCGACCGTGGTGGGACGCGCGACGGGGCGGCTCGAACGAGCGTAGGAGAAGTCCATCGCGCCGTTGATGCGATCGAGGTTGAAGCCGTCCACGGGGACGGTGTGCACATCGGCCTCGCGGCCCGAGGGCGGCACGGACGCCTGCGCGTTCATGCGATCGAGCCACGCCTGGACCGTGGTGCCGTCCGAGATGTTCGCGATGGTGATGTCGCCGTCGAGGAGGCGAAGGATGTCGCGCGCGTAGCTCTCGAGGGTCTCCATGGCGGCGCCGTACACGAACGCGTTCGCCATGATGATCTCGCCCGTGAGCGGGTCCGCCGACGACGGGCCGTAGCCGAGCGGGCTCGAGAGGTGGGCGTCGCTCACGTAGCCGACGATCGAGTGACGGAGGTCGCCGGGCCGAACCACGAGGCCACGCTCGCCGCACGACGCCGGGTCGCTCTCGACGACGGGGCTGTGGCAGGCCACGAAGAGACCGTTCGAATCTTCACGATCCGCCTCGGCCGCGCAGCTGCCCTCGTCGCCACCGTTGGCCACGCACTCGTTGACGCGGAGGGCGTCGACGGTACGACCGAAGGCATCGGCGTAGTCCGCCGCGAACTCCGCGACGTCGCCGAAGAGGTCCTCGGGGAGGTTCGGCGTGTAGTACGGGATCGGGCGCGTGCCGCGGTCGCGGTAGGCCATCGTGCAGGCGCCGAGCCAGTGACCGTTCTCGTCGGTCTCGCGGTGCGCGGTCGCGTAGGCGAGGTCGCACACCGAGCCGCGGCCGTCCGCGCACTGGTCGTTCGTGGTGCAGCGAAGGAGCGTGCCGTCCGCGTTGCGGCGGTGGCTCTGCTCCCAGATGTTGTGGCGGTTCGCGTAGCGGACGCGCGAGCCCTCGACCACACCGTAGTGCGGATCGTAGCCGGCGCGCTCGGTCACGAAGTAGCCGAAGCGCTCCATGCGGTCGCCCGTGTACTCCATCGGCTGGTAGTCACGATCGAGCGTGTCGGCGCGGAGGAACGAGTTGCGCACACCAACCTCGGCCGCTGCGCAGTCGAGGTGGCTCTGCGAGATGAGGAAGCAGGAGGGGATGCTGCCGAAGCCGGGGATGTAGACCGACTGCGGCTCGACGAACATGCGGTTCGTAACGTCGATGTAGTTGACGGGGCCCGTGCCGTCGCGCTCGAAGCGAGGCGCGTTGGGATCGTTCGGGTCCGTCGGCGAGTACTGCACCGGCGACATCTGGATGCCGTCGAGGATGCGGGAGATCGCGAACATGTCGGTCGCGTTCGCGAGGTTCGTCGACCAGTCGACGCGCATGAACTGACGCTCGTACCAGGGGCGGTCCGAGGTGTTCTCGCTGACGACGTTCTGCTCCTCGCCCGTCACCGGGTTGTAGTCGCGGCGGATGTCGAAGTGGCTGGTGATGCGGTAGGCCGCGACGACCGCGCCCTGCTGCACCTGGTCGGCGCCGATGCCCTCGGGCTCCGCGCCCGCGATCCACTCGTAGGTGCGGCGCGCGAGGAGGAAGTCCTCCTGGATCTCCCAGCGGATGCGCTCGAGGCGGCCCTGCTCGCCGACGAACGTGAAGCCGGCGGAGTAAGGCGTGTCGATGACGGTCTGCTGGTAGTACCACTCACCGGCGAAGACCGACTTCTCGATCGCGCCCGGCTGGACTCGGTTGATCGGAGGTCGGGGGTCACCGCAACCGGGTGACGCCACCACGGCCAGGGTGGCCGCGAGCACAAGCATCGATCGAATCGTGCGCAACATCCTCGGTCTCCTCTTTCGCGGGCCGCTCCCGCAGGGGGCCGAGGGTTAGCGGATCCTCGGCAAGTGGCCAGCGGCGGCCCCTCCGCAAGAACCGTGCTCATGCGAATCTCGCGCGATCCCCCTGAAAGCCGGGGTTCTGTGAGGCGCCGCCCGTGCTCTCGACCGTCCCGTGCGGCGATTGACGATCGCGGGACTGACGGTGCGGGCTCGGGGGAGCGAGCGCCCCGAACGAACGGCACGCCCTCCGGCCCAGCCCTCAGAACGAGGCGAGGGGCGCGATGATCACGTCGCTCGAGCCGTCGTTCAGAGGGCCGTCGACCCAGCAGGCGTCGGAGGAGGCGCAGACCGCGGCGGTGATGATGCCGCCGAGCACGAGGGCGCCGCCGAGGCCGAGGGTGAGCCCCCAGAAGAGCGAGCTGTGCGTGATGTCGGTGTCGGGCGGGATGAGCTCGAGCGCCGCATCCACGGTGAGGGTGGCGCCCGCGCCGAGATCGACCCGGCGATCGAACGGGAGGTATCCCTCGGCGGTGATGCCGATCGCGTAGCTCCCGGGTGCGAGCGTGAGCTCGAGGGCACCCGTGCCTCGCACGGCGCCGTCCACGCTGACGGTCGCCGTGTCGACGCTCGGCACCACGTGCAGGGTCGCGTCGAGCTGCGCGAGCGCGATCTCACGCTGATCGCTGCCGGGCTCGAGGTTGAAGCGCTGGGTCACGTGGCCCTCCGCCGAGACGACCACCGCGTGCGCGCCCGGATCGAGAACCATCGTCCGCTCGGCGCCCTCGCCCGCCACGAGCTCGCCGTCGACCTCGACGGTCGCCTCGACGGGGGACACCCGCACCGTCACGTGGCGCAGCGAGGCCTCCGCTTGCCTCCGGATCTCGGCCGCGTCGCTCAGGATGCGCGCGTGCTGCGTGGGGTCGGCGAGGCGCTCGAGCTCGGCGATGGTCGCGAGCGCCTCCTGGGCGCGGCCCAGGCGGATCAGCGTCGTCGCGATGTTGAAGATCGTGGTCGGTCGCTCCGACACGGCGCGGGAACGGCGAAACGAATCGAGGGCCTCGATCCAGCGCTCGGCCTCGGCGTGCTCACGCCCTTGCTCGAACAGCGCCCGTGCCTCGGCCTCTCTCGCGCGCTCCGCGGCGCCGGCGCGCGCTTGGGCGTGCGCCCCGGCGGGGACCGCGACGAGGCACGCGAAGAGCACGGTCAGCGTCGCCAGGCCGCGATAGAATGGGCGCGCCGCGAGAGCCGAGAACGACGAGGACAGCCCACGCATGAGGGCACGCTACCGGACTGTGTTTTCCGTCGTCAAGCGCGGCCGCCCCCTGCTCGCTGCGCTCCTGTGCGTCTGCGCCTGCGAGCGCCCCGACCCGCCCGCGCCCCTGCCGCTCGCCTGCTCGCCCGAGCCCACGCGGACGGCGCGGCTCCTGGCTCGGCTCACCGCCGCGGGCCAGGTCGTCGGCGACGACCTGGGGCCCCGCATCTGCTTCGCAGCCGGGGCAGGCACCGTGTGGCCTGGCCAGGTCATCTCGCTGCCGAGCGACTGGGCCGACGACCCGACGGCCGCGCGCCTCGCGCATCTCCTGCACCACGTGCGCGAGGGCCGGGGCCTCGTGGCGCACGAGCCGCGAGCGGGGCGCGACTGCGAGGCGCTCGTCGAGGAGGCGCTGCGCGAGGAGTCGCGCGCCCACGTCGTGGAGATGGAGGTGCGCGCCACGCTCGGAGTCACCGATCCCGCGCGACGCTTCGTGAACGAGGACGAGATCCTCGGCCTGCCGCCGACCGAGCGCGCTGCCGCCGAGCTCGCCTACCTCGAGGCGCATCCGGACGGCGGAGGCGGCTACGAGCCGCTCGGCCGCGACTACCGCACGCGCTGCCTCGCCGAGCCCTGAGGAGGTGAGTTCGGCTCGACGCGCCCCGTCTGCGCGGCCACAACCGCGCCCCGCTCATGGCAGCACACGAGAAGATCTACGGCCGCAACGCGGCGCTCGCGGTGCTCCGCACCCGCATGGACGACGTGGCGCGGATCGCCCACGGACCGCGCGACCGCAAGGAGCTGGGGCCCCTCCTGCGCGAGGCGGCAGCACGGCGCATCCCCTACGCCGAGCTCGAGGACGCGCAGCTCTCGAGCCTCGCGGAGTCGATGCACCACGAGGGCCTGGTCGTCATCGCGCGACCCCGGCCCGTGCCCGACGCGCACGAGCTCTTCGATCGCATGACTCACGCGGAGCGCTTCGCGCTCGTGGCGCTCGACGGTGTGTCGAACCCTCACAACGTGGGCGCGATCCTGCGGAGCGCGGCCTTCCTCGGGCTCGATGCGGTGGTCATGCGCGGCGAGCGTGGGCGCACGCCGCTCACGCCCGCCGCCGTACGCATCGCCGAGGGGGCCGCCGAGCAGCTGCCCGTCGTGCCTGTGCCCGATCTCGACGTGTTCCTCGCGGCGCTCGGTCGCGAGGGCTATCGCGTGCTCGCCGCCGACGCGCGCGGCGACGAGGACGCGATGACGATGCGGTGGCCGACCCGCGGCGTGCTCGTGCTCGGCAGCGAGGCGAGCGGCATCTCGGACGAGGTGCGACGGTCGATCGCGCGCGCCGTGTCCATCCGCGGCACCGGGGCCGTGGAGTCGCTGAACGTCAGCGTGGCAGCGGGCGTGCTCTTCGCGGCGTGGACCGCGAGCGAGCGACGCGGCTGATCACTCGAGGTTGCGCTCGTAGAGGATGCGCAGGCCGTCGAGCGTGAGGTCGGGCAAGACCTCGTCGATCGTGCGTGACTCGGGCGCGATGAGGCTCGCGAGACCGCCCGTGGCGAGGACGCGCAGGGGCCCGAGCTCGGCGCGGATGCGATCGACCAGGCCGTCGACGAGGCCGACGTAGCCGAAGACGATCCCCGACTGCACCGAGTGCGTGGTGTTGCGGCCGATCGTCTTGGGAGGCTTCTGGATGGGGATGCGCGCGAGCCGCGCGGCGCGCGAGAAGAGCGCGTCGGCGCTGATCTGGAGGCCCGGCGCGATCACGCCGCCCACGAATTCGCCCTTGGCGTTGACGCAATCGAAATTGGTGCCGGTGCCGAAGTCGACGACCACGACCGCGCCGTGCACGCGCTCGTACGCGGCCACCGCGTTGGCGATGCGATCCGCGCCGACCTCGCGAGGGTTCTCGTAGAGGATGGGCATCCCGGTGCGTACCCCGGGCCCCACGATCACCGGCTCGTGGCCGAACGCGCGGCGCACCGCGACGCTGATCGCCTCGGTGAGCGAGGGCACGACCGACGCGATGATCGTGGCGTGCACGGCGCTCCGCGCGAGCTCGGCCACGTCGAGCAGCGTGAGGAACACGACGAGGTGCTCGTCGGCCGTGCGGCCCTTCGACGACTCGATGCGGAACGAGTGCCGCAGCTCGGAGCCATCGTAGAGGCCCAGCACCGTGTTCGTGTTGCCGACGTCGAGCGCGAGCAGCATCGCGCTTCGTCAGGAGTCGATCGGGCGCAGTGCGAGCGTGCGCTCCACCAGGCGCCCGAAGAGCGGCTGCACGGGGTGCGCGTCGCCCACGATCTTCGCGATGGGCGCAGACGGCGGCATCGTGCGCGCCTTGACGCCCGCGTGGTGGGGCTCGGGCGCGCCGTGCTCCTGATAGCCCGCGACGGTGACCGGCTTGGCCGCCGCTTCCGCCTCGGCCCGTGCGGCCGCTTCCGCTTCGGCTCGAGCCTTCGCCTGCTCGGCGTGCGCCCTCGCTTCCGCCTCCGCACGAGCGCGGGCCTCGGCCTGCGCCTTGAGCTCCGCATGCGCCTTCGCCTCGGCCTCCGCACGCGCCTGCGCCTCGGCTTCCGCACGCGCGTGCGCCTCGGCCTGCGCCCGCGCCTCCGCCTGCGCCTTGAGCTCCGCCTGCGCCCTCGCCTCGGCCTCTGCGTGCGCCTTCGCCTCGATCTCCGCGCGCGCCTTCGCCTCCGCCTGCGCCTTGAGCTCCGCCTGCGCCTTGAGCTCCGCTTCCGCGCGGTTCTTCGCCTCGATCTCCGCGCGCGCCTTCGCCTCCGCCTGCGCCTTGAGCTCCGCCTGCGCCTTGAGCTCCGCTTCCGCGCGGTTCTTCGCCTCGATCTCCGCGCGCGCCTTCGCCTCGGCCTGCGCCTTGAGCTCCGCCTGCGCCTTCGCCTCGGCCTGCGCTCTGGCAGCGGCCTGCGCGGCGACCTCGGCTTGTGCCTTGCGCTCGGCCTCCGCACGCACGGCGTCGAGCCCCGTCGCCGCGCCGCCGCCCATGCGACGAATCACCGTCTCGAGCGGCTCGGGGGCGGTGCGCTGGCGCGTCTTGATCTTCTCGAGCAACGACTCGAGGCGTCCGACGGTCTCGATGCTCACGCCTGACCTCCCTCGAGCTCGGCCTCGGGCGCGAGCCGCGCCACGATCCCGGCCACGTTCTCACCGGCGCGCGCCCAGCCCCACACGGTCTCGGCGATCGCCGGTGCCACCAGGATGAACTCGGCGCTCTCGCCCACGGGCACGCAGGCCACGTCGCGTCCCGTCACCGACGAGAAGAGACCTCCGAGCAACGCCGCCAGCGCGAGCTGCTCCGCATCGATCACCGGCGCGTGCTCCACGCGCACGGCGAGCGCATCGCCCCAGCGATCGAGCTGGATCCGGCCCCATCCGAAGAGCGAGAGGACGCCCCCGAGGTGTCCGAGCACCACGTCGACCGGCACGTCGTCGGCGCTGCCGCCGAGCGATGCGCGCACCTCCTCGCCGATGTGTCGACCGAGGCGGCGCACGACCGTGAGGTCGCCGTTGGCCACCGCGGCGCCGACCAGCGGCGCGAGCACGGTGTCGGTGAGCACGAGGACCCGGCGTCCTCCCCGCGTCGCGACCTGACCTCCGCGGAGATCGAAGGTGAAGAAGCTTCCGGGGTCGAAGGTGGGCTGGCTCATGGGCTCCTGCCTGCGCTGCCCGAGCGTCCCGAGGGAACGACGGGCGGATCCAAAGGTCCTTGGTAGAAGGATGCACCCTCCGATGTCAACTTCGGTCGCCCAAACGAGCCCTCTGCCCGGCCGCGGACGCGCGCGATGGGGGCTCGCGGCCTCGATCGTGGGGCTCCTCGGCGCCTCGGCGGCCGCGCAGGAGGGTCCGGCCGGCACCGATCAGACCCCCGTCGGCATCATGGTCGGTGGCATGGCGGCCTACGTCGACGGGCTCGTGGCCGACACCGCGGAGTGGCGGGGGCAGCGCGTCCCCTGGCCCACCCGCGCCGATCGACCCGAGCTCGGTCTCGCGGCGAGCTCGTGGGAGCAACCCCTCGCGATCCACGGCACGCTCGACGAGCGGCGCGCCAGCCTCTGGATCGCGGGTCTCGAGCAGGCGTTCGAGATCCTGTCGGAAGAGGGATGGCCCCTTCCGCCGAGCGATGGCGGCCGTGGCGGCACCGACGGCTTCGACGTGTACGTGCTCGAGGGCCCCGTGACCATGATGCACGACGACGGCCTCGACGATCCGGGCGCGAGTAGCCGTCGCGATCGACGGAGCGCCATACGCCTCGACGCGGCGCTCTTCGATGCAGTGCAGGACGCGGCGATCGTGCACGCCCTCGTGAGCGACGACGTGCCCGACGATCGGATCGAGGCGTGCGCGCTCCAGCTCGTGGCGAGCGCGGGCCTGTTCGCCTCGGATCCGGGCGAGGCCGAGAGCGTGCGGGAGGCCACCGCCACCTGGCTCGCGTGGAACGAGACCGGCTTCTTCGGGTGCGACGAGGACGCGCTCCTGCGCCAGCAGAGCGCGAGCTTCCGAGCCTTCGTCACGAACGACGCCCGCGACGGCGAGGGCGGCGCGCTCTTCGTGGGTGCGATGGCCGCGCGCCACGATGGTCGGGAGACCGGCTTCATGCGCGACGTCTGGCTCATGGCCCGCCAGCACACGCGCGATGGCGGTGAGCTCCAGGGCGAGCCCGACGTGCTGCGCATGCTCGGGCAGGCCGCGACGCTCGCCCGCCTCCCCATCGACCGCGTCCTCGAGTCGCTCGCCGTCGCTCGCTACTTCG
>JAIBCE010000200.1 GCA_019694315.1 Sandaracinaceae bacterium
GGAGGGGAGGTCGAGTCAGGAGGGTCCGCGGGCGACCCCGTCGCGTGCGGGAACCGAGACGTCGCGTGCAGGGGCGCGGTACGATGCCGCCATGAGCGACGTCGATCACCAGGGCCCACTTCAAGTCACCCTGCTCCAGCTCCTTCGCGCGATGATCGAGCGCGGCGCGTCCGACCTCCACATCACACGTGGAACGCCGCCGCAGTTCCGGATCGACGGCAGCCTCGTGCCGCTGAAGATGGCCCCGCTCCGCGCCGAGGACACCAAGCAGCTCGTCTACTCGGTCCTCAACGAGGACCAGAAGGTGAAATTCGAGAAGCAGTGGGAGTGCGACTTCTCGTTCTCCATCCGCGGCCTGTCTCGCTTCCGTGGCAACGTCTTCATGCAGCGCGGCTCGGTGGGCGCCGCGTTCCGCGCGATCCCGCACAAGATCCTCGGCTTCGAGGAGCTGGGCCTTCCCGCGGTCGTCGGCGAGCTCGCCGCCCTGCCCCGCGGCCTCGTGCTCATCACGGGCCCGACGGGCTCCGGCAAGTCCACGACGCTCGCGTCGATCATCGACAAGATCAACCGCGAGACACGCCAGCACATCATCACGATCGAGGACCCGATCGAGTTCGAGCACCAGAGCAAGCTCTGCGTGGTGAACCAGCGCGAGGTCGGCGCCGACACCAAGGGCTTCAAGGACGCGCTCAAGTACGCGCTGCGCCAGGATCCCGACGTCGTCCTCGTCGGCGAGATGCGCGACCTCGAGACGATCGAGGCCGCCCTCACCATCAGCGAGACGGGCCACTTGGTCTTCGGCACGCTGCACACCAACAGCGCGATCTCCTCGATCAACCGCGTCATCGACGTGTTCCCGGCCCACCAGCAGAGCCAGATCCGCGCGCAGCTCTCGTTCGTGCTGCAGGCCGTGATGACCCAGCTCCTCTTGCCGCGCGCCGATGGCCCGGGCCGCGTGATGTCGGCCGAGGTCATGGTCCCCAACGCCGCCATCCGGAACCTCATCCGCGAGGACAAGGTCCACCAGATCTACTCACAGATGCAGATCGGCCAGGGCCGCAGCGGCATGCAGACCATGAACCAGTCGCTGTACTCCCTGTACCAACGCAAGCTCATCACCTTGGAAGACGCGATCGGGTACTCCGGCGACCCCGTCGAGCTCCAGAACATGCTCGAGGGCCGCTCGCCCGTGGTCCCAGCCGGCCCCGGCTACAGCGGCGGCAAGGCCACGGGGCGCTGAGACCCGCCGGAGCGTGCCCCCAGGCGAGGCGCGCGGAGCTGGGCGCTTTTTGACCCCGTGACCGCATTCTCGATACGCTGGCTCGCGCCGAGCGTGCCGACCCGAACGAGAGCGCGATAGGCACCGCGAAGGCACCGAAGCGAAGGATGGTCGTCCATGCAGGAGTGGGTCTGGGAGGCCAAGGGCCGCTCGGGTGAGGTTCGAAAAGGCGTGATGGAAGCGGCCACCGAGGCTGCCGTCCAGGATCGCCTCAAGCAGCAGAACCTGACGCCGACGAAGGTCAAGAAGAAGCCCAAGGAGCTCAACCTCACCTTCGGCGCGCCCGTGACCGAGGCCGAGCTCGTCGTGTTCATCCGTCAGTTCGCGACGATGATCGACGCCGGCCTTCCCCTGGTGCAGTGCCTCGACATCCTCTCGCAGCAGGGCGAGAACAAGGCGTTCAACCGCATCCTCAAGGACATCAAGAACAACGTCGAGCAGGGCGCGACCTTCTCCGACTCGCTCGCGAAGCACCCGAAGGTCTTCGACGACCTCTTCGTGAACCTCGTCCGCGCCGGTGAGATCGGCGGCATCCTCGACACGATCCTCCAGCGCCTCGCGGTCTACATCGAGAAGCGCGTGAAGCTGAAGCGGCAGGTGCGCGGCGCCCTCGTCTACCCGCTCGCCACCCTCGCGATCGCCATCGGCGTCGTGGTCGTGCTGCTCACGTGGGTCATCCCCGCCTTCCAGGCGATGTTCGCCGACTTCGGCGGCGAGGACTCGCTGCCCGGCCCCACCCAGCTCGTCATCAACATCTCCGAGGGCTTCCTCAACAACTGGTACATCTTCCTCGCGATCTTCCTCGCGCTCTTCTTCGGCATCCCCTGGTCGTACCGACAGCCGTGGGGCCGTGAGTTCTGGGATCGCGCGGTGCTGCAGGTGCCGCTCATCGGCCCCGTCATGCGCAAGATCGCGGTCGCCCGCTTCACGCGCACGCTCGGCACCCTTCTCGCCTCCGGCGTCGCCATCCTCGACGCGCTCGACATCGTCGGCAAGGCGTCGGGCAACGTGGTGATCGAGAAGGGCATCAAGCTCACGGCCGACCGCATCCGCGAAGGCAAGTCCATGGCGGAGCCGCTCATGGACACCAAGGTCTTCCCCGCCATGGTCGTGCAGATGATCGGCGTCGGTGAGCAGACCGGCGCGCTCGATCAGATGCTCAACAAGATCGCCGACTTCTACGAAGAAGAGGTCGACGTGGCCGTGGCAGCGCTCACCTCGCTGCTCGAGCCGATCATGATGGTGGTGATCGGCGGCATCGTCGGCTTCATGCTGATCGCGATGTACATGCCCATCTTCGACATCGCGGGTCGCATCAAGGCCGAGTGACCGCGGAGCCGACGCGCGAGCCAGCGCTTCCCTCGCCCGCTCCCCCCGCAACGCAGCAGGGGGAGCCGGCGCAGGGCGAGACCGAGGACGCCGCCACCGAGCCGAGGCTCGCGCGACGCCTGCAGCTCGCGCTCCTCGGACGCCTCGTGGTGGTCACCGTGGTGCTCGGCGGCACGCTGCTGCTCAACCTCGGGCGCCCCGACGCGTTCACTCCTCGCGCGCTCACCGCGCTGATCGCAGCGGCGTATGCGGCCTCGGCGCTCACGGCGCTCGCGGTGGCGCGCGGCGCACGTCCGCTCACACGCCTGGCCGCCGTGCAGGTCGCCACCGATCTCGTGTTGACGAGCGGTCTCGTCTACCTCACGGGCGGCGCGCAGAGCGGCTTCACCTTTCTCTACGGCGCGAGCGTTCTGCTCGCGGCGCTCGTGGGCACCGGGCGCAGCGCCACGACCGTAGCTGGCACGACGCTCGTGCTCTACGGCACGATCTCGCTCGGCCTCGCGAACGGAGGCCTACCAGGCCCACCGGATCAGTCGGCGCTCGACTACGCACCCGAGGGTCGCGAGCTCGCGACCGCGATGCTCCGCAACCTCGTCGGCCTCGTGCTCGTCGGTGGCCTCGCGGCGACGCTGGGCGATCGCCTCCAGCGCACGCGCACCGAGCTCGCGCGCGTGGCCGAGAGCGCCGCCGGCTACGCGCAGGTGCACGAGGACGTGGTGCGCTCGCTCTCCTCCGGCCTCGTCACGCTCGACGCGGCGGGCCTCGTGAGCTCCGCCAATCCTGCCGCCGAGAGCATCCTCGGAGCGCCTGCGGCGGAGCTCGTGGGCCAGTCGGCGCGGCGCTACCTGGATCTCACGGACGACGTCGCCGAGCGACGCGAGACCGAGGGACGACGACACGACGGCGCCCGCTTTCCCGCAGGCTACACGCTCGCGCCGCTGCGCAAGGCCGACGGCTCGGTGGCTGGCTCCTTCGTGATCTTCCAGGATCTCACGGAGCTCATGGCGCTGCGTCACAAGGCCGAGCGCGCCGACCGCCTTGCGGTGCTGGGCTCGCTCGCCGCGGGGCTCGCGCACGAGATCCGCAATCCGCTCGGGTCGATCTCGGGCAGCGTCGAGCTCGTGCGCGACGGTGCCTCGCTCGAGGCCGAGGATCGACGCCTCCTCGACTCGGTCTTGAAGGAGACCGACCGCCTGAACGAGCTCGTCACGACCATGCTCGAGGTGGGCCGCGCCGGCCCCGCCGAGCGGCTGCGCGTCCCCGTCGGACCGATCGCGCGCGAGGTGATCGAGCTCGCGCGACGCGGCGCCAGCGAGACGCGTGTGGAGCTCATCCTCGAGCCTGACGATCAGGTCGGCGGCGTGATCGATCCGCAGCAGATCCGGCAGGTCCTGTGGAACCTCGTACGGAATGCGATCCAATTCTCGCCGCCCCAGGGTCGCGTCGAGGTGCGGGTGCGTCGCGACGAGAGCGCGCTCGTGATCGAGGTGTCGGACGAGGGGCCGGGCATCGCCGAGGCCGACCGGGAGCGCCTCTTCGACATGTTCTTCACGCGTCGGCGTCGCGGTCTGGGCCTGGGCCTCGCGCTCACCAAGCAGATCGTCGACGCGCACCACGGAGAGATCACCGCGCTGCCCCACACACCCAAGGGGAGCCTCTTTCGCGTGCGCATCCCGCACGAGGCGCCGCCGCGCACGAGCGAGCCGCGCATCGAGGAGGAGCCGCCGTCGGGCGAGATCGGCCTCGGCCGCGCGTAGGGCCCGACATGCTCACGCGACGTGGCGCTCGACGATGGCGATGGCCTCGGGGTCGAAGAGGATCTCGTTGTGTCCGACGTCGAGCCACACCACCTCGGCGCCGGGTAGCGCTGCGGCCGACGAGGGCGGCGTGATCATCCGATCCTTGGCGGCGACCACGGCCACGCGGTGCACGCGCTCGAGAGCGGCCACCGAGGCGTGGAGCGTCTGGAGCACGGCGCTCCGAGGGCGGATCGCGGAGACGAGGGGACCGGCAGGGATGCGCGCCGCGGTGGTTCCGTCGTGCGGGCTCGCGAGCGTGATGAGCCGATCCACATGAGTCGCAGCGTCGTGGCCCTCTTGCACGATCCAGCGCGAGACGAGGCCTCCGAGCGAGTGGCCCACCATGGTCACGGGCCGCCCCTCGTGGTGCGCGAGGATCACGCGTCGGACGCGCGCGCAGACGGCCTCGAACGACTCGAGCGGGCCGTAGCTGAGATCGATCGTCTCGACGGCCTTCGACGCGGCCACGGCGTGGCGCATGGGCCCCCACACCGGGCCTCGCGCCATGAAGCCGTGCACGAAGACGACGAGCCGATCTCCATGGCCGAGACGGGTGCCCACGCCGTCGCGCGCGCCGGGCGCGTTCGCGATCAGATGACCTTGCTTGAGCACGGCCCGCACCTCGCGCGCGAGCGAGCTGAATGGACGAGGCAGGCTCGGGGAGCGAGACACGGCTCAACCGTAGCGCGGTGCCCAGCGCTCGGCCTGGTACCAGCGGAGCACCTGGCGCCAGCCCTCCTGGAAGCGCGGAAAGCGTGGCGACCAGCCCGTCTCGCGCAGCGCCTTGGTGTCGAGCACGAGGTCGTCGTAGAGGAGCGTGAGGGCCTCGCGATCCACGCGCGAGCGCAGGGCGGGCTTGAGACCGTGCCGCAAGACGACGAGGCGCCAGGCCGCGAGGAGCGCACGATCGAGCGACTGGTGCGCGCCCGGCGTCTGGAAGAGGTGCGCCACGCGATCGAGCACGCCGCGCGGGAGCTCGCCCGCGGGCAGCGTGTGCAGGCCGTACGAGCGGAAGGTCTCGGCCACGCGCTCACCCAGGCTGAGCGGATCGTCGTCGGCGACGTTGTAGACGCGGTAGGCCGTGTCCTCGCGGAAGAGCACGTGCACGAGGGCGCGCGCGACGTCCTCGGCGTGCACGAAGTTGTGGACGGGGCCGCCGGCGGGGCGCGGGAGCACGGGCATCGTGAGGCGCATCGCGGGGCCGACGGTGAGGAGGATCGCGGCGAAGTGGCGGCCGCGGCGTCCATACACGGGCGCAGCGCGCAGGATCGTCCACTTGGCGCCCTTGTCCTTGCGCTCCTCGAGGAGCTGCTCGGCGTCGCGCTTGCTCCGGCCGTGGGGGCCGCGCGGGAGGATCGGGGCCGTCTCGGCGACGGGGCCCTTCTGCCCCTGCGCGTAGATCATCCCGCTCGAGACGTGAGCGAAGCGCTTGGCGCCCGCGCGGCTCGCGAGATCGTAGAGGGTGCCCACTGCGTCGGTGTTCACGGCGCGCAGGGTCTCGTAGGGCGTGCCCACGTCGAGCAGGGCCGCGGTGTGGATCACGGCGTCGACGCCGCGCACGAGGCGCTCGACGAACGCAGCGTCGCGCAGGTCTCCCGCGCGGACCTCGCCGCGCACGGGCACGGTGATGCCCTTGGCGGACACGTCCGTCGCGATCACGCGGTAGCCCGCGGCCTCCGCGAGGCTCACGGCGTAGTTCCCGACGGTGCCTGCCGCACCCGTCACGAGGACCGTCTGCATGGGCGGGTTGTAGACCAGCCGTTGTGCCGTGGCGAGTTCCGAGCCCTCGCCCGTGCACCGCCCGCACGAGGCCGTGCGGCACGCTGCGTCGACGCGCGAGACGGTCGGAGTCGGGAAGCTGCGAGGTCTGCCCAGGCGAGCTCGCCAGCGTGGGACCGGGCGGCGCCACCGAAGACGCACGAGCGGCTTCGTCCTCGGGGGCCGCAACAACGCAGGACCGTCCCGGTCTCCGGAATGCAACAACGCAGGACCGTCCCGGTTTCCCGGCCGGCTTCTCGCCGGGTTCACGCGAATCGCGAGGTTTCTTCGATCGAAGGGTCCTTGGCGCGGAATGCAACAACGCAGGACCGTCCCGGTCTCCGGAATGCAACAACGCAGGACCGTCCCGGTTTCTCGGCCCCGGCATGTCCGCCTCGGAGCGTCAGGCGCGGGCGCGGGCGAGCGAGCGCTTCACGAACGGGCCGAGCATCGCGTCGCCGTGCTCGGTGAGGAACGACTCGGGGTGGAACTGGACGGCCTCGAGGGGTCGGGTGCGGTGCCGCATGGCCATGAGCGCGCCGTCGTCCGTGGACCACGCGCTCGCCTCGAGCCCGGGGGGCAGGCTCGCCTCCTCCACCACCCACGAGTGGTAGCGCATCACCCGAGCACCCGACGGTACGTCCGCGAACGCTCCGCGCGCGTCGTGCCTGAGGACGCTCGTGCGGCCATGCATCGTGCGTGGCGCACGAACGACCTCGCCGCCGAGCGCCTCCGCGAGGATCTGCATGCCCAAGCAGACGCCGAACAGGGGCAGCGTCTCGGGCGCGGCGCGGACGAGCGCGAGACACACGCCGGCGTCGCGCGGCAGGCCGGGCCCCGGCGAGAGGAGGACGCCGCCCGGGTCCTCCGCCAGCAACGCGCCAGCGCTGGCCACGTCGTTGCGCACGACCACGACGGCGTCCTCGCGCGCTCGCTCGCGCAGCGCGATGGCGCGCACGAGCTGCACGAGGTTGAACGTGAACGAGTCGTAGTTGTCGATGACGAGCACCGCGGCGCGTCCGGCTACGGCGCGCACGCGCTCACTCCGGCTCGGGCGTGCCGATGGGATCACCAGCGACCGGGTTGGGATCCTCGGGTCGATCGGCGGGCGCAGGGTCCTCGAGCGCGTCGTCGCGGCTCGGCAGGCGCGGAGGCGCGCCTCGCTCCTCGAGCGGGGGCCGATCCTGGAGATCCGGCACGAGCCGCGCGAGCTCGTCCTGGAACGAGACGATGGCGATCTGCGCCTGTGCATCGGCGTGCATCGCGGTGACGAGCTGCTCGTCCTCCATGCCGATGCCGCGCGAGAGCGCGACGCGCAGCGACTCGAGCGCCTCGAGCCGATCGCGGTAGAGCCGCACGCAACGCGAGCGCAGTCGACGGCCCTCGCTGCTCGTCATCTCGAGCGCACGCAGCGCCGCGATCTGTCGCTCGGTCGCTGGCTGCGCGCCCTGCGCGATCAGATCGGCCGCGAGCACGGGGCGCTCGTCGCGGATCGCCTCGTCCACCTCGTCGAGCGGCAAGCGCGCCGGGTCCTCGAGGATCTGGTTCGCGAGCGCGCGCACATCGGCGTCCTGATCCTCGCGGGCGACTGGGGTCTCCGTGCCCGACGAGCAGCCCGCCTCGACGAGCGGTGCGCCCAGCGTGACGAGCGCGGCCACGACGAGCGCTCGCGTCCGGATCAGCGCAAGCGTCCGCCTCACGCCAGGACCTCGGTCCGCGGAAAGAGCCCGTGGTCGCGGTGGAAGCGATCGATGCGCTCGTTGAGCAGCGCGGGATACTCGACCGCGATGTAGTGCGTCCCCTCGGGCACCACGAAGAGCTCGCCGCGCTGGACGCCTCGCACGATGCGCTCGGCCGCGATCCGCGGCGTCATGAGATCACGCCCGCCCGCGATCATCAGCACCGGCACCTCGATGCGCCGGAGCACGTCGTGCGCGTCGTGATCGCCGAGCTGCTCGAGCATCCGGGCGTAGACGCGCATGTCCAGGCCGGAGAAGGAGCGCGCCAGCACCCCGAAGACCTCGCGATCGATGGTGGAGGACGCGATGCCGAGCTTCACCGCGAGGTCGACCGTGCCGGGCCAGTGCACGGCGTGGCGCGTCACGGCCGCGACGAGGCGAGGCACGTCCTGCATCCGGCGCAAGAGGGGCGGCGCCAGCCCTCCGACGGCCGCGGATCCGGCCAGCGTCTTGAACGGGCTCCCTGCCACACCATTCACCAGCACGAGGCTCGTGAAGAGGTGCGGCGCCGCGCGGAACATCTCGAGCGAGACCTGCACGCCCATGGACCACCCGAACGCCTCGCAACGCGTGATGCCTTCCGCGGCGAGCACCGCGAGACCGTCGAGCGCGTGCCGACCCACCGCGAGCTCGTCGCGATCGCGCGGGATCGGCGACTGGTACATCCCACGGTAGTCCCAGCTGATGAACCGGAATTCCCCGGAGAACCGGCGGATCTGGTGGGACCAGGCGCGCCAGCTCCCCCCGAGGCCGTTCACGAGGACGATCGGCGGGCCGGATCCGACCACGTGGTACGCGATCTCGGCGCCATCGAACGAGCGCACGCGCTTCTCTTCGACCCTCTGCTCGAGGTCTCTCACGCGCCGACTGTAGGCCGCGCACCGGAGCGGAGCCAACTCCGCCGTAGGCGCGCGCTCTCGCACAGGCGCCTCGGAATGGCGCTTGTTCGCAGGCCGGAGCCGAGTCAGCTTCGCCCTCAAGGTGGGCCTGCCGCTCTTCGACTCCTCCGTGCTCGATCGACTCGCTGCCCAGGCGAAGAGCCACGGCGATGCCCACCTCGTGCGCGAGCTCGTCGCGGACGCCATCACGTCGATCCTCCACTGCGCGAGCGAGCTCGAGGCCGCGATCGGCGCCGGCGACATGGCGCGTGCTCGCAGCCACGCGCACCGCCTCAAGAGCGTCTTGCGGCAGGTCGGCGCCCTCCGGATGGGCGAGGCGGCGGCGCGCACCGAGTCGCTGGCCACGGTCGACGACGAGGCCACGCACGAGGCCGCGCGACGGGTGCTCTCGCTCCGCGACGAGACCACGGCGGCCCTCCGCGCGCACCTCGAGCTCATGGAGTGACCGCGGTCTCGCGGGCCTCCGCGCCGGGGCCCTCGATCCCAGGTTTGCGTGCCGGACAGGACGACGCTATCGGAGCGGCGCCCGGCAGCGCGCGCCACGCGTCGTCTCCGTGGCGGAGGAGCGCGAGACCATGAAGATCCTCGTGACCGGCGGGGCCGGGTTCATCGGAAGCCACGTCGCCGACGCGTTCCTCGCGGCGGGCCACGATGTGACCGTGATCGACGACCTCTCGTCGGGTCGGCGCGAGAACGTGCCGGCGGGCGCGCGCTTCGTGCAGCTCGACATCCGCGATCAGGCCGCGGTGGACGCGCTCTTCGCCGCGACGCGCTTCGACGCGATGAGCCACCAGGCGGCGCAGACCAGCGTGTCGGTGAGCACGCGCGAGCCGGTGCGCGACGCGCAGATCAACGTGCTCGGCACGATCCACCTGCTCGAGGCCGCGGTGCGCACGGGCGTCGCGCACGTCGTGTTCGCGTCGACGGGCGGCGCGATCTATGGCGAGGTCCCCGAGCCCACGCTCGCGAGCCTCGAGACGCCGCAGCGTCCGCTCTCGCCCTATGCGTGCAGCAAGCTGGCGTGCGAGGCGTATCTGCGCCGCTATGCGCACGACTTCGCCCTCGAGGCCACCGTGCTCCGCTACGCGAACGTGTACGGGCCGCGCCAGGATCCGCACGGCGAGGCCGGCGTGGTCGCGATCTTCACGCAGCGCCTCATGGCCGGCGAGCCGATCCGCGTGAACGCGCGCAAGGTCGAGGGCGACGCGGGCTGCGTGCGCGACTACGTGTACGTGGGGGACGTGGTGAAGGCGAACCTCCGCGCGCTCACGCGGCAGATCGGGCTGCCCGTGGTCCACTGCGCCACGGGCGTGGAGACCACGACGCGCACGCTCGCCGAGCGCATCGAGCGCGCGCTCGGCGTGAAGGGGAGCATCGGCGTGGCGCCCCGTCGCGACGGGGACGTGGAGAGGTCGGTGCTCGAGCCGACGCGCGAGGCCACGGGCACCGCCCCGACCTCGCTCGACGAGGGGCTCGCGGCGACGGTCGCATGGTTCCGCGAGCGCACGCGCTGAACGGCGATCAGGAGACCGAGCGCTCCGCGCGGAGCTTGATGCCCCGCAGCATCCTTCGCTCCATGACGAACGCGACGGGCTCCACGACGTGCCACGCGACGTGGTTGGGGACACCGCTCGCGTAGCCGTTGCGGCCTCGCACGAGGAGGCGTGTGCCGTGCGCACCCTCGGGCTCGAGCACGAAGACCCACGTGGCGCTGCGCTCGGGGAGGCGCGTCTCGGGGTGGAGCGCGCACATGACGAGGGCGCGCTGTGGGATCACGTCGAGCACGACCTGGCCTGGGAAGTTCTTCTCCGCGGGCCCGAAGAGCACGTGATCACCCACCGCGAGCCGCTGGTGCTCCGCGAGGATCGTGTCGGCGCTGTGGAGCTCACAGCCGACCAGGTTCTCGAGACCGTCGTAGCTGTAGAGGCCGCCGCGACCCTGGCCGATCTGCACGAGCCACGGCCACACGGCCGAGGGCGGCGCGTCGATCGAGATGGCCCGCGTGTACGAGAGGCGCGGGCTCGGAACGATCTCGTCGCCGGGCAGTGGCTTGGCGATCTCGGCGCGTGTCGCGCCCCAGCCATTGAACCAGCGCCGCGACAAGGGCGCGGTGGGGACGACCCAGGCCATGTCGAGGAGGCCTCGGAAGGTGCTCGGGTGAAGGGCTCGGTCCATGTCGGTGGCCTACTCGCCCGAGGACGTCGTCCAACGACCTCCGCGCGCTGTCGTGAGGATCGGCCCATGGATCGAGCCTCTCTGTGATCGCGTGCGTCGCGCACTGTGCGGACGCTCCGGCCGACCCAGCTTGACGGAAGGCGGTCCAAGAGCATCCTCACGTCGTTCAACGGGCGCACTGTGCGCGAGCCCGTCGATGAGAGGGGAACGGCAGATGCCGCGCTGGTCACTGTTGTCGCTGTCGGTCCTCGTCGCTGCATGCACGGCGAGCGTGGTCGCGCCCGACGCCGCCGAGACCACCCAGGATGCGCACGCACCGCCCGACGCGAGGGCGGAGGACGCCGCGACGCGGGACGCCTCCGTGGCGCGGGACGCGAGCAGCGAGGACGCCGCGAACGACGGAGGCCCTGCGTGTGTGGCGAGCGTTCCGTGCACGACCGAGGCCGAGTGTGGGCCCGGTGGGCGATGCGTCCCTGGGTGTCACGCACAGCTCCCGCCCGACGCGCCCTGCGCCTTCGGGATCGACGCGTGCCAGCCTGGTTACGCGTGCACGCTCGTGGGTCGGGAAGCGCACTGCCGGCCACTGCCGGGGATCGGTGAGGCGTGCGGAACGGAGGGCGCGCTCTGCGCGCTCGGTGCGTGGTGCTCGGTGCGCACCTGCGTGGCTCGCGGCGGTGCGGGCGCGGCGTGCGATCGCGCGATCGGCCCTCTCGGTGGCTCGGACCAGTGCGAGCCCGACCTCTACTGCGCACTGGACGACACATGCAGCGCGCGAACGCCGGACGGTGGAGCATGCAGCGCCGCGGTGTACACGTGCATGGAAGGCAGCTACTGCGACGGCGCGTCGGGGACGTGTCTCCGCGGCGCCGCCGTGGGCGAGCCCTGCAGCGCAAGCCGCCTGTGTCTCCCCGAGCTGCGTTGCGATGCGTCCACCGGCAGATGCGCCGACCCCGAAGGAACGCCCTGCGAGGGCGCGTTCTGCACACAGCACCACTACTGCGGTCCGATGAGCGCGTGCGACTGCCCCTGACGACACCGAGGCCTGCCCGAGACCAGCAGCGAGCGTCGAGTCGGGTTTGACGGAGCGGCGCCGCGCGTCATCTTCCGGGCGTCGGAGAGGCTCGGGTGATCGCTGGTGGATCACGCGCGAGCGTGAGGCCACGAGAGGAAAGTCCGAGCTCCACAGGGCAGGATGCCAGCCAACCGCTGGTGGGGGCGACCCCGAGGACAGTGCAACAGAGAACAGACCGCCGTGACCGCTCGAGAGGGCGCTCGCGGTAAGGGTGAAACGGCGAGGTAAGAGCTCACCGGGCCGGTGGTGACATCGGTCGCTTGGCAAACCCCATCCGGAGCAAGACCGAATAGGGAGGCGTTCGAGGGCTGCCCGCCCGAAGCCTCCGGGTGTGTCGCTGGAGGCCTGCGGCAACGCAGGTCCTAGAGGAATGATCATCACCGGCTGGCGGCGACGCCTGACGGAACAGAACTCGGCTTACGAGCCCTCCGACCACGAAGCCCCGAGGCGCGAGCCCCGGGGCTTCGCGCTTCGTGGCTGAGCAGCGTGACGGCGCACCTCCGCGCGGCGCAGGTCGACGGCGCGTGCGATCCTGCGAGCGGCCTGCCGCCACGCACTCAGCCATGCACTCCGCTATGCGCCCCGCCATCGCCGTGATCGCCGTCGTGTTCCTCGCCGCGCTCGCGGGGCTGGCGTGGCTCTACACGCGCTCCGTGATCGACGAGGCCGAGATCGGAGCGCTGCGCGAGCGGGCCAGCCTCGTGTGGGCGGCCCGGCCGACCGAAGGCACCGACGCCCCACGCATCGAGTGCGAGCCCTACGCCGACGCGCGCGAGCGGCTCGCCGATCCTCGCCACGGAATGAGCGCCGAGGCACGCGCCGACGCACGCGCGCAGCTCGAGCCCCTCTGGCGCACCTGTCGCGAGAGCCTGCACGCCGCATGGCAACACGAGCGCGTGGGGGCGAACAGCGCCGACGAGGTGTCCGACGCCACCCGCTGGCTCGTCGCCGACGCCACCGAGATCGGCGATCCCGCGCAGGCGATGAACGTCACCGCAGAGGGCCTCTGGGCCGTCGACGGCATCGTGCGGAGCGGTCGGCTCGACGTGTCGGAGAGCGGCCTCCTCGGCCTCCTCGCGGTGAGCGTCACCAACCTCCATCAGCTCCGCCCTCTCACCGAAGAGGAGGCCTCGCGCGTGCGTGCGCTGCTCGCGCGCGTGCGAGAGCACCACCCCCGACGCCTCGATCGCCCAGAGCTCTTGATCGCCAACGACCGCGAGCTCGCGGCGCAGGTCGGCCCGCTCGACGCCGACGCCACGATCCGGTGGGTGTGCGCGGGCGAGCCTGTGGATCTGGCCGAGCGCCTGGCGGACCTCGGCTGCTCGTCGCTGCCCCTCCGCGCGTGCTTCGAGCGCGTGATGACGGTGGCCGACGCGGAGGAGATCCGCGCCGCAGCGCTCGCGCCGACGTGGGCTCCGCTCCTTCCGCCGCGGATGCGACGTCGCTACGACACCGAGTGCGCGCCGCTCTCACGCGAGCTGCGCGACCGTGCGCGATCCGTGCTTGTCGGGGAGCTCGCGCTCGCCCTCCTCGACGAGGCCATCGCGAGCAGCGTCGAGGGCAACGATCCCGAGCGCGCGGCAGAGCGCCCCATCCCGCTCTTCGAAGGGGAGCCGCTCGTCCGCACGATCGTGGGCGCGCACGACGAGCCCTTCGTGTTCCACTCGCGCGACGGGCAGCGGCACGAGGGCACGACGCGGGTCGGCGCCGAGGCTCACTTCTCCGCGCCCGCCTGGGTCGGCGTACCGGGAGACGTCCTCGCGCTCTTTCCCCAGGAGATCGAGGCTGCACCGCGCGTTCCGGTGGCGACGGAGCAGCCGACCGTGCTCGGTCCGTGAGCCGCGACGAAGCGCCGCTTTCTTGACCGAATCACCTGCGGGTGCCGATACCCGGCCCATGTCTCGCGCTCTCCTGCGCCGCGTGGTGTCCGCGCTCTCGCTCGTGCTCTCGGCATGCGGCGGCGAGGCCGAGGTTCCGCAGGGCCAGGAATCGCTCGCCCCGTCGCAAGCCCAAGGCAGCTCCGTGCCTCCTCTGCACGCAACGGCGCAATCCACGACGCCCGCCGCTGCCACTCGACGGACCACGAGCGCCTCCACGCCGCGCCGCCCGAGCCTCGACGGCCCGCGCGCCGACGTGCCCGCAGGCAGCTTCGAGGTGGGCTCGGTGCCCGGCACGCCGTTTCGTCGCCCCTCGCGAGAAGCCGATCGCGTCGTCGTCACGCTCCCTGCTTTCACGATCGATCGCAGGCCCTACCCCAACGATCCCACGCTGGCGCCGCTGCTCGTGTCCTCGCGCGCCGAGGCCGAGTCGCTCTGCGCCGAGCGTGAGGGGCGCCTCTGCACGGAGCTCGAGTGGGAGCGCGCCTGCGGCGGTCCCGAGGCGAGCGTGCACACGACAGGGAGCACGATCGATCTCGATCAGTGCATGCGTGATCCCGCGACCTGCGCGAGCGGCTTCGGCGTGATGGCGATGGGCATCGAGCACGCCGAGTGGACCGCGTCGAACGTCGAGACGCGCCTCGGCACACGTGCCGTCTTGCGCGGCGCCCGCAGCGATCAGCCCGCGGACTTCCATCGCTGCGCCGCGCGCACGGAGCAGCCCGCCGCCGCCGCGCCCAACCTGCCCCCGGTCGCAGCGGCCGCGTTCCACTGCTGTCACGGCCCGGCGCCCGAGGTCGCGTACCCGATGCCCGAGCAGCACCGGCAATTCGTCGACGTCACGATGAGCCTCGACGAGCTCCGCGAGGCGCTGCGCTCGGTGCCCGAGCTCGCCGCGTGGGCCGATGCGTTCGAGCCCTACGACGCCGAAGACGGCGATCGGGCGCTCGCCCGCGGCAACGCGACGCGCGGCGCCCTTCAGGGCTGGGAGCTGACGAACGGCCCGTTCCGCTGGTCTCCCGCGCAGGGCGACGAGGTGCTCGTGGTGTCGGGCCAGAGCGGTGAAGACACGCTGATCGCCGCGCTCTATCCGCGCCCCGATCAGGGCTACTGGCACGCTGGCTCGTTCGTGTTCGAGGGCGAGCACGCGCCACTCGCGATCTCGCGCACTCCTCCCTCGCGCGAGGAGCTGCTCTGGAC
>JAIBCE010000604.1 GCA_019694315.1 Sandaracinaceae bacterium
GCTTCGAGCTCGCGGGGCGTCACGGGGGCGAGGCTGTTCGGCTCGTCCTCGAGGTGGCCGGCCCACCTTCGCTCGAGCACCTTGCGATCGACGCCGATCAGGCGCGCGGCCGCCGTCTTGTTGCCGCCACAGGACTCGATGGCGTGGTGGAGGACGGCCCGCTCGATCACGCGGAGCTTGGATCCGAGGCGCTCCGGCAGCGCGAGGATGATGCGCGCGAGCTTGTCGATCTCGGTCGTCGCGTCGAGCTGGGGGCGCTCGCGCGTGAGGTCCTCGAGCGTGGGGACGTCGATCAGATCGTCGTCGGCGAGGAGCACGAGGCGCTCCACGAGGTTGCGGAGCTCGCGCACGTTGCCGGGCCACGGGCGTCGGATGAGCCACTCGATCGCCTCGTTCGTGAAGCGGAGCTTTCGCTGGAAATCGCCGGCGAACGCGTGCAATAGCTCGACGATGTCGTCGTCGCCGCGCTCGGCCATGGAGGGCACGTAGATCGAGACGACGTTGAGGCGGTAGAAGAGGTCCTCGCGGAAGCGGCCCTCGGCCATGCGCTTCTCGAGATCGACGTGCGTCGCGGCCACGACGCGGGCGCGCAGAGGCAGCTCCTGCTCGGCGCCGAGCGGGCGGAACTTGCGATCCTCGAGCACGCGGAGGAGCTTCGCCTGGAGCTCGATCGGCATCTCGGCGATCTCGTCGAACAGGATGGTGCCGGCGCCCGCGAGCTCGAGCTGGCCGCGCGCGCGGCGATCCGCGCCGGTGAACGCGCCCTTCTCGTGGCCGAAGATCAAGGACTCGATCAGCGTGCCGGGGAGGGCCGAGCAGTTCATCGCGACGAAGGGATCGTTCCTGCGCGAGGACATGTCGTGGAGGGCGCGCGCGACCATCTCCTTGCCGGTGCCGGTCTCGCCGCGGACGAGCACCGCGGAGGTGGAGTCGGCGACGCGCTCGATGCGGCGGCGCATGCGATCCATGTCAGGCGAGGAGCCGAGGATCGCGCGGGTGCCGAACGTGCGATCGACGCGCTCGCGGAGGCGCACCACCTCGCCGCGGAGGGCCAGGCGCTCGCGGTGGCTCTCGACGATGGGGAGGAGCATCTCGGGGCCGAGCTCCTCCTTCAGCACGTAGTCCTGCGCGCCGAGCCGCATGGCCTCGCGGATCTCGGACAGCTCGTTGACGCTGGTGACGACGATCGCGGGCGTGGTGCGGCCCGATCCGCGGAGGCGGCGCAGGATCTCGAGGCCGCCGCGATCGCGGAGATCGCCGAGGTTGAGGCGCACGTCGAGGAGCAGGAGATCGGGGTGGTGGCGCTCGATCGCCGTCATCGCGTCGTCGACGCTCGCTGCCTCGCTGCACTCGATGTCGGTGAGGGCGGAGAGGTAGTCCTTGAGGACCTTTCGCGCGCTCCGCTGATCGTCGACGATGAGTATCTTCATCCGGCCTCGGCCGTGGAATCTACCGTCTCCGGCGGCATCGCGGGCGGCGTATCCGACACGTCCGAGCGTGGGATGGTGATGACGAACCGAGTGACGCCGTCGCGCCGCTCGGGATCGATGCTCCAGCCGTGGGCGCGCACGATCCGGTGGGCGATCGCGAGGCCGAGGCCGGTGCCGCGCGGCTTGGTGGTGTACCAGGGCGCGAAGAGGCGGCCGGGCTCGCACGTGAAGCCGGGGCCGGTGTCCCAGACGGTGAGCGTGCTCTTGGAGGGCTGCGCCGACCAGCACACGCCGACCTCGCCGTCGTCGCCGGCCGCGTCGATCGCGTTGGAGACGAGGTTCACGAGGATCTGCGTGACCTGATCCGGATCGCACCGGAGCGTGAGGGGGCCGCTCGTCTCGATGATGATGCGGCGCGGACCGAGCTGATCGCGTAGGAGCATCTCGGCCTTGATCGCGAGGTCATCGACGCGCGCGCTGCGGCGCTCCATGCGCTTGCCGGCGACCTTGCGCAGGCCCGACACGAGGCGCTCCAGGCGCTCGACCTCCTCGCAGCCGATGTCGATCTCCTCGTCGTCGAGGTGGTTCTTCTTGCGGGAGAAGATCGAGCGGAAGAAGTTGATCGGGTAGCGGACCTCGTGCGCGATCTCGGCCGCGACCGTCTCGACGAGGGCGACGCGCTCGTTGTGCCACGCGGCGGCCTGCTCGCGGCGGCGCTGCTCGAGCTCGGAGTAGCTCTGCGCGTGGGCCAGCGCGAGCGCCGCGAGGTTCGCGATCGTGCGGAGGAGATCGACGTCCTCGCTGGTGAAGAGCGCGCCGCCCGGCTTGCCGCCGAGGTGGAGCTGCCCAAGCACCTGGCCATTGAACATGACGTCGAGGTAGAGCTCGCTCTTGCGCGCGATGATCGAGCGGCGCCCGCTCTTCTGCTCGGTCTGGAGGTACATCTCGTCGGGCTCGAGCGCGGGCTCGGTGCGGAACTCGACGACGTCGCACGGCATCCAGCGGCGCACGGTGCGCTCGATCGCGGCGGCCACGCTCTCGGGCGAGGAGTGCACGAGGAGCTCCGCGGAGAGCTGCTCGACGGTGGGTTTGTATTCGGCCCGCGCGGAGAAGAGGTCGCGATCGCCCGCGTTGAGGAGGAGCGACACGAGCACCGCCGACACCGCCGCGCCGATCGCCGCGGAGAGCAGCGCGCCGCCGAGCGAGACGCCGAGCATCGAGACGACGATGGCGCCGACGAAGACGCCGCCGATCGCGCCCGCGGTCGCGAGGCCCACGCGCGTCGGGACCCGCGGCAGCACGCGGCGCGATCCCCACAGGTTGTGCCGGATGAACGCGAGCGAGGTGGCGAGGGGCGGGAGGAGAAACAGGGGCGTCGCGCAGAACAGCGTGGTCGATCCGGGGATGCCGGCGACGGAGAAGAGGAACGCGACGCCGATGGGCGCGTGCGCCGGCACCATGGCGCCGACGAGCACGCGGAGCGCGTCGCGGCGAGCGCCCTCAGCCCGCGAGAAGCGCAT
>JAIBCE010000201.1 GCA_019694315.1 Sandaracinaceae bacterium
CCGGAGCGGGCCTCGCGGCACCTGCGGCGGCACCGCCGCCGATCGCGTCGGCACCGCCGCCTCCTCGTCCGTATGGTGGCGGTGCGCCCTCGACGCCGGGCTATCCGGCGCCGCCGCCGCGTCCCTCGACCACGAGCAGCTCGGGCCAGGGCTATCCCGCGCCGGCGGGCTACGGGCAGCCGCCCGCGCCCTCGCCGCAGGCCGGCTACGGCCAAGGTCAGCAAGGCTACGGACAGGGTCAGCAAGGCTACGGACAGGGCCAGCAAGGCTACGGACAGGGCCAGCAAGGCTACGGACAGGGCCAGCAAGGCTACGGGCAGGGCCAGCAGGGCTACGGTCAGCAGGGTCAGCAGGGCTACGGGGGCTACACGCCGTCGCAGTCGACGCCTGGCTATCCCGCGCCGCCGACCAGCCAGCCTGCGGGCTATCCGGCTCCTCCGGCGTATCCGTCCGCGGCGCGTGGCCCTGCGCCCGCCGCGGCCCCCTCGTCGTATCCGCCCCCGCCGCCGGGGCGGCCCGGCTCCGGACCTCAGAACGCCCAGGCGGGCGGACCTCCGCCGCTGCCCGGAGGCGGCGCGGGAGGCGGCTACATCCAGCCCGCCCAGATGCTCTACGTGATCTTCAACGGGCAGCGTTATCCGGTGAACAAGGAAGAGTTCATCATCGGACGCGGCGCCAAGACGGCCGATCTCCCCATCAAGGACGGCAACATCTCGCGTCGCCACGCGGCCATCATCTACCAGAACGGCGCCTACTACATGAAGGACCTCGGCTCCACGAATGGTGTCGAGTACCAGGGTCGTCGCGTCGACGGTCGTCGCATCGAAGAAGGCGACGTCTACCAGCTCTGCGACTACGAGCTGCGCTTCACGTATCGCTGATCTGCAACTTCCAAGGCTCTTCGCGCGCGAAGGCCCGGGGAGCTCGGGCTGCGGGCTTCGCCCGCGCTGGCAGACGAGGCCGGCTCGCAGGAGTCGGCCTCTCGTCGTTCGTGGAGCTGCACGACGCGCCCCGCCTCCATTACGATGCGCGCGATGGCGCGGACACGACTCTTCGATCTCCTGCGTCGCAGCTATCGACTGCGGCGCTCGGCTCACGAGGCGGGCGAGCCCGTGGCGGAGCACACCGAGAGGCTGCGCGAGGCGTACTGGTCGCGGCGACGGCTGCTGCGCACGGGAGCCACGGTGGGCGCGGGCGCGCTCGTCGTGCCGTGGCAGGGCTGCGGCGATGCGAGCGGGTCGCCGGTGGCGATCGTGGGCGCCGGCCTGGCGGGGCTCGTGTGCGCGCATCGGCTCGCGCAGGCGGGCCTGGCGGCGGACGTGTTCGAGGCGTGGAATCGCACGGGCGGTCGCACCTTCACCGCGCGCGGCATGCTCGAGGGCGATCAGATCTGCGAGCTCGGCGGCGAGCTGATCGACACGGGTCACACCGTGATGCAGGACCTCGCGAGCGAGCTCGGGCTCACGCTGGACGATCTCGCCGCGCCCGAGCTCACCGACACGTTCTACTTCGGCGCTCGCGCGGTTCCGGAGAGCGAGCTCAGCGCGTCGTTCGCGCCGGTGGCCGATCGCATCGCGCGCCAGCTCGAGGCGACCTTCGAGCTCGACGCGATGGGGGAGCCGACCGCGGCGGCCGCGGCCGCGTTCATGCGCCTCGACACGACGAGCCTGCGCGCCTGGCTCGAGGACCCGGCCAGCGGGGCGGACGCGACGATCCGGAGCGTGCTCGACGTCGCGTACACCGGCGAGTTCGGCCTGCCGTCGGACGAGCAGTCGGTGCTCAACCTGATGTACCTCGTGGACTACGAGAGCCCCGACCCGTTCCGGATCTTCGGCGACTCCGACGAGCGCTTCCATCTGCACGAGGGCTCGTCGTCGATCTGCGAGGCCCTCACCGCGCTCTACGAGGCGCAGATCCAGCTCGAGCACAAGCTCGTGGCGGTGCGCGAGGGCTCGGGTGGCAAGGTGAAGCTCGTCTTCGAGGCGGGCGCGAGCACGATCGAGCGCGAGTACGAGCAGGTGGTGCTCACGGTGCCGTTCACCACGCTGCGCGACGTGACGATCGATCTGCCGCTCTCGCCCGAGAAGCGAACGCTGATCGACGAGCTCGGCTACGGGCAGAACGCGAAGCTCATGATGCAGACCCGCGCGAGGCCATGGCGTGATGCGATGCGCTCGGGCGCGGGCTTCGCGGAGGGCGGCGCACAGACGTTCTGGGACAGCGCACGCGGGCAGGACGGGGCGCAGGGCATCCTCACGCACTTCGCCGGGGGCGACGACGGAATCGCCCTCGGAACGGGCACGCCCGAGAGCCACGCCGACCGCGTGGCCGCGCTGCTCGAGCCAATCTTTCCGGGCTTCGGCGCGTCGCGGAACGGTCGTGTGCTCCGGATGCACTGGCCCTCGCAGGAGCACTTCCGCGGAAGCTATGCGTGCTACCGGCCCGGTCAGTGGGCGATCGGTGGGCTCGAGGGCGTCACCGAGGCTGGCGATCGACTCTACTTCGCGGGTGAGCACACCTCGATCGAGAGCCAGGGCTACATGGAGGGCGCGGCGGAGACGGGGCAGAGCGCGGCGCAGGCCATCCTCGCCGCGCGCGGCCTCACGCGCCGGAGCGAGATGCTCGTGAGCGCGGGGCTCGTGCGCCCGAGCGCGCAGCGTGGGGTGCGCAGCGCGCTCCGCGTCGTGGCCGATGCGGCGCGAAGGGCACGACGATGACCGAGCCTCGCACCACGCGCGCTCCGCGCTCGACCCGGCCGCCGGGCCTGCTCGATCTCGACGACGTCAAGCCCACCACGCTCAAGAACGAGTACGGCGCGCGCAGCTGGCTCGTGCCCATCCTGGTGCTCGTGGGCTGCTCGCTCGCGGCCTTCACGACGTTCTACGCCCTCGACATCCTCTCGACGGGCGGACCCCCGCGACCGCGCGATCACCTGCATCCGAGCGCGGTCCATCAATTCCTCGACTTCGATCCGACCTCCGTCACCGACTCGGTGAGCTCGCTCGCCGCGATGATCGCGGCCGTCTTCGGCATCGTCGTGACGGTCGTGTCCATCATCGTGCAGCTCTCGGCCGATCGGTACACCGGCGTCGCGCGCATGTTCTTGCGCGACCGCATCAACCTCTCGGTGATGGGCTACTACCTCGTCATCTGCGTCTGCGGCGTGTGGACGAGCTTCGCGCTCCAGAGCGACTTCGTGCCGCGCGCCGCGATCGTGGGGATGATGACCGCGACGACGGTGGGCCTCGTGCTCATGGCGCCGTACTTCGGCTACGTCTTCTGGTTCCTCGAGCCGATGAACATCATCGCGCGCATCCGGAACGGCGCGATCACCAACGCGAAGAAGGGCGTGGGCGCGGCGCGCGGCGAGTTCGATGCGCTCCAGGCCGCGACGCTCACGGCGATGGAGGAGCTCACCGACATCACGTCGAACTCGATCAGCGGCAAGGACAAGATCATCGCGTCGGGCGCCGTGGACGCGCTCAAGGACTTCTGCCTCGCCTACATCGCGAACAAGCCGCACACGACCACGAGCGACGCGGCGGAGCAACACTTCTGGCTGCGGATCGGTCCCTCGCTCCGCCTCAATCCGGACTTCGTCGCGATGGATCCGGAGTCGCTCGCGGACCTGCAGCTGCGCGGCACGTGGGTCGAGTGGAAGGTGATGCGCCAGTACCTCGGCATCTACAACGAGGCGCTCGCGTCGATGCGCGACATCAACTACCTCGTGGCGATCGACACGCGCTACATCGGCGAGGCCGCGAGCAAGCGTGACGACCAAGAGCTCGTGCGCCTGACGTACCGGTTCATGAACAGCTTCCTCCGCGCGACGCTCAACGCGCGCGACGTGCGCACCGCGTACAACGTGATGAACCAGTACCGCCTCCTCGTGGAGGCGCTCCTGCGCGACGGAAACGACGAGCTCGCGCTCGAGGGCGTGCGCCACATGACCTACTACGGCCACGTGAGCTTCGACATGAAGCTCGTCTTCGTGACCGAGACGGTCGCCTACGACGTGAGCTCGCTCTGCCAGCAGGCGCACGAGCACGGCTGCGACGAGGAGGGCAAGATGCTCGAGCACTTCCTCAACCTCGATCGACCGCTGCGCTCGCAGGCGCAGGAGTCGGCGCTGCTCGGGGTGCGCAAGGCGCAGGTGAAGCTCGCGGCCTACTACCTCTCGATCGGCGAGGAGGCCAAGGCGCGGCAGATCGCCGACGACATGGCGCAGGAGCCCAAGGCGCGCCTCGAGCAGGTGAGGAGCTCGCTCGAGACCGTCACCAGCAAGGACTTCTGGGAGATCATCGATCGCGGGCGCAACTTCGAGTACATGCCGCCCGAGCAGCGCCAGACGCTCGCGCACTTCTTCGCGTGGCTCGGTGTGGGCGGCGACGGCAGAGAGTCGAGCAAGGCCTGAGGGCGATGGCCTCCTCGCTCGATCTCGATCTCGCGTTCAAGGCCTACTGGCAGGGCAACGATCTCGCGCCTGCGCGCGCCTTCATCGTCGCGGCGCCGCGTGAGGTCTTGAGCCTGCTCGACGATCGAAAGAGCTTCGGGGGCAGCTGGATGGGCCTGCAGCGGCGCCGCATGCTGCTCGAGGCCCTGCGCGAGGTGACGCCGAGCGGCGAGCTCGCGGAGGTCATGTTCGAGCTCGCGCTCTGCACGCGACGGGAGGAGCGCGAGCTCGCGCAGGCAGCGCTCGCGCGCGCGGACGTGCCCATCGAGCGGCTCATCGCTGCGATGGCCGACGGGGCCAAGGAGCGTCGCGAGCACGCGGCCGGCTGGCTCGCACGCCTGCGCGCGAAAGAGGCCGTGCCCTCGCTCCTGGCCGCGTTCCGCAAGGAGAAGGTCGAGCTCGTGCGAGCCGCGATGCTCCGCGCGCTCGTGGGGCTCGGCGAGCCGGTGGAGCGCTTCCTCGATCGCGACGCGCTCGCGAGGGAGGCCCAGAAGGTCCTCTCCAAGGGTGTTCCGCCCACGCTCGCGTTCTTGTCTCTCGACACGCTGCCCTCGGTCACCTGGAGCGATGGCGTGCCCGTGGCCGAGCCGATCGTGCACGCGTGGCTCGTGACCGCGCTCAAGACCAAGAGCCCGATCGCCTCGCCGCTGCTCACGGCCTACGCGGCGGAGATGAACGCGCGCGAGCGCGAGGCTCTGGGCAAGGCGATCTACGATCGATGGCTCGACGAGGACTTCCGCCTGCCCACGGAGCTCGATGGCGACGTGCGCGAGCGCCTCGACGCGTGGGCCGAGAAGGCAGGGCTCACGCTCGAGGCCTTCGCCCGAACACCTGCGTTCAAGATGCACGTGGGCAGCCTGTCGTGGATGATCGGCAAGTCGGTGGACACAGGGGCGCTCGATCAGCGAGGCGTGCTCGCGGTGGCGGCCGCGCTCGCGCCTCGCACCCTCGTGCCGCTCTGCGTGAAGTACGTGCGCGACTTCCGCGGCCTCCGCATCGGCTCGAGCCGCGCGATGCTCCACATGCTCGCCGGCATGGACGATCGGGCTGCGACGCAGGCGCTCGTCCGCCTCTCGATGCGCTTTCGGACGGCGAGCCTGCGCAAGGAGGCCCAGAAGCTCGTGAGCGAGCTCGCGGCGAGCCGCGGCTGGACGCCCGAGGAGCTCGCGGATCACACGATCCCCACCGCGGATCTCGACGACGACGGGACGCTGCGTCTCGCCTACGTCGAGAATCGAGTCGCCCCGAGCAACGATCTCGCGCTCGACGATACGGAGCCGGTGGCCGAGACACGCGCGTTCGAGGCGGTGCTCGACGAGCACCTCGAGCTCGGGCTCTTCGCGCTCGGGCCCGACGGCACGAGGAGCGCGATCGCCAAGCTGCCTGAGCCACGCAAGGACGAGGACGCCGCGCAGGCGAGCCTCGAGAAGAAACGCCTGGCGGCTTCGAAGAAGGAGCTCAAGGCGCTCGTCGTGGCGCAGCGGGAGCGGCTGTTCGCGTCGATGTGCAGCGAGCGCGCGATGGCGATCGGCGACTTCCGCACGCTCTACCTCGCGCACCCGATCATGCGGCGCTTGCTGAGCCGCGTCGTGCTCGCGGTACGGGATCGAGACGGACGCGAGCTCGGTGCGTGCCGCGTGAGCGAGGACGGCTCGTTCGTCACGGCCGACAACGACACGCTCGTGGCGCCGGACGATGCGTCGATCGTCATCGCGCACGGCTCGCGTCTCGGCCGCGATGTGGAGGCGCGGTTCCTCGATCACCTCGCGGAGTACGAGCTCTCGCTCCTCTTTCCGCAGCTCGGTCGTGCTCTGCATGCGCTCGATCCCGCGCAGCCAGGCCTGCTCCGCCTCACGCCGGCCCAGGCGGCGACCGTGTCGAGCTTCGCGCTCCGCGGCCGCATGAAGCGCCTCGGCTGGGAGCGAGGCCCGTCCGGTGACGGCGGCTGGGTCGATCGCTACGTGAAGCCCTTCGTGAGCCTCGGCCTCGAGGCGGCGCTCCTGCACACGCCCGTGCCGCAGCCCGAGACCGACACGCCGATCCAGATCGAGGGCATCGAGGTGCTCACGCTGCCGCCTGCAGGGGCCCCGCTGCATGCGCCGCGCTCGGTCGTGCTCGTGCGCGCGCTCCCGACCGTGCTCCGCCACGAGCTCTGGAACGATCTGCTCGCCGCGCTCGGCTGAGCCTCTGTTCCGATCGCGGCGCTGCACGTCGCGCGCTCGTGCGTTGCGCTCGAGGTGCATCGAGGCTGCACTTCGCGTGCAAACACGGCCGTTTCGCATGGCACACGGTGGCTGGAACTGGCAGGCACGTCGGTTGCTGAAGCTCCGCCGCGACGCACGGGAGCGTCGATCAGGAGGATTCTTCGATGAGCTGGAATGTCGGTGCCCTCGCTTCGCGAGGGTGGAAGGTGATCTGCGTCCTCGGGGTGTGTGCCACGGCGGGGTGCTCTCCGAGTGCCGCTGCGATCGTGCCGATCGCCAACGAGGCGTGCGGGTGCGAAGACGCGCTCTCGTCTCCGCCGCCGGGCTTCGACCGCGCCACGAGCTGCTTCGACGGCTGCAACTGGTGCGTGTGCACGGCGACGGGCCTCGAGCGGTGCACGGCGATCGCGTGCGTGGGCGATGCAGGCCCGTGGACGGGCGACGTGGGCATCCGCACCGACGACGACGCGGGCCCTGCGCGGCCCGATGCGGCCGTCGAGGGCGACGCGGTCGCGCTCTGCGAGCTCGCGGCGTCCTCGGTGCGCGACGCGTGCGGTGGCCAGGCCGATCGAGCCTGCGAGCACCTGCAGGGGGCGACGCGCTGTGCGAGCGAGCGCGCCGACGTGCTCCGCGAGGCGTATGCATGTCTCGAGGAGGCGAGCGCCGGGACGGGATCGTGCCGGACGTTCGGAGATCCGAGCGGAGCCACGGCCTGCCTCGATGCGCTCGTCGAGCGCACCACGCTCTCGGCGGCCGGAGAGGCGCTCGCGGGCGATCTCGAGAGGCTCTGCCCGGGTGCGAGCCGTGGACGGCTCCTCGGCGGTGGCGTGATGCCGATCGTCGCGCTCGCCGATGCGACGCTCGCTCGCCTCGCCCCGTGCGTGGCCGACGCGACGGATTGCGCCGCGGTCGGCGCGTGCCTCCAGGCCGAGCACGCCGACATCGTCGCCTGCTACCCATGAGCGCGGGGCGCGCGACCCGCGTGCGGCGAGGAGGCGTCTCGGGCTCGGCCGGGCGCCTCTTCGTCGCGCTCTCTCGCGTGGTGCTTGCGACGGTTGTGGACGCAACCGCGACTCGGCTAGCATCCGCCTCCCCGGGGTCTCAGGGCTCGCCGGGCGCTGGAGGATGGAACGATGAGCGAATCGCTGGCCAAGTACCTCGACACGTTTGCTGGCTGGCTGCGGACCCTCGGAGAGGACGCAGAGAAGCTGGGCGGTCTCCTCGAGGGAGATGGCGTGGCGCAGCCTGCGCGCGAGGCGATCGCGGGCGGTCTCAACTACCTCTTCAAGTCGCTCGACCTCATCCCCGACGGCATCGACGACATCGGCTACCTCGATGACGCGTTCGTCCTGCGCGTGGCCGCGGATCTGGCCGTGAGCGGCGACGGAGATCTCGCGCCGGCCAAGCAGAAGGTGCTTGCCGCGCTCGGCAACGACTGCGACGTGCTGCGCGAGTTCCTCGGCAAGGACTACGTGCGGCTCGAGG
Organism: Sandaracinaceae bacterium; assembly: GCA_019694315.1. Classification (GTDB taxonomy): domain Bacteria; phylum Myxococcota_A; class Polyangia; order Polyangiales; family Sandaracinaceae; genus JAFLCL01. The sequence goes on from JAIBCE010000201.1 coordinate 8,143, forward strand.
CGTACGTGAAGGGCCTGCGCAAGGGCGCCGCGCGCGGTCGCTCCGTGGGCGACATCCTGGGTGACGACTCGGTCCGCGCCGACTTCGTGTCGGACGTGCGCGGCTTCGCCAAGACCTACGAGCCGCCGGGCTTCTCGCGCGAAGAGAAGAACCTGATCAAGCTCAAGGCCTTCTTCGACGCCAAGCTGCCGAAGTGATCCGGCCGTGAAGGCCGCGCGCGTCGCGCGCGTCGGCGCGTGCGCGGGTGTGTGCGCGAGCGTGGTGCTGGGCGCGTGCGGCGCGCGACCGGCGCCGAGCGTGGCTCGTGGGCCCTCCCTCTCGCCGACCCGCTACGAGATCGCGATCGATCCTTCACTCGAACGGCTCACGGAGACCCTCTGCTCGGAGGGCCCGTGGACCGACCGCGTCGTGTCGATCCACGAGGAGGCGCGTGCGCGCCTCGTGACCGCGTCGATCGTGCGCGGTGGCGTCGAGCGTCCTCTGCGTGTCGAGGGCACCGACGGACCGCTCGCGATCACGACGGCGGGGCTCGCGCCGAGCGAGTGCGTGCGCCTCGTCCTCGACGTGGCGCGCGCGGGCGGCGGCATGGACGGCTGCCTCGGCCGCGCGGGCGTCGTCACGTGCGCGACGAGCGCCTGGCTCGTGGCCGCCGAGCCGTGGCGCACGAGCTCGCGACATCGCGTGACCTTCACGCTGCCCGAGGGCGTCGCCGTCAGCCCGATCTTCGGTGAGGACGAGGGCGGGACCTTCCTCGACGAGCGCGCGTTCCGCTACGTCGGCTACGTGAGCTTCGGTGACCTCGTGCAGCACGAGATCACGGTGCCCGGAGGGTGCGCGCACGTCGTCGCGCCCGCGCGGAGCGAGGTGGCCTCGAGCCCGCACCTCGTGCCCTGGGTGGAGCGTGCCTCGCGCGCGAGCGCCGCGCTCACCGGCCTGTCCACCGCGCGCGACGTCACGATCTCGGTGCTCCCCGTGCCGATGGGCTCGGCCGCCGAGCCGGTGCTCTTCGGCATGGCGGGTCGCGGGACGCGCCCGTCGGTGATCGCGCTCGTCGCCGAGCCTGCGGTCCCGACGCTCGAGACCGACTGGACGCTCGTCCACGAGCTCGTGCACCTCAGCGTGCCCTACGTGCCCGTGGAGGACGCGTGGCTCTCGGAGGGCATCGCGACCTACTACCAGGAGATCCTCCGCGCGCGCGCCGGCATGCAGAGCGCGGAGGAGGCGTGGCGCGCTCTCGATCGCGGCGTGTCTCGAGGTGCGGCGGAGCCAGCGCGCGACACCCTGCGCGAGGCCTCGCGAGGCATGCGTGAGAGCAGAGCGTTCACGCGCGTGTACTGGGCGGGCGCGGCGATCGTGTGGATGCTCGACGTGGTCTCTCGCGCGTCGGGCCGCGAGAGCCTGGATGCGCGCATCGCGCGTCTCGAGGCGCGCCGCGACGAGACGATGAGCGCCGACGCGCTGATCGCGGCGCTCGACGACGAGGACGGAACGCTCCGCGCCCTCGTCGATCGCTGGCTCGATGAGGAGGAATTCCCCGACCTCGGCGACGTGTACGAGGCGCTCTCCCTGTCGCACGACGCGAACGGTGAGCTCGTGCTCTCGCTGCGCAATTCCTTGCGCGAATCCATCGTGAATGACGGGCGATCTGCTGCGTCGAACGGGCGTTGCTCGCGAGTTGTTCTCACGAGCCCTGCATGCGGTTCATGCAGTAACTTGTGACGCATTCGATCGTACAGAAGCGGTCGCACCGCGACGATGAGCGTCGCAGAGGAGAGCGTGATGCGAGGCATGGGACAGATGCGTGGTTCGATGGTGCTCGGTGGGTTCGCGATGCTCTTCGCTCTGATCGGCGGGCTCGGCTTCGCCGGCAGCGCGAGCGCGCAGGCGCGTGAGTGGCGCGTCACGAGCGGCAGCCGCATGCAGTTCGTCTCCGATGCGCCGCTCGAGCGGACGACCGGTGTGAGCTCGACGATGTCGGGCACCGTCACGATCGATCCGACGAACCTCGCGGGCGCGCACGGCACGGTGCAGGTGCCCATCAGCTCGATCCGCACGGGCAGCGATCTCCGCGACGAGCACCTGCGTGGCGATGGCTGGCTCGACGCGGGTCGCTTCCCGAACGCGACGCTCGAGATCACCGGCGTCGAAGGCGCGACGGCGCTCCAGCCCGGACAGGTCACGCGCGTCACCCTCCGTGGCCGCTTCACGGTGCACGGCGTCGCGCACGACGTGAGCGTCTCGGCGCAGGTCCGCTACATGACCGCGAGCGACGAGCTCCGCGCCGAGGGCATCCAGGGCGACCTCATCCGCGCGCAGGCGACCTTCAACGTGAACCTCCCCGATCACAACGTGAGCGTGAACCCGCTCGTGCGCCTCAAGATCTCCGACACCATCCGCGTCAACGTGACGATCCGCCTCGTGACGGGCTGAGCTCCGCCCTCCGACGGATGTCACAGCCGAGGGGCGCGTGATCGGGTAGATCGGGGCGCATGTCGCTCCTCCGCCTGCGCGCCGAAGAAGGTGTGCGCCGCGTCGCGCTCGGGTTCCTCGAAGAGGCCCGCGCCGCCGCGGCGCGCGTGCATGAGGGGGCCGACGACGAGGCGCTGCACGATCTGCGCGTGGCGTTGCGGCGCCTGCGATCGACCTTGCGCGCGCATCCCTCCGCGGTGCGTGGTGCCATCCCCAAGAAGCGCCGTGCGGCACTGCGCGAGCTCGTGGGCTTCACGAGCGCAGGTCGCGATGCGGAGGTCCAGCTGGCGTGGCTCGCCGAGGCGAGCAAGACGCTCTCACCGGAGGCGCGACAGGGCGCGGAGGTCTGGCGCTCGTCGCTCTCGAGCACGCGCGACGAGGTCTACGCGGCGCTCCGCGACGGCAAGCTGAGGAGCCTCGAGGCGTTGCTCGATCGGCTCGAGCGCGATCTCCGCGAGTACGTCGTCGTGCACGAGGTGCACCGCGGCGAGCAGAGCCCGGCGTTCGGTGAGCTCGTCGCCGCCGCGGCGCGCATCCACCTCGCCGAGCTCGTGGCGATGCTGGGCGAGGTCCGCTCGGTCGAGGACGAGGCCCGCGCGCACGAGGCTCGGATCGTCGGCAAGCGCCTGCGCTACGTGATCGAGCCGCTGCGCGAGTCCGTCCCCGAGTCGGAGCCCGCCATCGGCGTGCTCAAGGAGCTCCAGGAGCTGCTCGGAGAGCTCCAGGACTTGTCCGTGCGCACGACGGCGCTCTCGCGCGCGATCGAGGACATGGCGATCGAGCGGGCGCGCACCGAGGTGGGGCTCGCGGTGTCCGAGAGCGCGAGCGACGGCACCGACGATCGTGTGATCGAGCCGGGCATGCTCGCGCTCCTGCGTGTGGCGCAGGGCCGCAAGCGCGAGCTCGTGGGAGAGCTCGTCCTCGGCTGGGTCGACGGCCCGGGCCTCGAGCGCCTCTCGCGCGAGGTGCGCGCGCTCGTCACCTCCATCGAGCACCGCACGCGCGGTGAGGCTCCGACCGAGATCGAGCGCAAGTACCTGCTCTCGGCGATCCCTCCGCACGTGAAGGGCAAGCCCTACGCGCGCCTCGCGCAGGGCTACGTGCCGGGCGAGGCGATCCTCGAGCGCCTGCGCAAGAAGAGCGACGCCTCGGGCACGAAGTACTTCCGCACCGTCAAGCTCGGCCGCGGCATCGAGCGCATCGAGATCGAGGAGAAGATCACGCGCGCGCTCTTCGCCAAGCTCTGGCCCCTCACCGAGGGGCGGCGCGTGGAGAAGCGCCGCTACGCGATCGTCGAGGGCGATCACACCTGGGAGATCGACGTGTTCACGGATCGTGACCTCGTCCTCTGCGAGGTGGAGCTGTCCGACAAGGACGAGCGCCCTGCGACGCCCGAGTGGCTCGTGCCGTACGTCGTGCGCGAGGTGACCGACGAGGACACCTACGTGAACGCGAACCTCGCGCGATGAGCTGACCGCTCCGGCGTGTGCGTCGCGGCCGGGAGGCTATGCTCGCGGCGCTCGTGTCCTCCGGCTCCGACACACCGGGCTCTTCGCCCACGCCGCCGCGCTCGTCGCGCGCCCTCTCGATCGGCGCGCTCGCCGTGATCGTGGGCCTCGGGGTGTGGGCCTTCTGGGGCCTGCCGATGCGCACGGCGCTCACGGACTTCATCCCGGAGAGCGACGACGCGGAGCTCGCCGCGATCGCGCGCGAGGTGACCGACTCCGAGATCGCGCGCACGAGCATCCTCTCGATCGGGCCCACGGACGATCCGCACCTCGCGGCCTCGCTCGCACAGTCGGTCGGTCGATCGCTCTCGGAGGAGCCCACGATCGCGTGGGTGCGTACCGGGCCGCCCGAGGACGTGCAGACCGCCTTCTACGAGCTCTACTTCGCGCGTCGCTTCGCGTTCGCGGCGACGGACGCCGAGGGGGCCAGGGCCCTCGTCACCGAGCAAGGCCTGACGGCGAGGGTCCGCGCGCTCCGCGGCGAGCTGACGGGCCCCACGGCCATGCTCGTGCGCCGCGTCGCGCCCGAGGATCCGCTCCTGCTCTTCGCGTCGATCTTGCGCGAATTCCAAGGAGTTTCGGCCAATTCCTCCGCGGGCTCCCCGACGCAGGGCAGCTCCCTCGACGTGATCGACGGGGCCTTCGTCGCGGCGAGCGGCGGGGGCGAGGGGCCGCTGCAGCACCACGGGATCGTGATGCTCGCGAGCCGGGGCACGACCTTCCGCGCGGAGGCCCAGGAGCCCGTGCTCGCGGCGATCGATCGCGCGTTCGAGGCCGCGCGGGCCGAGGCCGGGCCTGCCGCGGCGGCGGTGCAGCTCGAGCAGGCGGGCGTGGCGCGCTTCGCCGTTCGCACCGAGCGCGCGCTCCGCGACGACACGAGCCGCATCTCCACGCTCTCGACGCTCGGGATCGTCGTGCTCTTCCTCGTGCTCTTCCGAGGGCCGCGCTTCCTCGTGCTCGGCGCGATCCCGCTCGGCGTGGGCACCGTGGCCTCGGTCGTGGCGTGTCGGCTCGTCTTCGGGAGCATGCACGCCATCACGCTCGCCTTCGGCAGCTCGCTCCTCGGCGTGGGCATCGACTTCATCTCGCACTACGTGAACCAGCACGTCCTCGAGCCGCGGCAGAGCCCCGAGGGCACGATGGCGCACCTGCGACCGGGCCTCGTGCTCGGCGCGCTCACGACGGTGGCGGGCCTGGCGGGCCTGGGCTTCTCGTCGTTTCCGGGCATGCGCGAGCTCGCGCTCTTCGCGGCCGTGGGCGTGGGCGCTTCGCTCGCGGCCACGCTCTGGCTCGTGCCGCCGTGGATGCCCCAGACGGTGACGCCCACGCGCGCCCACCTCGCGCTCGCGCGCTCGCAGGCGTGGCTCTTCGAGCGTGTGCGCTCGCGTCCCGCGCTGGTCTCGGTCCTGCCGATCGTCTCGATCGTGCTCTGCGTCGTGGGCCTGCCGCGCCTCGCGTTCGTCGACGATCTGCGCCGCATGAACGAGATCGATCCGGCCCTCGCCGCCGAGGATCGGCTCGTGCGCAGCCGCGTCGCGCAGGGCGAGGCGGGCCGCTTCGTCATGGCGATCGGCGACGACGACGAGGCCGCGCTCGAGGCGAGCGATCGCGCCAGCGCCGCGCTCGCCCAGGCCGAGGCCGCGGGCGAGCTCGCGCGACACCGCTCGATCACGCCGTTTCTCCGCTCCGCGCGCACCCAGCGCGAGGTCGACGCCGTGTTCCGCGACGACGAGACGCTGCCCGCGCGCCTCGGCGCGGTGCTCGAGCGCGAGGGCTTCGTGGCCTCGATGTTCGCGCCCTTCGGCGAGGCGCTCGCGGCGCCGGCGCCCGTGCCGCTCGATCCCGAGACGCTCGCGGCCTCCGCGATCGGGCCGCTCGTCCAGCCATTTCGCGTGGAGGTGCACGATCGCGAGGGCCGACGGCGCATCGCGTACCTCACGTTCGTCGAGGGCGTGCACGACGCCGACGCGCTCGCCGCGCGCCTCGCGCCCCTCGAGGGCGTCCGCTACTTCGATCAGGCGCGCTACCTCGAGGGCGCGTATCGCACGTTTCGGGAGCGCGCGTTCACGCTGGTGCTCGGCGGCGTGGTCGTCGTGTTCCTCATGTGCTTCGCGCGCTATCGCAGCGTGGTGCTGGGGCTCGCGGCGGTCGCGCCCGCGCTGCTCGCGTCGCTCACGAGCCTCGCGCTCGTGGCGCTCACGGGCGGCGAGGCGAACCTCATGCACCTCGTGGCGTGCCTGCTCGTGCTCTCGATGGGCGAGGACTACGCGGTGTTCCTGCTCGAGGAGCGCCACGCGAAGGAGGGGCCCGCCACGACGATGGTGGGCATCCTCCTCGCGTGCGGGACGACGGTGCTCTCGTTCGGCCTCCTCGCGATGAGCGCGCACCCGGCCCTTCGCGCGCTCGGCTTCGTCACCTCCGTGGGGGTGGGCCTGGCGTTCGTGCTCTCGCCGCTGTCCTTGCTCGTGGCCCGCGCCGGCCGGGCGTGAGGTGGCCGGCCCGACGCCGGTCGCGATCGACGACCGGTCCCGTGCGACGCAAGGAAATGTCCGGAAATAGGCCGGATCCGCAGGACGTTCGTATGATCACCTCGTGTCCACCGAGCGGATCGCGCTCCTCGTCGTCTCGAGCCTCCTCGCGGTGGTGACGGGCGCGCTCGCGTGGGTGCTCTGGCGCGACAGCGGCCTCGAGCTCCGCAACATCGAGGCGCATCCGATCGCCGAGGCCCTCCAGGCCGAGACCGAGGCGGCCGAGGGGGTGTGGCCGCCGGTGGCGGGCGGGCTCGCGCCGGCGCTCGTGGCGGGGCGCGACGCGGGGCAGGCGCGCGACGCCGGCAG
>JAIBCE010000605.1 GCA_019694315.1 Sandaracinaceae bacterium
GACAGAGGCGAGCCGCTTCTACGCGATGCCCGGCCTCCGCGCGCTCACCGACGAGGATCGAGGCTTCGAGGGGCAGTTCCAGATCGGCCACAGCTGGAACCTCGCGGGCCTCGCCGACGCGCAGCGGCGCGCCGCGGGCCACGAGCGCGAGGCCCGCGAGGCGCGCGCGCGCGCGGCGGCGCTCGAGCACCGGCTCGCGGCAGCACGAGCGTGGATGTCGATGCGCGAGGCGGAGGCTCATCTCACCACGGCGCGCGAGGCGCTCGAGATCGCCGAGCGTGTCCTCGATCGCACGCGCCGCGCGCGGGCCGCGGCGATCGCCACGGCCGCCGACGAGGCCGAGGCGCTCGCGTTCGTGTCGGAGGCGCGCGCGAACGTGCTCGCGGTGCAGGGCGAGATCGTCGATGCGCAGGTGACCTTCGGTGCCGCGCTGGGTCGCGCCGATGTCGAGACGCTCGGCACGAGCGGCCCCATCCCGGCCCCGGACGTGCCCGATCCAGCCGAGATCGAGCGCGTGCTCGGCGACGTCACGCGCATCCCCGAGGTCGAGGCGGCGCGCCTCTCGGCGCTGGCTGGGCACGCGAGAGAGATCGAGCTCGCGGCGATCCGCGGGCCTCGCCTCGACGCCGACGTGATGGTCTATCGAGAGTCGCCCGCGGGCCTCATGATCTTCGGCCAGATCGGCGTGAACCTGCCGCTCGTGGATCTCGCGGCGCGCGAGCGCTCGGTCGCGCGCGAGGAGGCGGAGCTGCGCGAGGGGCAGGCCGAGGAGGCGGCGCTCGCGTGGCGCCGCGAGGCACACCGCGTGGCCCACGAGGTGGAGCACACGAGGCACGTGGTCGTGAGCTACCGGAGCGAGCTCGTGCCGGCGCTCGAGAGCCTCCTCGCGGTGCGCGAGCGACAGCTGGCCGCCGGCGAGACCACGACGCTGCTCGTCCTCGAGGCGACGCGGCGCCTCGTGACCGCGCGTGCGGCGCTCACGCGCGCCGAGACCGAAGCCGCATGGGCCGCGACGCGCGCGTGGCTCCTCCTGGCCGTGCACGAGACCGCCGCAGACGGAGAGTGATGCGAATTACCCCTATTTCGTGGGCGATCCTGGGGATCGCCGTCGTCCTCTCGGGCTGCGGCTCGAGCACGCCGGAGGAGGCCGCGGCCGAGGCCCCGAGCACCGATGTCGCCCGCGAGCCGCGCTGGAGCGAGGTGCTCGCGCCGACCGATCTCTCGCTGCTCGAGGCGCCCGCGTACGTCGTGCCCGCCCCGGGCTCGGAGGCGCGCGTCGCGCCCTCGCACGAGGCGCGCGTCGTGCGCGTGCACGTGCGCGCCGGCGACGTGGTGGAGGCCGGCGCGCCGATCGTGGACGTGGTGATGCCCGCCGTGCTCGAGGCTGCCGCGCGCTGGGCCTCGGTCACGCCGCGTCGATCGCTGCGCGCGCAGCGACGCACCGAGCTCGCCGCGCTCCAGCAGGAGGGCCTCGTCGATCGGGAGCGCGTCTTCGAGCAGGAGACCGAGATCGCCACGCTCGACGCCGAGCGCGCGCAGGCCCTCGCGACGCTGCGCGCGGCCTCGCTCTCGCCCTCGGACAGCGCCCAGGTGCTGCGGCGAGGGACGATCACGCTGACGGCGCCGATCGGCGGCACGGTGCGCGCGATCAGCGCCGCGATCGGCGAGGTGCGCGCGCCGGACGGTGAGCCCTTCGCCACGCTCGTCGCGCTCACGCCTGCGCGGATCGAGGCACGCCTCGCGCAGCCGCTGCCTCCGGGCGCGACCCTGGAATTCGTGGGCCTCGACGGCTCGCGCACGACCCTCGACGCCGCGTCGCTGCGCGACACCGTGGATCCACTCGATGGCCTTCGCGTGGCCTGGATCGATCCGGTGGCCGACGCCGCGCCGCTCGTGGCGGGCCTGCACGGTCGGGTGGTCGCGCACCTCGTGAGCGAGGGCATCGTGGAGCTCGACGGTGAGGCCCTCGTGCTCGAGGGCGCGCGGGTCTTCGTGGAGCGTCGCAGCGACGCGGGCGCGCCCGAGCGCGTCGAGGTGCAGGTGCTCACCGCGTCGGCGACGCGCGCCATCGTCCGCGGACCGCTGGCGGTGGGCGATCGCGTGTCGCTCGAGCCCTCACGCACCGTGGAAGGCGCCGAATGATCGAGCGCATCGCACGGGCCTCGGTCGAGAACCGCCTCGCCGTCCTCGCGGTGGTGGCGGCGCTCGCGATCACGGCGGCCGTCATCGGACGCTCGCTCCGCTTCGACGCCCTGCCCGACGTGACCGGCGTGCAGGTGGTGGTGCTCACGCGCGCGCCAGGCCTCACGCCCGAGGAGGTCGAGCGCCTCGTGACCCGGCCCGTGGAGGTGAGCCTCGGAGGCCTCCCGGGCGAGGTCTCGCAGCGCAGCCTCTCTCGCTACGGCATCTCCGCGGTGACCGTGATCTTCGATCGCAGCTTCGATCTCGTGCGCGCCCGACAGCTCGTGAGCGAGCGGCTCGCGAGCGTCGCGAGCGTGTTTCCGCCGGGCGTGGATCCCCCCGAGCTCGGCCCGATGAGCGGAGGCCTGGGCGAGATCTTCCAATTCGTGATCACGTCTCCCACGCGCAGCCCCGCCGAGCTGCTCGAGCTCGTGGAGCTGCGCCTCGCGCCGATGCTGCGCTCGGTGGGCGGCATCGTGGAGGTGAACCCGTGGGGCGGCGCGCGACGAACGCTCGACGTGGTGGGCGATCCCTTCGCCATGGCGCGACGAGGCGTGAGCCTGGGCGCCCTCCGCGATGCGACCGAGCGGGCCGTGGGCGCAGCGCCGGGCGCGAGCCTCCCCGCGGGCGCGAGCCACGTGCTCTTGCGCGGTCGCGCGCTGCCCACGCGACCGGCCGATCTCGCGCCGGCGCGCGTGCGCGCCGACGACGGCGCGTGGGTGCGGTTGAGCGACGTGGC
>JAIBCE010000202.1 GCA_019694315.1 Sandaracinaceae bacterium
GACGACGCCTGGGGCGTGGGAGAGGTGCCGGGAGCCTTCGTTCGCCGAGGGGCCACGCGCGCACGATGCCAGAGGCGCGCGGCCGGGGCGAGCGCGCCTTCACGCTTCGTCACGACGCCGCGTGTTGACAGGACTGTCAGTAGCGGATACTGACAAGACTGTAGACAATGGAGGCGACGATGCGTGCTTCGACCCGGTCCACCCGCGCTCTTCCCCTGGACATCCCCCGCGCGCTCCGCGCGCTGCGCGCGCTCTCGGCCGATCCGGACGAGACGAGCCACGTCTTCACCATCATCGACTCGCTCTCGGGTCGGGCGCCCGAGCACCTCGTGGCGCTCTTCCACCGCACGCCCGAGGGAGAGCGCCTGCTCCGCGAGCGGCCGTCGATCGTGCCGGTGCTCGCCGATCGCGCGGCGCTGCGCCGGATGCCCGAGGGCTCCTTCGCGCACGCGTATCTCCGCTTCGTCGAGAGCGAGGGCATCACGGCCGAGGGCCTCGTGGCCGCGAGTGACAAGGGCCGCACGGGCGTGCAGGAGGCAGGCAGCGAGCTCGAGTACGCGAGCGCGCGCATGCGCGACACCCACGACCTCTGGCACACGATCACAGGCTACAAGGGCGACCTCCTCGGAGAGACGGCGCTGCTCGCGTTCAACCTCCCGCAGGTGTGGAACCCGGGCATCGCGCTCATCGTGCTCCTCGGCATCCATCGCGTGCGGCAGCCCCGCGTGCTCCGCATGGTGCTCGGTGGCCTCTGGCGGGGCTTGCGCGCCGAGCACCTGCCCGCGATCGACTGGGAGCCGTTGCTCGCGCTGCCGCTCGAGGAGGCGCGCGCGCGCCTCGGTGTGGTGCCGGTCGACGACTACGCGCCGCTGCGCTCCGAGGCGCTGCGCGCCGAGGGACGGCTCGCCGCCGGCCGGCTGGTGGCGCAGCCCGCCTGAGCGGAGATCGGACCGCGAACGACGAAGGGCGCGACCTCGGTGAGGCGCGCCCTTCGTGAGCGTGTGAGCTGTCGATGCGTGAGGGCCCGGTCAGGGAGCCGGCGCGGGCGCGGCCTCGGCAGGCGCGGCCTCCGCAGGCGCCGCCGCGCTGGGCGCAGCGTCGGCGGCGGGCGCGACGTACGCGGGCGCGTTCTCGCCGAGCACGGTCACCGAGCGTGCCGACACGGGCAGGTAGTGATCGAGCTTGCCGACGTACCAGCCGATCGCGAGGCCGAGGAGCACGAGGAGGAACACGTAGAAGCCCCATGGGCGTGGCTGCTCCGCGAACGGATCGCTCAGGTCGCGCTCGCTGTCCTCGGGGAGCTTGGCCTCCTTCGTGAGCGAGCCGCCGAGCGGCACGTTCACCGTGGCCATCGCGTTGAGCGCCCAGCCGTTGGCGTCGAGGATCGGGCCGAGGTTGCGCTTGCGCAGCTTGAGCCACGCGACCGCCATCGACGGACCGGAGATCGCGAGGATCAGCCCGAGCACGCCGAGCGGCATCCACATGCCGAGGCCGAAGAAGGCCTCGAGGAACGCGCCGAGCGCAGCGGTGATGCCGCCGACGGCGACGCCGAGGGCCGCGACCACGCCGATGTCGAGCGGGCGCGTCTGCGTGGCAGGCGGTGTCGCGGGGGCGCCCGGTGCAGGCGCGGGTGCGGTCGTCGAGGCGGTCGCGGCGTTCACGTCGGCCGTGAGCTTCGCGTCGGCATCGGCCTGCGCGGCGGCCGCGCGGCTCGCGACGAACTCCTCCACCATGCGGAGCGCCTTCTTGTACGGCGACCAAAACGCCTGCCGGACGCTGATGGGGTTGTCGATGATCTTCGTGATCGTCGCGTCCCAGTCGACGCCCTTGCGGTCGTAGAAGATGCCGTTGCGGCCGACCATCAGGTTGTCGACGTCGCCGGCCGTCATCGCCGCGGCGATCTGCTTCGTCTGACCCTTGCTGTTCTTGAGGTCGCAGTAGACGAGGTACGTGTTCGCGAGCGGCGCCATCGTCGCGTGCCTGCCCGCGTCGTTCACCTCGATGCAGAGCTCGCACGCGCGCGTGTCGAGGTAGAGCGTGCCGATCTGGAAGGCTGCGGGCTTCTTTCGCGAGTAGAAGTCGCGGAACGAGACGAAGTTGTTCGCGATCTCCATGAGGTCGCGGTTGTAGCGGACGAGCTTCTCCACCTTCTCGATCGCCTGCGCCTCGGGCTCGAGGGCCTTGTCGTCGGCGATGAGGGCGAGGAGCTTCTTGTCGAGCTCGCCTGCCGCGAGCTCCTCGACGCGCGCGGCGCCGAGCTTCTCCACGCTCGCGCCCTTCTTGTCGGCGACGTACGCGCCGTAGGGATCGAGCTTGCCCGAGATCGTCTTCCACTCGGCCTCGGTGAGCGCGCTCTTGTCGCCGAGGAGCGGCTTCACCGCTGCGCTCACGAAGGCGCTCACCTTGTCGGCCCACGCGGGGTTGACGCCCCCTCCCGCCGAACGAGGGCCGAGGGGGAGTGGCCTGTCGACGGCGACCTGGGCGATCGGGAAGTGCGACACCTCGCTCGCGGTGACGTTGAGATCCTTGGCTGCGATCTCGAGGTAGGCCTTCTCTTCGCCGTTGACCGCGGCGAGGGCGCGGGCGTCGTAGGCGGCCACGCGCGCGCGGGCGAAGTAGTCGTCGATCTTGGCCTTCACGGCGGCGTACGCGGCGTGCGCTGCGGCGGTGTCGTCCCCGCACGGGCGGAGCGTGTCGTCGGTCTTGCCCTTCTTCAGCCACTCCGCGTGCGCGCGCACGGCCTCGAAGAAGGCCTTGGCCGCCGCCTCGTCCACGCCGTCCTTGCCGGACTTGTCCTTGGGCTTGGTGGCCGCGCACGCGAGCACGTCCTCGATGACCTTCTTGAGCGCGGCGTCCTCGGCCGTGTCCACGGGGACCACGCCGTCGCCATTGAGCTTGTCCTTCTCGAACGCGCCGATCGCGTCCTTCATGTCCGCGACGCTGATCTCCTTCGCGTCGGCCTTGCCGAGGCTCGCGAGGATCTTCTTGGCGCTCTTGAGCAAGAGCTTGCCCTCGTCGTTGGCCTCGTCGATCGCCGAGAGCGCGAGCGAGGCGCTGCCCTTGGCGAGGACCTCCACGTCCTTGAGGAGCGGCGCGATCCACTTCGTGGCAGCGATCAGCTCGCTCGCGCGGACGCGACCGTCCTTGTCGGTGTCGATGAGCGCGAGCGTGCGCTCGTCGAGCTCGAGGCCCTTGATGGGACACGCGAGGGCGACCCACAGCTTCTGGTCGAGCTCGCCGATCGACACGAGGTCTTTGCCCGTGCGCAGCTGGACCTGATCGAAGCCGCCGACGCGGGCGAATTTCCAACGGTGGGCCATGGGGTAGTCTCCTCGGCGAACGGCCGGCCCGAAGCGGGCTCGGCGGACGTACGAGACGAGCGCCCATCGTGTCAACGAACGACGAGACGCCCCGGACGCCGGCGTCGTCGACCCCAGCGGTCGACGACGCGTTCGAGCGCCGCGCGGATACACCGAGCGTGCCATCGGCGCGCGACATCCCACGCTCGCACCTCGTGGTGCGGGGCCTGCAGATCGGGCTGGCGATCGCGTGGATGCTCCTGCGGTATGCGGTGCTCCGCCTCGGCGTGTTGGTGACCGCCGACGACGATGTCGTGGGCATCCGACAACGCGAACATCTGCGGGGGCGCCTCCTGCGCGAGACGCTCGAGGGCCTCGGCGCGACCTTCATCAAGCTCGGCCAGGTGATGAGCACGCGCCCCGATCTCTTCTCGCCGCCGATCATCGAAGAGCTCGAGGCGCTGCAGGACAGCCTGCCGGTCTTCCGTGACGCGAGGGCGATCGTGGATGCCGAGCTCGGCGAGCGCGCGGCACGCATCGTCGAGATGGACGCTGCCCCCGTGGCTGCGGCCTCCGTCGCGCAGGTCCACCGCGGTCGCCTCGACGACGGCCGCGAGATCGCGATCAAGATCCTCCGCCCCGAGATCCGCCTCCTCGCGCAGCGCGACGGCGCGATCCTCCACGCGTTCGCCGTGGTGCTCATGGCCACGAGCGAGGCCGCACAGCACGCCGAGCTCGTCGATCACCTCGACCACTTCCTCGAGGGCATCGTCTCGCAGACGGATTTGCGCATCGAGGCCGAGAACTACCGGCGCTTCCGCAAGAACTTCCGCCGCGTGAAGAAGGTGCGCTTCCCCGAGGTGGTCGAGGAGCTCTCGGGCGAGCGCATCCTCGTGATGGACTTCGTGCGCGGCGAGAAGGTCACGCAAGCCCACGCGCAGCGCTTCCCCGATCTCGCGCGACGGCTGCGCGAGGCCTTCCTCAAGATGTGCTTCGACGACGGCTTCCTCCACGCCGATCTCCACCCCGGCAACTTCGTGGTGCAGGACGACGGCACGGTGTGCATCTTCGACGTGGGCCTCACGAAGGCGCTCTCGGAAGAGGCGCTCGCCTACTACATCGACTTCAACCGCTGCCTCGCGTTCGGGACCACGGAGGACTTCATGCACCACCTCCGCACGTTCCATCACTACATCGAGGGCACGGTCGACTGGGACGAGCTCGAGAAGGACATCGCGGAATTCGCGCGCGAGTTCCGTGCGATGAGCGCGAAGGAGCTCGAGTTCCGGGTGCTCATCGATCGCGTGTTCGCGACGGGCCGCAAGCACGGCGTGAGGCCGCGCCCCGAGATGACGCTCATGATGGTCGGCCTCGTGACGGCCGAGGGCATCGGCAAGCAGCTCGATCCCGAAGCGAATTCGTTCCAGGAGGTCACGAACTACCTCATCCCCGTGCTCGCGCGTCGCGGGATGCTGTCGGATCGCGCGATCGAGGAGATGGCGGCCGCCGCGCTCGCGCAGCCTGCGTGAGCGGTCGGGTCGAAGCCCGTGCCCTCATTTGGGACCTTGGCAGCGCGAGGCCACGCGTGGGAGGGTCGCCGTACCAGCTCGAGGGGTCGATGGAAGAGCGCCTGCCGCGAGTGATCTGCGCGGACGATCACGAGGACAACCGCACGTTGATCGCGGAGACCCTGGCGGGCGAGGCGATCGAGCTCGTCTCGTGCGCGAGCGGAGACGCTGCGATCGAGGCGTTTCGCGAAGGCGGGGCGCGCTGCCTGCTGCTCGACGTGCGGATGCCGGGCCGAGACGGCTTCGCCACGCTCGAGGCGATCCGGGCCCTGCCCGGCGGAGCGGAGGTCCCGACCCTGTTCCTCACCGCGCTGCGCGACGTGGACACCTTCGATCGGGCGCGAGAGCTCGGCGCGGAGTTCGTCGCCAAGCCCATCCGGGCCGACGAGCTCGCGGGCCGCGTGCGGACCCTCCTGCAGCTCGCGGGCTACTCGATGGAGCTGCGGGCCCATCACGCAGAGCTCGCGCGACAGCGCGACGAGCTCGTGCGGATGCAGCTCCTGCGCGAGCTGATGTCGGCGTTCCTGGTCCACGATCTCAAGAGCCCGGCGGCCGCGATCCAGCTGCACGCGGAGCTGCTGCTGCGCGACCCGAGCCTCTCGGCGGACGCGCGTGACTCGGCGGCAGCGATCCGGGCGCTGGCGCAGCGGACCACGACGCTCACGTGCAACATCCTCGATCTCACCAAGGCCGACGAGGGCCAGCTCCGCATCGAGCGACGCGACGTGGCCTGGCGGGACGTCGTTCGCGACGTGGCGAGCACGCTCGCCCTCTCGGCGCGCGAGCGAGAGGTGACGCTGTCGATCGAGGTGGCGCGCGACGCGATCGTGTCGGGCGACGCGGACATGCTCCGCCGCGTCCTCGAGAACCTCGTCGAGAACGCGCTGCGACACGCGCCCCCGCGCTCGAGCATCCAGATCCTCGGCACGGTGCCGGATGGCTCCTGCGCGGAGCTTCGCGTGCGGGATCGCGGGCCGGGCATCAGTCCCTCGCTCCGCCCACAGCTCTTCGAGCGCTTCGGGCCACGCGAGCCGACGGGCGGCTCTCGGCGGGGCCATGGACTGGGCCTGCCGTTCTGTCGCGTGGCCGTGGAGCTCCACGGAGGCTCGATCGACGTGGAGCCCGACGATCGCGGCGCGTGCTTCGTCGTGCGTCTCCCCCTCGCCAGGCCCACCCTCGCTCGTCAGAACGTCTCGTGAGCCACGAAGACCGCCTGCCCTTCGAGGTGCGCACGCTCTTCCAGGTGGCGCCCGACGCGATGATCCTCGTCGACCCGCGAGGCGCGATCGTCGAGGTGAACGACGAGACGGTTCGCATGTTCGGCTGGACGCGCGAGGAGCTGCTCGGACAGACGATGGAGATCCTCGTGCCCAAGCGCGCACGAGCCGCACACACCCTGCACCGTCAAGCCTTCGATCGAGACCCCCGTCGCCGCGCGATGGGCTCGGGGCTGGCGCTCTCCGGCGCTCGCAAGGACGGCTCGGAGCTCTCCATCGAGATCGGCCTGAGCCCGATCGATCGAGGGGACGCGGGCCGCTTCGTCCTCGCCTCGATGCGTGACGTCAGCGAGCGAAAGGCCGCCGAGCACCGCGCGCGCCTCTCCGTGGAGCGCTTGGTGAGCGCGCTCGAGAGCTTCCAGGACGCGTTCGCGATCTTCGATGCCGACGATCGGCTCGTGCTCTGCAACAGCGCGTTCCGCGCGGGGGTGGCGGCGGAGCGAGCGGGGGCGATCGCAGGCGCCTCGTACCGAGAGCTGATCGAGCAGCTCGTGCGCCAGCTCGATCTCACGGACGAGCCGGCGCACGGTGCCACCCTGGAGCGCCTGCTGGGCTATCACGCGGCACCGTCGGGCTCGGTGGAGCTCGTGACACGCGACGGGCGACACCTGAGGCTCGCCGAGCGCGTCACGCCCGAGTCGGGACGCGTGGTCACGCTCTACGATCACACGAACGACCTGCGCCGTGAGCACGATCTGCGCGCCGCGCGCGAAGCCGCCGAGGCCGCGAACGCTGCGAAGAGCGAGTTCCTCCGCTCCATGAGCCACGAGCTGCGAACGCCGCTCAACGCCGTGCTCGGCTTCGCGCAGCTCCTGCAGCGCGAGCGAAGCCTCGGGGATCGGCCGCGTCGGCACGTCGAGCACGTGCTCCGCGGTGGTGAGCACCTGCTGCGCCTCATCGACGACGTCCTCGATCTCGCGCGCATCGAGGCGGGAGCGGTGCCCCTCTCGCTCGAGCCCGTGCAGATCGCGGAGCTGCTCGAGGAGGTGCGGACGACCTTGGCGCCGCTGGCCGCAGGTCATGTGTCCATCTCGGTGGAGGCGCCCGGATCGGTCGTCCTGCGCGCCGACCGCACGCGCCTGCGCCAGGTGCTCCTGAATTTCGGCTCGAACGCGATCAAGTACGGTCGCGACGCGGGGCACGTGCTCTTGCGCGCGACGAGCCAAGGGCGCGTGGCGGTGCGCGACGACGGGCCGGGCATCCCGCTGGCGCGTCAGGCGCGACTGTTCCAGGCCTTCTATCGCGCGGGCCAGGAGACGGGGCCCATCGAGGGCACCGGCATCGGCCTCGCCCTCTCTCGTCGGCTGGCGGAGATGATGGGAGGCGAGGTGGGCTTCGTGAGCGTGGAGGGCGAGGGCTCGGAGTTCTGGATCGAGCTCCCGCTCGAGAGCGCGCCGACGGTGCGGCCGAGCGCGCCAGCGCCGGAGCTCGTGCTGCGAAGAGACGCCGCGCGACACCTCTTGCTCTACATCGAGGACAACCCGGCGAACCTCGTGTTCATGGAGGAGCTCGTCCGAACCCTGCCGGGCCTCGAGCTCCTCACGGCGCAGAGCGGCGAGCTCGGCCGCGATCTCGCCGAGGCACACCGGCCCGCTCTCGTGCTGCTCGACATCAACCTGCCGGGGATCAGCGGCTACGAGGTGCTCCGGCTGCTCCGCGCGAGCCCGACCACGCGCGACATCCCCGTGGTCGCGCTCAGCGCGTCGGCGATGGATCGGGACGTGGAGCGCGCGAGAGAGGCGGGCTTCGCGCGATACCTGACCAAGCCCGTGCGGATCGATCGACTGACCGGCGTGCTCTCGGAGCTCCTGCCGGACCTGATCGAGCCTGCCTGAGGCTCATCTCAATTGTTTCGCTCCTTCGGCGCGGTCGGGGGGAGTCGGCAACTCCCCCCCATTCCCCCCTGCTCGACGCTCCCCAAGCCTCGCTTTCTCGCGCGCTCCTGGGGTTGCTGCGCAACCCCGCCGCGTGGCGTCCCCGGGGGCGTCGATTCTTTCTCGCTCTCCCAATGCGAGCGAAGCCCGATGCTCGGTCAATAGGACCCCGAGACGCTCGCCGCGCAGCCCACGTCGGAGCACACGAGCGAGGCGGCCGAGACCCCGGGTGTTCCCGAGGTGCCGGGCGCGCGATCGTCGGTGGCGGCGATGCCCACGAGCACCGCGCCGGCCACAGCCACGGCGAGACCTCCGCCGAAGAGGCCCCAGGCCACGTCTCGCTGCGCCTCGAAGTCGTGGAGCAGCGCCTCCTGGGGCACGGACGCGAGGCACTCGGTGCCGCTCGCGCCCGCGGTGCACATCGCGTCGCGGCTCGCCATCGTCGAGAGCGACACACCGCCCGCGATCGCGGCGCCCACGAGGGCGAGCGCGCCTGCGGTGAGGGCCACCACGCCCGGTGTGAGGGGCAGGCCCTCGTCGCCTCGATCGATGAGCTCGGAGGGCGAGCTGGACGGAGGCGCCTCGACGGCGCTCGACTCCGCGCGCAGCGCCTCGTCGGTCGCATGCGTGTCCTCGTCGGTCGTCGTCGGCGTGGGCTCCTGCCCGCTCGCGTGCTCGGCGAGCGTGCGATCGAGCGCGGCGAGGCGCCGCTCGAGGGTCACGCGCTGCTCGGGATCCATCGCGTCGTACTCGGCGAGGTAGTGACGGAGCGCGCCCGCGGAGCGCTCGGCGTCTCCCATCTCGCGGTACGCGAGGTGGAGATCGAAGTAGAGCTGCGGACGCGGAGCCAGCGCCAGCGCCCGCTCGAGCTCGACCGCGGCCTCCGCGAAGCGCCCCGCATCGTAGTGAGCGTGCGCGAGGTTGAAGAGGGCGCGGGCCTCGCGGATCTGCTCGGGCGTGGCCTCGGCGCTGGGACCGCTCGTGGGGGCCGCGACGCCCCCGCTCGGTGCAGGCTCCTGTGCCGAGACACGAGCGGCGCCGAGAGCGAGCACGAAGACGAGGAGCCCGGGCGCGGCTCGAAGGACGCAGGAAGAGCGCGGTGCGAGAGGCGTCATGCGAGCCTGGCTTACGCAAGCCCCGTGCGCATCGTGATCGGCCCGGATCGCGCGGGATCGTGGGCGATCGCGTGGCGCGGGCGGGACGCGCGCGTCTCGCGACCACGCGCCCGCGTGTGGATCACACGCAGCGAGGCGCGGTGACGGCGGGGGACGTTCGATTCCTCGCTCGGCCTCGACGCGCTCGGTGCAAGATCGCGCTGTGCACGACACCACACCCCCGCCCTCGTCCACGGTGGACCCGCTGCTCGTGGGACGGGTCGATCCCCTCGCGGAGGCGTCGTGATCGAGGCGGGCCTCGGTCGGCTCGTCGCAGGCCTGCGCGCCGCGGGCACGTTCGAGGCGGCGTGCGAGCCGCTCTACGACGTCGTCAAGGACGCGCTCGAGGAGCGCCTGGGCGCGCGCGGCGCGCAGGTGGTGCGCGTGGTCGTGCACCTGCGCGACCGCGAGGGCTACCGCGCGCTCGCGAGCCGCGCCTATGGCGAGGTGGCGCCCGGACAGGTGGCCACGTCCACCGCGGTGTGGAGCACGCTCGTCGCGACCGGGGCCCCGATCGCGATCGACGTGGGCACGTGCGAGGGCATCTCGCTGCGCGACGGAGCGCCCGTGCGCATGGCCACGTCGTTCGCGGCGCACGACGTGTCGGCGAGCGTGATCGCGCTCCGCGCGCGAGACGTGACGCACGTGGTCGCGCTCCCGGTGCGCTCGCCGAGCGAGCGCTCGAGCGAGCGTGACGCGCCGCTCGGCGGGATGGTCTGCGCAGAGCTCGCGTGGAACGCCGGCATCGGCCAGCGGTGGCCGGACGAGCTCGGCGTGGACGATCTCTCGACGCTCGTCGATGTGACGGGACCGTTCCTCCTCGGCCTCCCCCTCGCGGTGGGCCGCGAGCCCGCGCTCGAGACGCACGATCCCCTCTTCCCGATCGCGGGCGCGCGCACGCGGCCGATCCTCCACGTGCTCGAGCAATTCGCGCCTCAAGAAGAGACGCTGCTCATCACGGGGCCCACGGGCGTGGGCAAGTCGCGCCTCGCCCACTGGTGTCACGCGCGGAGCCCGCGGCGCGAGCGCGCCTTCTGCACGGCGAACCTCATCGCGCTGCCGGACGCCACGCAGCTCGCGGAGCTCTTCGGCTGGAAGCGCGGCGCCTTCACGGGCGCGCACGCAGACCACGACGGGCTCGTGGCGCAGGCCGACGGCGGCACGCTCTTCGTCGACGAGATCGACAAGCTCTCGCTCGCCGCGCAGGCCGGCCTCCTGCGTCTGCTCGAGACGCGCCGCTACAGCCCCCTCGGCGCGAGCGGCGAGCGCACCGCGAACGTGCGCTTCATCGCCGCGACCAACGGTGATCTCCGCGCCCTCGTGCGCGCGGGCAGCTTCCGCGAGGATCTCTACTACCGCATCCACGTGCTCCCCGTGGCGCTGCCCTCGCTCGCCGCGCGCCGCGACGAGCTCGTGGCGTGGGCCCTCGAGCTCGGGCGACGGCGCCTCGGGCCGCGGCCCTTCGAGCTCACGACCGACGCGGCGCGCGAGCTGACGGAGGCCCGCTGGCCCTCGGGCGAGGTGTGGCCGGGCAACCTGCGCCAGCTCGACAACGTGGTGCGGCGCGCGATCGCGCTCGCGGGGGCGCGCGGCCCGGCGGGCGCCGATGCGTCGTCGGGCCCGATCGTGCTCGGACGCGATCACGTGCGCTTCGCGCTCACGCCCGAGCTGCACGACGACGCGGTGCCGGACGCAGGCGCCGAGGACGCGCTCCGGGCCCTCGCGCACCGTGTGCTCGACGCGGCCCTCGAGGCACGACGCTCGGGCGCCGCCCTCGAGCTCGAGCAGCTCGACGTCCTCCGAGGCGCGGTGCTGCGCGCCGCCGTCGAGCGCTTCGGCTCGGTGAAGGACGCCTTCGTGGCCCTCGGCGCCCAGGCCCTCGTCGACTCGCGCAACCACCAGGCGAGCTACAAGAAAGAGCTCGCCAAGCTCGAGGCGCTCGAGGCCCGGCTCGACCGTGAGTGACGAGGGCGGCCGCCGCGCGACCACGCTGGAGCGCGCCTCGCGAGTTCACGCGTCGGGTCGCGCGTTCCCGTTCGGGCCGACGGCTCGTGTCAGTCACGCTGCGCCGCGTTCGTCTCCGGCCGCGGTGCTACCTTCGGGTCATGCGGCACCGCGACGGAGACCTCGTGGGACATCCGGCCGAGAAGCGCGTGAGCTACGCGGAGTACGTCGCGCTCGCAGAGGCGAGCGACGTGAAGCTCGAGTTCATCCAGGGAACCATCGTCGCCACGTCGGGTGGCACGATCGCGCACGCCCGCCTCTGCGCGGCGGTCATCGCCGCGCTCTCGCAGGGCCTGCGCGGTCGGCCCTGCGTCGTCTTGTCCGCCGATGCACGCATCCGCATCCGCGCCGCCGACCGCGCGACATACCCCGACGTCAGCGTCGCTTGCGGCAAGGTGGAACACGACCCCGACGACCCCCTCTCGCTCGTGAACCCAACGGTCCTGGTCGAGGTGACGTCGCCTTCGTCCGAGAAGGATGATCGCACCGACAAGTTCTTCGACTACCGGCGCCTGACCTCCTTGAAGGAGTACGTGGTCGTCGACCAGCGGCGCAAGTGCATCGAGGTCTACCGTCGCGACGGCCGGCGCTGGATCATGGAGGAATTCGGCGCTGGGGAAGCTGCGCGGCTCGAGAGCCTGGACGTGGCACTCGACGTCGACGGCATCTACTTCGATCCGCTGGCCGAGGTGGCCTCGAGTGGGGGGGGGACGGCCTGAGGATCGCCGGAGATCGCTCAAGCCACCGTATTCACTGGACTTCGTCCGCGTTCCTCGACGCTCCGGGGATCGTGTGGCACCGTCCGCGACTTTCCCGTCGGGGCAGACGGCACCGGGTAATAAGGTGTGACGCTCGCTCCGACCCCCGAGACCCCGGAAGAGAGTTCCATGGCGAGCGGCAAGGCACTGGTGATCGTCGAGTCCCCGGCGAAGGCGAAGACCATCGCGGGCTACCTCGGCAGCGGCTTCATGGTCGAGTCGTCGATCGGCCACATCCGGGATCTCCCCAAGAGCGCCGACGACGTGCCCGAGGAGCTCAAGCGCACCGAGTTCGGCAAGCTCGGCGTGGACGTGGAAAACGACTTCAAGCCGCTCTACGTCGTCGACTCCGACAAGAAGCAGCACATCGGCAAGCTCAAGAAGCTCCTGGCCGAGGCCGACACCCTCTACCTCGCGACCGACGAAGACCGCGAGGGAGAGTCGATCGCCTGGCACCTCCACGAGGTGCTCAAGCCGAAGGTGCCCGTGCACCGGATGGTCTTCCACGAGATCACGAAGAAGGCGATCCAGGAGGCGATCAAGAAGCCCCGCACGATCGACCGCCGGCTCGTGAACGCGCAGGAAGCGCGCCGCATCCTCGATCGCCTCTACGGCTGGGAGGTCTCTCCCGTGCTGTGGAAGAAGGTGATGCCGCGCCTCTCGGCGGGCCGCGTGCAGAGCGTGGCCACGCGCATCCTCGTGGAGCGCGAGCGCGAGCGTCGCGCGTTCGTGTCGGCGAGCTACTGGGATCTCGGCGCGCGCCTCGTGAAGGCCAAGCGCGAGGACGGCGACAAGGACGTCGAGGCGCAGCTCGTGAGCGTGGGCGGCAAGCGCCTCGCGACCGGCAAGGACTTCGACGCCAAGGGCGTGCTCACGAAGAAGGACGCGCTCCTCCTCAGCGAGAGCGAGGCGCGCGCGCTGGCCGCGGGCCTCGAGAACGCGAGCACGAAGGTCACGTCGATCGAGCGCAAGCCCTACAAGCGCTCGCCCTCGCCCCCGTTCATGACCTCGACGCTGCAGCAGGAGGCCTCGCGCAAGCTCCGCTTCTCGGCGCAGCGCACGATGAAGGCCGCGCAGCGCCTCTACGAGAACGGCTACATCACGTACATGCGCACGGACTCCACGACGCTGAGCGACACGGCGATCGCGGCGGCCCGCAGCCAGATCGCGTCGCTCTACGGCAAGGAGTACCTGCCGAGCGCGCCCCGCACCTACGCGAACAAGGTGAAGAACGCGCAGGAGGCCCACGAGGCGATCCGTCCTGCAGGCGACGACTGGAAGCTGCCCGAGGAGGTCACGCGCGAGGTCGATCCCGATCAGGCCAAGGTCTACGAGCTCGTCTGGAAGCGCACCGTGGCCTCGCAGATGCAGGACGCGCGCGGCGAGAGCGTGTCGGTGCGCTTCGGCGCCGTGGCCAAGGTCGCTGGTGGCGGGCGCGAGTGCGAGCTCTCGGCGGCGGGCCTCACCATCGAGTTCCCCGGCTTCCTCCGCGCCTACGTGGAGGGCTCCGACGACCCGGAGGCGGAGCTCGAGAGCAAGGAGAAGCAGCTCCCCAAGCTCACCGAGGGCGACGTGCTCTCCGCGCACGACGTGACGGCCGCGGGCCACGCGACGCAGCCGCCGCCGCGCTACACCGAGGCCTCGCTGGTGCGGAAGCTCGAGGAGCTCGGCGTGGGCCGTCCGTCCACGTACGCCGCGACGCTCGCGACGATCCAGGACCGCGGCTACGTGCTCAAGAAGGGCACCGCGCTCGCGCCGAGCTTCACTGCGTTCGCCGTGGTGACGCTGCTCGAGCGGCACTTCCCCGAGCTCGTCGACTACGCGTTCACCGCGAAGATGGAGAGCGATCTCGACGACATCGCCAACGGCGACAACGAGAGCGCGCCGTGGCTGCGCCGCTTCTACTTCGGCGTGCAGGCCGAGGGCGCGGCGAACGACAGCCACGTGGCGACCGCAGGCACGAGCGGTGTGCACGCGCACCGCAGCGCGGGCCTCGAGGTGGGCCTTCGCAAGCTCGTGTCCGAGCACCTCGGCGACATCGACGCGCGTGAGATCAACTCGATCCCGATCGGCAAGGACGGCGAAGGTCGCGACATCGTCGCGCGCGTGGGCCGCTACGGCACGTACGTGCAGCGCGGCGAGGACACCGCGACGGTGCCCGAGGACGTGGCGCCGGACGAGCTGACGATCGCCAAGGCGCTCGAGCTCATCAGCGCGCCGAGCGGTGGGCGTGAGCTCGGCACCGATCCCAAGACGGGCCTCCCGGTGTACGTGCGCGCGGGGCGCTTCGGCGCGTACGTGATGCTCGGCGATCCGAAGATGAGCGACGACAAGCCCAAGACGGCGTCGCTCTTCCGCACGATGAGCCCCTCGACCGTGACGCTCGAGGATGCGCTCAAGCTGCTCGAGCTGCCGCGCACGATCGCGGTGGTGGAGGGCGAGCCCATCGTCGCGCAGAACGGCAAGTACGGTCCGTACATCACCAAGGGCAAGGAGACGCGCAGCCTCGGCAGCGAGGACGAGCTCTTCACGGTGACGAAGGAGCAGGCGCTCGCGATCCTCGCGCAGCCCAAGACGCGCCCGGGGCGTCAGGCGCGCGGGCCGGTCGCGCCGCTCAAGGAGCTCGGCGAGGATCCGGTCTCGAAGAAGACCATCACGGTGCGCGACGGCCGCTTCGGCCCGTACGTGTCCGACGGCGACACGCACGCGACGCTGCGCAAGGGCGACTCGCCCGAGACGATCACGCCCGAGCGCGCGCAGGAGCTGCTCGCCGAGCGCCGCGAGCGCGGCCCCTCGACGGGCAAGGGCAAGAAGCCCGCACGCGGCGGCGCGAAGAAGGCGGCCGCCAAGGGGGCGGCGAAGAAGGCCGCAGCGAGCGAGGGCAACGGCGAGGCGAGCGAGGCCGCCGCGGCCCCGAAGGCCAAGAAGGCCGCCACCAAGGACAAGTCGGGC
>JAIBCE010000606.1 GCA_019694315.1 Sandaracinaceae bacterium
GAGTCGCGGAGCACCTCCACGTAGAGCAGGCGCACTCCGAAATCGGTCGCGCCCGAGGTGACCAGCTTCGCGAGCAGCAGCCGCGCGTCGCGCAGCAACAGGGCCGCGGTCGACATCGCCTGCGGGCTTCCGAGCCGCGACATGCGCCGGTACCGCATCACGGATTTCTGCGCGTCGCGCACCATCTCGTCTTGCACGGACACGCGCGGATCGCGGGCGCGCGACCACACCGTCGGCCCCGCGTGCGCAGCGGACGCGACGAGCGACACGACGAGCGCGAGCCCCGCCGTCCTTGCGATCGCGAGCGAACGACGGAGGCGGGACCGCGGCGGCATCACTATTTCTTGCCAGGCGCGGACGGCTTTGACGAGGACGCCTTCGCCGACTTGACGCCGCCGTGCTTGAGCGCGTCCAGCCGAGCGCGCGCCGTCGCCGCCCACGGCCCTTTTCCAGCGGACGACGCGAGGTACGCCTCCCACGACTTGATCGCGGCCGCGCGATCCGATCCCTCTTGCACCAGCGCCTCCAGCGCGATCCTCTCGTTCGAGTCGGACAGGTAATCGAGCGACGACTGCCGCACGCGCGCCCCGGTCCTGTGCGCGTCCGCGAGCGCCGCGTCCGCCGCCTCACGCTCCCCGGCGCGATCGAGCGCGAGCACGAGCGTGAGCGCCACGTCGTTCGCGAGGAGCGTCGCGGGCCTCTGCTTCGCCTCGCGCAAATACGCGATCGCCTCATCGAGCGGGCTCGCCTTGAGCGGATCCTTGTCGCCCTTGTCCGCGTCGACGGTGACGGCGGCCATCGACGCGTGTGCGGCCTCGAGCAGCACGCTCACGCGTCGCTCGGTGGAGCTGATCAGATCCACGCGCGGCACGAGCGCTCGGTACACCGCGAGCGCCTCTGTCTTCTTCCCGGTCTTGCGGAGGACGCGCGCCAGATCGTGCATCGTGGACGGGTCTTCGACGCTGCGCGGGTCGATCGATTTGGCGGCGAGGAACTGTTTGGCCGCGGTCTCGAGATCGCCCAAGGCCAGCGCCGCGCGCGCGATCGCGACCTTCGGAGCGGCCTTCCCCGGCAGCGCCTTCTCGGCCTCGAGCGCGGCGGCCTTCGACATCTCGGGGTTGGTGGAGAGCTGAGCCCGCGCGCGTGACAGCATGTCGCAGTACCGCTGGAGCGTGGGGACGCGGGCTCTTTGCCACACGCTCGGCCCTTGATTGAGCGATCGGTGCGACGCGCTCATGCACTCTTTTGGCCTCCCGGACGCGGCGGCCGCGGCGGAGAGGGTGGCGGCCGACGTGGCCATGGGCTCGGGCGAGGCGAGCGTGATCGCGAAGAGCAGGGCCGAAGGGTTCACGTCAACGCAACTTTACTTGTTTTCCCTTGAGGTGACATCGCCACCTTTCTAGGCTGCCCGCGTTTATGACGATGCAGCGTTCCTGGGCCGCTCTTGCGAAGAAAGCGGCGAGCGTCCTCGCGGTGCCTGCGCTCGTGGCGACGGCGATGACGGCCTCCTCGGCGGGAGGCGGCTGCACCACGAGCGAGCCGCCCCCCGGGATCAAGGGTCAGGTCCACCTGACCCTCATCCACACGTCCGACATTCACTCGCGCCTCTTCCCGTACAACCTGCAGATCGGCCAGGTCGACTCCGGCCTCGGCCTCGGCGCGTCCGGATCGATCGCCAACGTCGGCGGCGTCGCGCGCATCTCGCACATCATCGGCCGTGAGCGCGCGCGAGCGGAGCGCGTCCTCCACCTCGACGGCGGCGACTGCTTCCAGGGCGCCCCCATCTTCAACTTCTACTCCGGCGAGGCCGAGGTGCGCGCGCTCAGCGCCATGGGCACCGACGCGATGATCGTCGCCAACCACGAGTTCGATCGCGGCGCCCTCAACCTCGGCTTGCAGCTGCAAAACTGGGCAGATTACCCGGTGCTCGCGGCCAACTACCTCCTTGAGGATCCGTCGCAGCCGGGCGCGTCCCCGCTCGGATCGATCATTCAGCCCTTCACCGTCTTCAACCTGCAAGGCCTCAAGGTCGGCGTGATCGGGATGGGCAACCTCTCCAGCATCACATCCATCTTCGAGGCCCCCAATCGACTCGGCATCACGCCCCTCAACACGCGTGAAGTGGCCCAGTTCTACGTCGATCTGCTCCGCCCCACGGTCGATGTCATCGTCTTCGTCACGCACCTCGGCCTCGAGGTCGATGAGGACATGATCTCCAACACGACTGGCATTGACGTCGTCCTCGGCGGCCACAACCACATCGTCCTTCAGCCCCCCAAGACGGTGCGCGACTGCTCGGCTCATTTCGACGAGGCGAAGCAGCAATACTATATCGAGCTCGCCTCCGCGGAGGACTCCGCTGGAAACGCCGGCGAGACCACCTCGAAGGTGCGCCGCTACTGCACCCCTCGCGACGTCGTCCTCGAGCACTCCGGCGCCTTCGCCAAATACGTCGGCCGCCTCGATCTGGTCCTCTCCAACGAGCCGGACGACTTCAAGGACGACCCCAGCCACCCCTACGACTCCTTGAACGGCTTCGAGGTGCTCACGCACGAATACAAGCTGTTCCCCGTCACCGAGAAAGAGCCGGACGACCCGATCGTCAAGCAGACATTGGAGCCTTACGGACAGGGCCTCGACTCGCTCGCCAACCTCGAGCTCTTGGTCGGATACGCCCTCGACGGCTCCAAGCGCAACTCCACCACCGGCGGCGACTCCCCTCTTGGCAACATGATCGCCACCGCCGCGTGGCTCCGGCTCGGCATCCAGACCGACTTCGCGCTCACCAACACCACCGGTATCCGCGCGGACCTCGTGCCCGGCCCCGTCACGGTCGAGCAGATGTTCAACATCTTCCCCTTCGACAACTCCATCACGAAGATGCAGCTCTCCGGCGTCGAGGTGCAGC
>JAIBCE010000203.1 GCA_019694315.1 Sandaracinaceae bacterium
GCCCGTGGTGGGGCGAGCGGAAAGTCACGCCCCACGCGCGGGGGCGCGGCGTTGCTGCTGACGGGCGGTGCCTCGGGGGGCCACCATCGACCGACGCGAACGTGGCGTCGCGACAGCGGAGGGAACATGCGCACGGCCCTGATCGGAGCGGACTTCGAGGAGAACCTCGGCATCGGCATCTTGGCGTCGTGCCTCGAGCGCGCGGGCCACGAGGTCGACATTCTCCCCTTCAACGTGGCCAGCGACACGGCGCCGCTCGTCGCGCGCGTCATGGCGAGCCCGCCCGAGCTCGTGGGCCTCTCGATGCAGTTCCAGCATCGAGCGCCCGAGTTCCTCGCGCTCTCTCGCGCGCTGCGGCGGGCTGGATATCGCGGTCACGTCACGTGCGGCGGTCAGTTCCCGACGCTCGCGTTCCAGCAGGTGCTCGAGCGCGATCACGGCATGAGCTCGGTCGTGCTCTACGACGGCGAGAAGACGATCGTCGAGCTCGCTGCCGCGATCGAGCACGGTCAGCCCCTGACGGAGGTCGCGGGGCTCGCGCTGCTCTCCGACGACGGTGTCGCGATGCGCACGGCGGAGCGCCGTCTGCCCGACGATCTCGACGAGATCCCGTTCCCCAAGCGCTACCGACCACACAACGCGCACATGGGCATCCCATTCATCCCGCTGCTCGGTGGGCGCGGATGCTGGGGCAAGTGCAGCTACTGCTCGATCGTCGCGTTCTATCGCGATGGTCGCGAGCACGGCGGCGGTCGCCTCGTGCGCCTGCGCTCTCCGGAGAACGTCGCAGAGGAGATGGCGCTCCTCTGGCATCGCGCGGGGGGCCCGAGCATCTTCTGCTTCCACGACGACAACTTCACGCTGCCCTCGCCCGAGCAGACCCTCGAGCGTGTCACGGCGATCCGGAGGAGCCTCGACGAGTACGGCGTCGGCACGATCGGGATCGTGGGCAAGGCGCGCCCCGACACGCTCACGCCCGAGCTCTGCAAGAGTCTCGCGGAGCTCGGGGTGATCCGCCTCTACGTGGGCGTCGAGAACGCGTCGGAGTCGGGCGGCGAGCACCTGCGCCGCGGCACGCAGCAGAAGCAGATCCGCAAGGCGCTCGCGGCGTGTCGAGAGGCTGGCATCTTCAACTGCTACAACCTGCTCGTCTTCGAGCCGGGCTCCACGCTGGCCGACGCGCGCGACAACGCGGAGTTCATCCGCGAGCACGCGGAGCATCCGGTGAATTTCTGTCGCGCCGAGCCCTATCACGGCACGCCGCTGCACCTCGAGATGCAGCGCGATCAGGATCTCGGCGGCAGCTACCTCGGCTGGAACTACCGGATCGAGGACGACAAGGCCGAGACGCTCTTCCGCGTCTCTGCGGCGGCGTTCCGCGAGCGCAACTTCGCGCCGCGTGGGGTCGCGAATCGCTACATGGGGCTGGGCTACGCGGGCAACGTGCTCCGGCGCTTCTATCCGGGCCCGCGCGCCGACGTGCTCCACGAGCGCGCCCGCATGCTGACACGCTCGATCTCGCTCGACACCCACGAGCACCTCGTGCGCGCGATCGATCTCGTCGAGGGCGCATGCGACGCCGACGGGCTCGAGCGCGGCACCGCGCGCCTCGCGCTCGACGTGGCCGCGATGGATCGGCGCTGGCACGTGATGCTCGACGCGCTCTACGCCGACATGGCGAGCTACGTCGCCGAGCCGCGCGAGAAGGAGCGTGTGTCGCCCACCCGCAAGCTCCTCAAGCTCGCGCAGCAGGTGGCCGTCGGTGCCTCGATGATGGTCGCGGTGGCGACGACGGAAGGCTGCGAGTGCAACACCGTCGTCGATCCGGCGCCGAGCGACACCGGCCTACGCTACGACGGCGGCCCCGACGCGAGGATGGTGGTCGACCCGGCGCCGATCGACGCGGGCGTCGATGCGATGCTCGTCGATCCCGCGCCGGTCGATTCGGGCGTGGACGCAGGGATGGTGGTCGATCCCGCGCCGATCGACAGCGGCATGGTGGTCGATCCTGCGCCCGTCGATGCGGGCACCGATGCGGGCATGGTGGTCGACCCGCCGCCCCCTCCGATGGCGCGCGCGGAGACGATCGAGGAGGCCGACGACGACATCGCGTACGAGGCGAGCGGGAGCGTCAAGCGGCGCCTTCGCCTCGTGGATCAGTGGCGCGACTCCGCGCCGCGCGAGGCCGTGCGCACCACGGATCTGCCGCTCTTCGATCCTCCGGCACCCGAGCTCGTGGCGCGTCGGGAGGGGGAGGTGATCGTGGTGCGCGTCCAAGGGGTCCGCGACGCCTTCCAGGCGCGCTGGGAGTCGGAGGGCGCGATCGAGGGCGAGGGCAGCGAGGTGCGCTGGACGCCTGCGACGAGCAGCGATCGCCTCGCGGTGGCCGTGCGCACACGCGGCGGCATCGCCGTGGTCTCGATCGCGGCGACCTGATCGCTCTCGAGAGGACCGCCGAGTCAACGAGACGACCGCGGCGAGACGAGCTCGTCGCGGTCGCCTGGATTCCCCTCGGGGTCGATCAGATCGCGCCGGACACGCGCGAGACCCGCGAGCCGAACGACATCACGCTGCGCTGCTCGTAGCCAGGCTGCGCGTGGAGGTCGGCCTCGGTCTGACCCGGGCGCGCCGCCTCGGGGTGCGTGACGCTCTTGTCGAGGCCCCCGAAGTCGCGCGTGCGCGCGACGAGCACGGGCAGGTGCGCGAGCTTCACGAGGCGCTCGGAGACGGAGCCGAGCACCAGGCGACGCAGGCCCTTGGTGCCACGCGTGCCGACGATGATGAGGCTCGCGTCCACGTCGACGGCGACCTGGTGAAGGGCCTCGGCCGGATCGCCGAAGCGCACGTGCTGGACGACGGGGCGCTCGAAGTGCGCGCCCTCGTAGCCGGCCCGCTTGCCCTCGGTGTACTCGTTCAGCTTCTTCACGGCGTCGTCCGCCATGCGCTCGTCCTCCGCGAGGCGCGAGGCGCTCGGGGCGCCAGAGCGCTCCACCACGACGGCGGCGAGGTGCAGCTCGGAGGCAGGGACCTCGCGCGCGAGCTCCATCGCCATCTTGAACGCCTCGTCTCCGCTCGGTCCGAAATCGATTCCCACCACGATGCGATAGCTCTCGGCCACGACGTCCTCCCGGCCGCTTCGGCGACCTCGCGTCGGAGACTAATACGTCAGTTCAGAAGTTCGATGCGGATTCGCTGTCCGCCGGAGCGAGCTGCTGTTCCTGGATCGATCCTCTGGCCGTCGTCGTAGGCACAGCGGGCGCTTCGCACAAGGGCCGGAGCGAGGGGGCGAAACGCCCGAGAAACGGGGCGCTCACGTGATGCCGAGGCGCCTCCGGATCCGTCGCGCGGATTGTCGGGAGATCTCCACGCGATCGCCGTTCTTCATGTGCGCGAGGTAGCCGCCCGTGGGCTGGGGCTCGAGGCGCGCGACGTAGGCGAAGTTGACGAGCGCCTTGCGGTGCACGCGCTCGACGAGCTCGCCGAGGCGCTTCTCGAGATCGACGAGCTGCATGTCGGTGACGTAGGCGCGCGAGGTGCCGCCCTCGCTCGCGTGCACGGCGACGAGCGCACCGTCGAGCACGGCGTGGCTCACGTCTTCGGGGGCGATCAGCACGATGCCCTTGGTGGTCTCGATCGCGAGGCGCGGAAGGCTCGCGCTCGCGCGAGACTCGGGCGCGGCGCGTCGGGCGTAGTGCTTCTTGGCGCGCTCGATCGCGAGCGCCAGGCGTGGCTCGTCCACCGGCTTGAGCACGTAGTCCACGGCGCCGAGCTCGAAGGCCTTCACCGCGTGCTCCGGGTGAGCCGTGGCGAAGATCACGTAGGGGCCGTCCTCGGGCAGGAGCGCGCGCGCCTCGAGGCCCGTCATGCCCGTCATCTGGATGTCGAGCAGCACGACGTCCACGTCGTCGTCGTCGAGCGTGGCGAGCATCGCCTCCGCGCTGTCGCGCTCACCCGCCACCTCCACGCCGTCGAGCGCGCTCAGCATCCGATGCATGCGCCGTCGCGCGGTGGCTTCGTCGTCGACGATCAGCACTCGAAGAGGCGTGGTCACGGGCTCGGATTGTCTCGGCCCGCGGGCCCGAACGGAAGCGCGAACGTCGCCACGGTGCGCTCCTCCACGGTCTCGATGTGAAAGCGCGCGCGCCCCTCGTAGGCCGCGACGAGGCGCGCCTCGATCATCGAGAGGCCCTCGCCGCCGTCGCGACGACCCTCGAAACGCCCGGGATTCTCGATGCGCACGAGCGTCTCGAGCTCGCTCGCGCGCACGACGAGGCGCACCGGTCCGCGTCGTCCGCGCGAGGGGCCGTGCTTCCACGCGTTCTCGATCGCGGGCAGGAGGATCATCGCGGGCACCTCACGCGAGAGCGCCGCCGGATCGACCTCCTCCTCGAACACGTACTTGCCCGGGTCGCGCGCGGCGTAGAGGCGGGCCAGCGAGCGGGCGAGGCCCACGTCACGCTCGAGCGCCCAGCTCGGGGTGCGCAGGCCCTCCATGAGCGTGCGGAGCATCGCCGAGAGCTCGAGGATCGCGCGCTCCGCGGCCGCGCCGTCCTCGCGGCAGAACTCGGCGATCGCGTTGAGCGTGTTGAAGAGAAAGTGCGGATCGAGGTGCGCGCGGATCGCGAGGAGCTGCGCGTGCTCGGCCTGGCGCAGGAGCGCGTCGGTGCGTCGACGCTCGCGCTCGAGGGCGAGCTCGAGCTCGATGTCGCGTCCGAGGCCGAAGCCACCGACGTAGTAGAGGCCGAGCGAGATGAGGAGGCTCGACTCCACCGTGAGGAACGACGAGCGCAGATCGACGACCGCGGGCACGAGCAGCCCGGCGGTGCCCACCACGGCCGCGCCTCCCGCGAGGTAGCCGATCGCGCGGAGCGCGGCGGGCCCGCGCGCCTGCTCGCCGAAGAAGAAGCGATAGCTCGCGGGCGCGAAGAGCACGAAGCCGAGCACCATCAAGATCCCCACCGGAAACGCCCACCGCGAGGGGCTCGGGGCCTGCGTCATCACGATCGGGATCGC
This sequence comes from Sandaracinaceae bacterium, assembly GCA_019694315.1. Classification (GTDB taxonomy): domain Bacteria; phylum Myxococcota_A; class Polyangia; order Polyangiales; family Sandaracinaceae; genus JAFLCL01. Next base: position 5,014 of record JAIBCE010000203.1, read on the forward strand.
GAGCACGAGGATCGGCACGAAGCGGCGCGGCGCCACGAGCGCGCGCATCGTGCTCGCGAAGACGGTCTCGCTCGGTGCCGGATGGCCTGCGTCCACGCGCTCACTCTACGGGGCGTGGTCCGTTCCGTCTCGACCGCTCGCCGTCGGCGAGCGACCGCTCGGATCGTCTGCGCGCCCGCGCGTCAGCGCCCGTCGTCCGGGTCACGTCCCATCGAGCGCAGCTTGGCCGCGCGCGCGCGCTTCTTGTCCTTGGTGAAGAGCGACACGTAGTCGATCTCCGAGTGCTCCACCGGCGGCGGCTCCTCGAGGCGCGAGACCGCGTCGTCGAGGATCTCCTCCGCGAAGCGGCGCATCACGGGGCCCGTCGTCGCGAGGAGCGACTCGTCCACGCTGCGCGCGAAGCGGCCGAGCACGCGCGCCACGCGACCCCCCACGAAGCCGCGCGTCGCCACGTCGCGGTAGCTCGCCACGAGCGCGTCCGAGGTGAAGCCGTGGTGGATGACGAGCTCGGCGGCCACGCGCAGCACCGAGAGGGCGTCGATCACGCCGTCCGAGAAGAGCAGGAGCGCAGGCTGGAAGTAGTTGAAGAACGGAAAGACGCGCTTGCCGAAGTCCTCGAAGGCGTTGGGCAGCGACACGCGATCGAGGTGGATGAACACGCGCTCGGCGCCGCCGCCGCGAGGCAGCCGGCCTGCGAGGCGCACGATCTGCGGGATCACGTCGGGATAGACGCCCGCCGTCTCGAGCACGGGCGTGAGGATCGACGGATCGACCCTCCCCGTCGAGAGATCCGAGAACATCGAGTAGATGAACGCGTCGGCCTCGGCGTCGTCACCGAACATGTACTCGCGCGTGTCGGTGGGCATCTCGATGCGCGTCTCGAGCAGCGCCGCGAGCTTGTAGCCGACCTGGTCCTTCACGAACCGGAAGCGGCCTCGGAGGATGTTCGCGAGCTGCGGCTTGAGCACGAAGCCGTCCCAGCGCACGCCGTCGAGGCGCAGCTTGGCCTCGAGCACCTTGCGGAGCTGCGTGGGACTGCCGGACACGATGTAGATGCCGAACGGGTCGGTGCCGCGGATCTCGCGCAGGAGGGCCGCCGCGCCCGGCACCGTGCGCTTGTCCTCCGCCGTCTCGAACGCGGTGCGGAGGAGATCCTTCACCGTGTCGAACTCGGTGCGCAGGTAGGTCTTGTCGAGATCCCACCGGTACACGAGGCGGTGTCGATCGACGCGCCGCGCCTCACGCAGCGCGCGCAGATCTGCGAGCTCCTCCTCCGTGGCCGTCACGCGTCCGAGCCTACACCGAGGCGCACCCACCCGCGCTCGATCAGCGTGCCTTCGAGGCGGGGCGAGAGGATGACGAAGTGCGCGGCGTCGCCCTCGGGCGCCTCGCCGACCGAGCCGAGGCCGAGCACGCGGGTCTCCTCGATCTCCTTGTCGAACGGCACGTGCGAGCCGCCCACGGCGATGAGATCGGCGGGGTCGCCGCCGAGCAGGACGAGCAGCTCCTCGTCGCTCACGTCGAAGCTGAGATCCACCGACGGATCGCGCGGCGAGCCGTGGCAGACCATGAGCTCGCGGCCATCGGCGAGCGGCATGCGCAGCTGCTCGGGCAGCCTCGCGAGGGACCGCAAGACGAGCTCGCCCACCTTCTTGCGCGCGTCGAGGAAGCGCTCGCGCTTGAGCTTCTCGGCGTCGGTCTTGGCCACGAGCTTGTCGGGGTCGAGCGTCGCGAGCGCGGTGTCGCTGAGGCCGCGGACGAGCTGCGCCTTCTTCTCGCCGAGGCGTCGCCACACCCCGAGCGGATCGTCGCCCCCGAAGAGCAGATCGCCCGCGACGACGATGCGCTCCACCTCGCGCTTGGCGAGCTCCGCGAGCACGGCGTCGAGCGCCGCGAGGTTGCCGTGCACGTCCGCGAGGATCGCGATGGGCCCGGTGATCACGTCTTTCTTGAGCGTCGCCATGAAGGGCACCCTCTAGCACGCGTCGCCGAGCCAGGGCCGGTGACTGGGCACCGTCGCACGCATCCGCGTCATCGACACGCCCCACTCCCCGCGCGACCGCTCCGGCGGGCCTCTCGGATCGTCACAAACCTGCGCGGTGCGGACGCAGCGCGTAGGGTCGGCGCGTGAGCACGAGCGCTCGAGAGACTCCAGCCGTCGACGCCCCTGCCGGCAAGCGCTGGCGCGAGCTCGGCTGGACGACGAGCGCGTACTTCGGCGAGGGCCTGCCGTACTCGATCCTCCACATGCTCCTCACCGAGTACCTGACCGCGATCGGCGCGCCTGCGTCGGAGGTCGGCTACACGTCGTGGTTCCACGTCCCTGTCACGGCCAAGCCACTCTGGAGCCCCATCCTCGATCTCGTGGGGACCAAGCGCGGGTGGACGATCGCGATGCAGCTCCTCATCGCGACGGGCCTCGCGGGCCTCGCCCTCTGGCTCGGACCCGACACGGGAGCGACGCACGCGGGGCCCGCGAGCTGGGCAGGCTTCTGGGTCGTGCTCGGCGTGATCGCGGTCCTTCACGCCATGCACGACATCGCGTGCGACGGCTTCTACATGCTCGCGCTCGACCCGCGCGGGCAGGCGCTCTACTCGGGCACGCGCCAGGCCGCGTATCGCGCGGCGATGTACGTCGGTGGTGCGGCCCTCGTGCTCGTGGCCTCGCCCGAGCGCGATCTCCGGTTCGTGGGCCTCGCAGGCGCGGGGACCTCGCACTGGCAGGTCGCGTTGCTCACCGCGGCCGGGCTCCTGTTCGTCACGGGGCTCGTCAACGCCTTCGCGTTGCCGCACGTGTCCGAGCCCCACGCGCTCCGCGCCGACGGCACGCGCGAGCCCTTCTGGGCGACCTACCGGAGCTTCTTCGCGCAGCCGGGCGTGGCCCTCGTGCTCGCCTTCGCGCTCACGTACCGGCTCGGCGACACGATGACCTCGACGATGTCGTCGGTGCTCCTGCGCGATCTCGGCGTGACGCTCGAGCAGCGTGGGCTGCTCCGCTCCATCGCGCTCACCACCACGATCGGCGGCTCGGTGCTCTCGGGGGCGCTCCTCGCGCGCGGCGGCCTCGAGCGCTGGCTCGTGCCCTTCACGTGGCTCATGGCCGTCCCGTGGTACCTGGGCGTGGCCGCGCTTCGCCCTCCTTTCTGGGCGATCGGCGTGTCCGTCGTGCTGGAGCAGCTCGCGGGCTCGCTCGCAGGCACGGCCCTCACCGTGCTCTTGATGAGGCGGTGCCGGCGCTCGTTCTCGGCCTCGCACTACGCGTTCTTCAGCGCGCTCACGTCGCTCGGCTCGACGATGTCGGGAGGGCTGTCGGGGCACCTCTACGAGGCGGTCGGTGCCGTGCCCTACTTCGCGCTCACGCTCGTCGCGTCGTTTCCTGCGTTGATCCTCGTGCGCCTCGTGCCGCTCGCGGTCGTCGACTCCGACACGCGAGAAGCCTCGGGCTAGGCCACGAGAAGCCTCGGGCTAGGCCACGAGAAGCTTCGGGCTCGGCCACGAGAAGCTTCGGGCTCGGCCACGAGAAGCTTCGGGCTCGTCGCCGACGCTCGTTCCCTACGACATCGACGAGGTCGAGCGCGCGTCGACCGCGGCCGCGTCGGTCTCGCCGGGAGTCGCGGGCGCGGGCCGCGGCTTGCGAGGCGCGCGCCGCTTCTTGGGCACGGGTGGCAGGCTCGCGCGGGCGCGCTTCTTCTCGAGGCGGGCCTTGCGCTTGGCGATCGCGCTCGCGTCCTCGGCCTCCTCGGCCTTGGAGAGGTGATCGAGCGCGCGATCGAAGTCGTGCAGCTCGTGCTCGTAGAGCTTCGCGAGCGCGAGGTGCACGCGGGCGCGCTCGCTGCCCTGAGCATGCTCGAGCGCCTCGAGCCACATCGCCTCCTCGACACGTCGATCGTCGGTCTTGCGCGCGGCCTGCGCACCGAGCACGAGGGCCTGCGCGGTCACGTGCGCGGCGCCGCCTGCATCGGCCGCGTCGCGCGCGCGCTCGAGCGCACGGGGATGATCGCCATACCGATAGGCCACCTTCGCCACCGCGAGGCGATCCTCGGGCGCGTGGTGGGGCAAGACTCCGTCCCAGCGCTCCGCGAGCGCCACGACGAGCGCGGCGAGCGCGACGAGATCGTTGGCGTTGTGCTCGATGACGGGAGTGAGCCGCGAGCCGTCGGCGCCTCGCACGAAGTCCCAGAAACGCATGGGGATCTCGGCTCCGTCGATGTCGTGCTCGCGCCGCAGGCCGAGCACCTCGGCCTCCATCTGCACGAGGCGCACCTCCTTGAGGCGCGGGCCGAACACGCGTCGCGCGCAGTGGAGGAGATCGAGGTGCGCGGTGGGCGCGGGCACCGGCACACGGTTCATCACCGCGCGCGTGCGGAGGAGCGGCCAGTCGAAGCTCTTGCCGTTGTAGGTGCAGAGCGCCGACGCATTCGCCATGCGCATCGCGAGCCGCTCGAGCATCGGGCGCTCCTCACCCGGCTTGCGGAGCAAGAGCTGCTCGAGACAGAGCGACTCGTCCTCGAACCACGCCAGGCCCACGAGGAACGGGAGGGTGCCCGTCCCTCCCGAGAGGCCCGTCGTCTCGGTGTCGAGGAAGAGCACGCGTCGGAGGTCGAGGTCCGCGAGCGAGTCGTCGAGCGCGAGCGCCGCGAGCGACTTCGACGACACCGTGAGCGCGCCCGCGATGGGCGTGCGTCCATGGCAGTGTGCGGGCTCGAGGTAGCGCGCGACGCGATGGAGCGGTCCGCTGGGCGTCTCCTCGAGCACGCCGGGCAACGGCTCGGGCGGTGGCGCCGCGGCCAGGCGCTCGAGGCGCCGCTTCTCCATCTCGGCGTGCTTCTTCGCGATGAGCTCGCGAAGCATGGAGATACGCTCTTGCTTGGCGTCGTGCGGCGACGAGTGGGGCGGCTCCAGCGACTGGAGCGCGCGCGCGGGCTCGTCGGAGTGAGGCACGTCGAGCGCCCCGCCGAGCGCTGTGCGCGGGGCCCCAGCGCCGCTTGCTGGTGCTTGGGGGCTCCCGAGGCGCGCCAGCTTCTTCTTGAGGTCGAGGGCCATCGTCAGTGCACGCGGGAGACGCCGATGCGGGCGAGCAGCTCGATCGCCACGCGCTTGAGATCGAACTCGGTCGGACGGCGGATGAGATCGGGGTCGAGCAGCGGTTGCGACGACCGGGATTGCGCGGGGCGCCCTGCGGCGGGGGAGCGCAGCTCCCCCTGGAGCAGCGAGGGAGCGAGCTCGGCGAGCGCACGAGCAGGGGGGATTGGGGGGGAGCTGCCGGCTCCCCCCGGCCCGAGCGCCGGAGGCGCGGGAGGAACAGCGCCGATGCAGGCGGGACAGCCCCCGACACAGGGGCAGTCCTCGATGAGCGCGCGCGCGCGACGCAGCACGAGCTCGCGATCCGCGAAGAGGCGCGGCGCGAGGCCCACGCCGCCCGGGATGTGGTCGTAGACGAAGATGGTGGGATCGAAGCCCGCGCCGTCGGCGTCGCCCTTCTGCGGGAGCTCGCCCTCGCCAGTGCGTTCGCCGAGCACGTGGCCGAGATCGCGCGGATCGCACATGAGGCCCACCGCCGAGACCGTGTGCACGGCGTTCGCGATGCCGCGGATGGCCTCCACCACTGTCGCTCTCGGCACGCTGCCGGAGCCGGGCGCGCGCGCGCCGCTCCGCACCAGATCGTCGCTCGACGCAAGCGATCGCACCGTGTCCTCGGCGAACGTGATCCACACCGCGCTCGTGTGCATCTGCATCTCGGGCAGGCGCACGTCGCCATAGCCCACGTTCTCGTGCGTGTTGAACTTGATCTTCTTGTACCCGACGACCTTCTCGACCACCGCGACCTCGCCCAGCCCCACGGCGACGCCCTCGAACGACTCGCTCGGTCGCACGAACGCCGCGTCGTCCTCCTGCGTCACCGAGACACGCGTGTAGGTCATCGCGGTCGTGTAGTAGTCGGGCGCGACCTTGCGCACGAACGCCTTGTGGTTCTCGAAGTCGAGGCGCTCGACCTGGTATTGCTCGGCGTCGTGCTGGTAGATGGCCTGCACGTGCAGCATCGTGTGCGTCGCGCGCCAGTCCATCTCGGCGATGGTCTTGTCGGTGTCGAGATCGACGATGACGAAGTTGTCCCAGCTCACGCTGCGCAAGGACACGTGCGAGGCAGGGTAGGCGTCGGTCGACCAGTGATAACGCGTCCTTCCGTCGGACCCGGCGGCCGCGTGCACGACGCCGTGCGTGGCGAGGTAGTCGAGGCCGTCCTGGGTGGCCTGCGCGGGCACGTCGCCGAAGGCCTCGCCTGCCTCGAACGGGAGCTCGAAGGCCGCGCACTTGAGGTGCTGGACGAGGATCTCGACGTTGTCGGGGTCGATGCGCGCGTGCTCGACGGGCGCGCCCGTCACGAGATCGGTGTGCGTGGCGACGTACTGATCGAGAGGCAGCGAGCTCGCGACCAGGAGCGCGAGCGAGGGCTCGTTGCGGCGTCCCGCGCGGCCGAAGCGCTGCCACAGCGCGGCGATGGTGCCCGGATATCCGGCGCAGACCACCGCCGAGAGAGAGCCGATGTCGATGCCGAGCTCGAGCGCGTTCGTCGCGACGACGCAGCGGACGGTGCCGGCGCGCAGGCCCTGCTCGATGCGCCGACGGGTCTCGGGCAGATAGCCGCTCCGATATCCCTGGATGAGCTCCGGATCCACCTTGTCCGCGATCAGGCGCTCTCGGAGGTACTTGAGCATCACCTCCACCTGATTGCGCGACTGACCGAAGAGCAGCGTGGGCACCTCGGCGCGCACGAGATCGGTGGCGAACGAGACTGCCGTCTTGGTGTAGCTGGCACGCACGCCGAGCTCGGCGTTCACGACCGGCGGATTGACCACCATCACGTGCTTGTCACCGGTGGGTGCGCCGCTCTCGCGCACGAGGTGCACGTCTTCTCCCACCATGCGACTGGCATGCTCCCTCGGATTGCCGATCGTCGCGGACGCGAAGATGAACGTGGGGATCCGCTGGCCGTGGAAGCGCGCGATGCGCTTGAGGCGGCGGATCACGTTCGCGAGGTGAGAGCCGAAGACACCGCGGTAGGTGTGGAGCTCGTCCACCACGACGTAGCGGAGGTTCGAGAAGAAGCGCGCCCAGCTCGCGTGGTGCGGGAGGATGCCCGCGTGGAGCATGTCGGGGTTCGTGAGCAGGATGCAGCTGCGCTCGCGCGCGGCGCGGCGCGCATCGCCTGGCGTGTCGCCGTCGTAGGTGATCGCGCCGTGATGGATGCCGCTCTCGCGCATCATCTCGCGCAGGGCCGACTCCTGATCGCGGGAGAGCGCCTTGGTCGGAAAGAGATAGAGCGCGCGTGCGTCGGGCTCCTTCGCGAGCGCGTCGAGGACCGAGAGGTTGTAACAGAGGCTCTTGCCCGACGCGGTCGGGGTGGCGACGACGAGGTGCTCGGGCGCTCGCTCTCCGGGCTCGCGGAGGCGCGTGGCCTCGAACGACTCCGCCTGGTGCGCATAGAGCTCGGTGATGCCGCGATCGTGCAGGGCGCCGCGGACGCCGGGGTGGAGACGCGAGGGGATCGGCGCGTAGCGTCCCTCGCGTCCAGGCACGACGTGATCGAGGACCACGGTGCCGTCGCCGCGCCACTGCTCGAGCACGGCATCGAGGCCGCGCATGCGCGACCACGGAGGCTCGGGGCGGGCGAAGGCGTGCTCGTCGGAGGGGTCGGACGACATGGAGGGCGTCACTGTACGGGTGAGCAGGGTGGAGGTTCAAGGTGCGCGCGGCACGAACGAGGGGTGCCTCGAATGGCCCAGGAACGAGGGCGTCTTCGGCAGGCCGGCCGATCGGGGATGGCGGACGCGGACGTTTTTTCGGGTCGCGTTGACAGGTTTTGGCCCCTCGCCCCTACTAGTACCGCTGGCCCGCACGCCCCGGAGGCTCGCTTGGATTCCGTCGACCTGCCGCTCTCGTCGCTCCACGAGCCAGCGCTCGCGCCGGGCGGCTATCACCAGTGCTCGACCGAGTCGGTGGAGCGGGCGTTTCCGCCGCTCGATCCGTGGCTCGAGCTCGCGCGCCACGCGAGCCGTGGCGATCGCCCCGCGACCGAGCTGCTCGTGCGCGGCCTCGCCCCCCGCGTGCACGACGTGGCCCGTGCGATCCTCGGCTCGCGACATCCCGACGTGGACGATCTCGCGCAGGAGTCGCTCGTGTCGGTGGTCCGCGCGCTGCGGAGCTTCGAGGGGCGCTCGACGGTGCTCCACTACGCGACGCGCATCACGGTGCGTGTGTGCATCGCGGGCCGCAAGCGCGCGCGCCGTGCCCAGCACGAGGACGCGGAGCTGCTCGCGCTCGCCGCCGACACGACGAACCAGCGCCCCTTCCGTCAGCTCCTCAAGGAGCGTCGTCGCGTGCTCGTGCGGGCACTGCTCGCAGAGCTCCCCGACGCGCAGAGCGAGACGCTCGCGCTCCGCATCTGTCTGGGTCTCCCGATGGAAGAGGTCGCCGAGATGACGGGCGCGCCCGTGAACACGGTGTACAGCCGGCTGCGGCTCGCGAAGGCCGCGCTGCGCACGCGCATCGAGACCGATCCCGTCCTCAAGGACATGCTGGAGGTGGGCGGATGAGCGAGCGCGAAGCGATCGCACGGATCGTGTCGTCCGAGACCCTCGTGGATCGCGCGCGAGCGGCCGTCTCGCCCACGCAGGTGCGAGAGTGGTGCACGCGCGCCGCGCACGACAAGGACGCGCGCGCCGAGCTCACGCTCATGGACGCGTTCGACGAGGACACCGCGGTGACGAGCCGGAGCCATCACTTGCGTGTGGAGCTCGCCGTCGAGGGCGCGCTCGCCACGCTCGAAGACGAAGACTGCCCGTGAACGCGCGTCTGCGAGACCCGAAAAAAGATCTCGCGTGAGTGATTGGTTCGAGGCGCGCGAGCACACGAGAGGGGCGAGCGGTCCGCGATGACCGCGCCTTGCCGGCTCGCCGGCGCTCACGCCTCCACGCCACCGAGGTCTCCGATGCGACTCGACCCTGCACACGCGCGGGGCCGCGCCGACGCGCGCCCCCTTGTCTCTCACACCCACCTGCCGATCGCGCTCGCCGCGCTCGTCGCCTCGATGGGCACGCTCAGCGGCTGTACGAGCGGCGAGCTCCATCCACGCGAGGGGCTGCCCCCCGAGGACCTCTCTTCGTGGGGCCTCGTCGGCGGCACGTACACGTACGAGCGCCCCGAGGTGGGCTCGATCCTGATCGGCGGCGGCGCGTGCACCGCGACGCTCGTGGGTCCGCGCCTCGTCGTCACCGCCTCGCACTGCGTCGACTACACCTCTCGCGAGACCATCGGGAATTACGGCACGTTCGAGATCCGTCGCCGCCGAGGCGACAGCGTCACGTATCGCATCCAGCGCATCGCCGCCTACATGCGCTCGACGGAGGTGATCGGTCCCGACGACGTCGCGCTGCTGCAGCTCTCGAGCGCCGTCCCTGCCGACGTCGCGACGCCCGCGGGCCTCGTGCGCACCGAGCCGGCCGCGGGCACGCCCGTCACGATCTACGGCTATGGCTGCCAGATGCGCGGCGGCGGAGGCTCGTTCTCCAAGCAGTCGATCCGCAGTCGCTGGGGCGCCACGACCTCGACGCTCTGCCCCGGAGACTCCGGAGGTCCGACGATGACCGATGACGGCCTCGTGGTGCAGACCAACAGTGGCTATTACGGCGGTGACGGCGGCCCCGACGAATTCGGCCGCGTCTATCGGGTGCGCACGCGCATCGACGAGACCGTCGCGCGCTGGGGCGAGACGCTCGGCGCAGGCGGGAGCGCGCCGCCGCCACCTCCGCCTGCGACGCGCGACGCAGGCGCGCCCGACGCGA
>JAIBCE010000204.1 GCA_019694315.1 Sandaracinaceae bacterium
GACGCGTGGGCGCCAGCGGCAGGCCGAGGCGCGTGGGCGCCAGCGGCAGGCTGAGGCGCGTGAGCGCCAGCGGCAGGCCGAGGCGAGCGCGCGCAGCCGCGCCCGCTGGCGCAGGCTCGGGCTGTGATCGCCCGAGCGGAGCTCGTCCGAGGGGCACGCCTCGGAGCGAGCCGACGGTGAGCGCGGGCCGATGGCTCACGAGTACCGCCGCTGCGTGGCGCGCGCGAGGCGATCGCGGGTCGCGCCGATGGACGCGGCGTCTCCCTCCGGCGCACCTGCCTCGAGGTACGCGTCGAGATCGTCGAGCGCCGCGCCGCTCGCACCGAGCGCGAGCGCGTGCAGGCCCCGATCCCGCCGAAACGTGGGCGCGTGCGTGAGGTCGACGAGCCGGTCACACACGAGGAGCGCGCGCGCGTGATCGGCGCGACGCTCGTGCGCGTGCTTGAGGTTCACGAGCATGCGCACGAGCATGCTGCGCGCGTCGACCGGCACGAGGTGCTCGGCGCGGAGCCGATCGGCGCCGCCGAGGTGATGCGTCGCGAGGCGCTCGAGCTCCACGTGCGTGACGAGCCGGCCCTCGCGGAACGGGTCGACGAGCACCGTGCGCTCGCGACCGACCCGCGCGAGGAAATGCCCCGGGAAACCGATGCCCTCGACGTGCACGCCCGCGCGGCGGCCGATCGCGATCCAGAGGACCGAGAGCGTGATCGGGAGGCCGACCTTCCGCGCGAGGACCTCGTTCAGGTAGGAGTTGCGCGGGTCGTGGTAGTCCACCTCGTTGCCGCGCAGCTCGAGCTCGTCGTGGAGGTACTCGCCGAGCGTGAGCGCCTGGGAGCGTGGCTCGCGCTCGTGCGCCAGGCGCGGCGCGACCGCCTCCGCCATCGTGTCGAGCTGTCGCAGCACCGCCTCCACACGCAGGCTCGGATACGCATCACGCGCGACCTGGAGCGCGAGCTCCTCGATGGGAGCGGCGCTCGAGAGCACCTGTGCGAGCGCGCGGGGCATCCGAAGAAGCGTACGTGGCCCGGCCATCGGCCGCCAAGGAACCGGCCGGCACTCCGCTCCGCGAAACAGAATCGCCTCGACGCGGAGGATCCGCTGTCTCGGCGATTCTGTGGAGGGCCAGCGCAGAAACGCGCCTGATCGGATCGGTGTCGCGGCGCCCCGCCAGTGACGACCAGGCGACGACGAATCCTGAGAGATGGAGAAACAATCGCCGTCGGGGACGCCACGGGGTTGCGCAGCAACCCCAGGAGCGCGCGAGAAAGCGAGGCTTGGGGAGCGTCGAGCAGGGGGGAATGGGGGGGAGTTGCCGACTTCCCCCGACCGCGCCGAAGGCGCGAAAAAACTGGGAGCATGTCGAGGAGAACGGGCGGTGCTGGAGGGGATGCCCCGGCGGCGAAACGGATAGGCGATTCGTGCTCGGGCCCCTTAGCATCAGCGCGCGATGTCCGAAGCGCCCACCGTCACGCGGACCACGGCCGTCGGTCGCCGCGTGCTGCTCGTCCTCGACGCGAGCCCGCGCGCGCTCTCGCTGCCCGAGACGGGCCAGCTCCACGTGGGACGCTCGGCCTCGTCGGCCGACCTGGTGCTCGACGACCCCTCGATCTCGCGCCTCCACGTGCGCCTCACCCTCGAGCCGGGGCGCGTGCTGGCGACCGACCTCGAGAGCAAGAACGGCACGCGCCTCGGAGGCCGCGCGCTCGCACCCTCGATCGCGACGGAGCTGCCCTTCGGCGTGGTGCTCGAGATCGGCGACGTGCCCGTGGTGCTCCAGCCCGGACACGGCGCGATCGAGCAATGGGTGGAGCGGCTCGCGCCCGAGCGACAGGACGCCGCCGCTGGCGCTGGCACCGCGATGCAGCGCGTGCGGAGGATCCTCGCGCGCGTCGCCCCCGACGACGTGTCGGTCCTCCTCCTCGGCGAGACCGGCGCGGGCAAAGAGCTGCTCGCGGAGGCGCTCCACCAGGGCTCGCCGCGCGCGCGCGGGCCGCTCCTCAGGCTCAATTGCGCGGCGATGGGCGAGTCGCTCTTCGAGAGCGAGCTCTTCGGTCACGAGAAGGGCGCGTTCACCGGCGCGGTCGCGCAGAAGGCCGGCCTGCTCGAGTCGGCGCACGGGGGCACGGTGTTCCTCGACGAGATCGGGGAGCTGCCGCTCGGGCTCCAGAGCAAGCTCCTCCGCGCGATCGAGCAGCGCGTCGTGCGCCGCGTCGGCGGTCGCGTGGATCTTCCGATCGACGTGCGCTTCGTGTCGGCGACCAACCGAGATCTCGAGGCCGAGTCGGCGCGCGGCACCTTTCGCAGCGATCTCTACTTCCGCCTCTCGGGCTTCACCGTGCGCGTGCCGCCGCTGCGCGAGCGCCTCGACGAGCTGCCCGAGCTCGCGGCCTCGATCCTCACCGCGGCCGCGACCGAGCGACGGATCACCGCGCCGAGGCTCTCGACCGCGAGCCTCGCGGCGCTGCGCGCGCACCCCTGGCCCGGCAACGTGCGCGAGCTGAAGAACGTGCTCGTCCAGGCCCTGATCCTCTCGGATGGCCGCGTGATCGAGCCCTCGGATCTGCCGCTCGAGGAGATGCGCGCGCGGGCCAAGAGCCTCGCCGACGCGACGCCGCGCGCGAGCGTCGCCGAGGCGCCCTTGCCTGCGATGGCACCCGCGAGCGCGCATCCGAGCACCGATCCCGGCCTGCGCGAGCGCATCGAGGCCGCGCTCCAGACGACGGCGGGCAACCAGACCGAGGCGGCACGCCTCCTCGGGATCTCGCGGCGAACGCTCATCCATCGGCTCGAAGAGCTCGGCATCGCGCGACCGAGGAAGCGCTGATCGCAGCCATGCCCGAGCCCGCGCGCAGCACGCTCGTCGGTGAGAAGTACGAGCTCCTCGGGCGCCTCGGCGCAGGCGGCATGGGCGAGGTGTGGGAGGCGCGGCACCACGTCACGGGACGACGCGTCGCGGTGAAGCTCCTGCGTGCGGGGACGAAGAAGCGCGAGGAGACGAGCAAGCGCTTCCTCCGCGAGGCGCAGGCGATCGGGCGCCTCGAGCACGCGCACGTGGTGGAGGTGCTCGACGCGGGGATCGATCCGAGCACGCGCGCGCCCTACATCGTGCAGACGCTGCTCCGCGGCGTGAGCCTGCGCCGCTACCTCCGCACGCAGAGCCGCCTCACCACGCTCGAGGCCGCGAGCATCGTCGCGCCGGTGCTCCGCGGGCTCGGAGCGGCGCACGTGGCCGGCATCGTGCACCGCGACATCAAGCCCTCGAACATCATCCTCTGTCGCCAGCCCGACGATCCCGTCGACACCGTCACCCCGAAGATCATCGACTTCGGCATCTCGAAGCTCGAGGAGGGCGACGCGTCCGACGAGACGCTCTCGACGCTCACCGCGAGCGGCGTCGCGCTCGGCACCGTGGGCTACATGGCCCCCGAGCAGGCCGAGGGACGCGAGGACGTCGACGGGCGCGCCGATCTCTGGGCCGTCGGCGTCATGCTCTTCGAGATGGTCGCGGGTCGTCGTCCGTTCGACGGAGGCTCGACCGCGCAGATGCTGCTGCGGATCGTCAGCCACGATGCGCCCTCGCTCGCCGAGCTCGGCGTCGGCGAGATCTCTCCGGGCTTCGCCGACGTGGTCGCCCGCGCGCTCGCGCGAAGACCCGGAGATCGCTACCTCTCCGCGCTCGAGATGCTCGAGGCGCTCGAGGGCGCGGTGGGCATGCCGCTCCGGACGAGCGCGATCGTGCTGCGCGGCGCGAGCGCCGCCGCCCTCCTGCCCGACGAGGAGCTCCTCGAGCCCGCGCCGGCGGTCCCGACCGCCGCGACCGTGTCTCGACCCGGCGCGTCCCGAGACCAGCCGCACGCGACCAAGCCCGCGTGGATCGCATGGGCCGCGGTGGCGATCGCCGCGAGCGCAACCGTCGCGGTCGTCGTGCGCTCCGCGAGCTCCGATCCCACGAGCACCTCACCCTCGCACGAACCGCCGCCGGACGACGCGGGCGCGAGAGACGACACGGCCGTCGCCCCAGTGCCCGCTGCGCCCGACGCGGCCGCGGACGACGCGTGGCGAGCGCTGGACGCAGGTGCCCTCGACACGACACCCGATGCGAGCGCCGCGCCCGACCGCGCACACCGGCCGCACGAAGGCCCCGGCCGTGGGAGCACCGCACGCGCGCACGGCGAGCCAGACGCGAGCGCCCCCCGCGTCGGGACCCATGGCTCGGTGATCCTCAGCGCAGACTGACGGCCGCGAACGAAGAAGCCCTACGCGTCACGAGCCCACGTCGTACACACAACGAAAGCCCTGGCCCGGCACACGCGTGTCGTGGTGGCGTCCCGCGAAGGCGCTCGAGCGCATCCACTCCGGATCGAGATCGTTCCATCCGCCGGTCACCACGATGCGCAGATCCCCCCCGTCCGCGCAGAGACCGTCCGCGTAGCAGGGATCGTCGAGCGTCCCGGCCGCGTCGTCGGCGAGCCACTCGGCGACACCGCCCGCGATCCCATAGAGGCACCCGATCCGCGGCCCCTCCTCTCGATCGAGGGGCTCCGCTGAGCTCGTGCCGCCCGGAAAACGCGGCGGCAGAGGCGTCCCGAAGCGGGCGCTCGGCTCCTCGTCTCCCCACGGATAGCGCCGACCATCGACGCCGGGCGCCTCGAGCCCCTCCGCGGGCCACCAGCGGCGCACGTACTCGAGCTCCGCGAGCGTCGGCAGCCGACCTCCGTCGAACGCGCAGAACGCCAGCGCCGCGCTCCAGCTCACACAGTTCACGGGCATCGCGTCCAGAGTGGCGTCCTCGCCATACGTGCAGAGCGGCGCCTCGGCCGGGAGCTCGGCCCCAGGGACGGCGCCGGCGCCTTCGAGCACGCTGCCGTCGGGATAGGTCACGCTGCGCGTCCTCGCGAGGTCCGCCGAGCGCACGAAGCGGCGATAGCGCGCGACGTCGACCTCGAAGACGTCGAGCTCGATCGTGCGCCCGCCCGTCGCCTGGAAGAACGTCGTGGTGTCGTCCGCGCCGTCCTTGCTGTTCGGACCCACCGTCCAGGCCTCGCTGGGGAGCGCGATGCGCACGCGCTCGCAGTGCCCGGTCCCGGCAGGACAGCTCGGCGAGTCGATGGCCGTGACCGTCGGACAGCTCGAAGGCAGCGTGTTCCCATCGACCGCCGCATCGGTCGAGGGGAGCTCGGGCAGTCGGTACGTGCACCCCCCGAGCCCGCTCGCCAGCACCGCGAGGACGAAGCCGAGCCCGAGGCAGACCTGAAAACAGGCTCCCGACGACCGCGCCGAACGCGGGTGGAGATCGAGCATGCCAGTCCCGTGCATGCCAGTCCCTTGTATGCCAGTCCCTTGTATGCCAGTCCCTTGTATGCCAGTCCCTTGTATGCCAGTCCCGTGCATGCCAGTCCCGTGCATGCCAGTCCCGTGCATGCCAGTCCCGTGCATGCCAGTCCCGTGCATGCCAGTCCGCTGGGGGCCCGTCGGGAGAGACGACATCAGAATCGCCCCTCCACGCCGAGGGGGGTGAGGCGCACCGTCGCGGACGTCTCGTCGCCGCCGAGCGTGAGACCGATCCCCACCGCGGCGAGCACGCCGCCCAGAGCGGTCAGCCCCCAGGCGACGTTCACGACGACCTCGTAGGGAGCGAGCTCGCGCGCGAATTGGTCTCGGAGCGCGCTGCAGCTGGGGGTGGCGGTGGGGCACTCCGACGCGAGCGCGCTCACGCGCTGCCCACGCGCGTCCTCGGCGAGCACGTGCCCGCCGATGGCGGCGCCCACGCCCACGAGCGAGGCGGCGAGGCCCGCCCAGACGAGCGCGTCGACGTCGTGGCCGTCCCGGTCCGGTCCCTCGGACCCGGTGGGATCGGGCACCGTCGGATCAGGCACCGTCGGGTCGACGAGGGTCGTGGCGAGCTCCGTCGGCGCCCCCTCGCTCGTCGTCGTGCCCGCGATCGTCGGCGGATCGAGGATGACGTGCTCGACGCGGCCTCCGCGCGCGTCGAGGCTCGCCTCGGCGTCTCGGTGTCCGGCGAGGCTCGCGCGCAAGCGATGCGTTCCCTCGACCACGCGGACCGACCGAGGCGGCGCCTGGCCCTCGGGCTCGTCGTCGACCCGAACGCTCGCGCCTGCGGGCGCCGTGATCTCGAGCGTGGCGAGGTGTCCGCGCACGATGGCGAGCGAGCCCTCGATCGCCTCACGATTGCGCCCGATCCACGGATCGTCGCTCGCCAGCCCGCGCTCGAGCAGGGCCTCCGCCTCGAGCCAGTGCCCGAGCGCCTGGTGCGCCAGGCCGAGCTGCGCGGTGACACGACCGAGCTCGGGCGCCAGCGCGTGGGCCTCCTCGAAGGCGGCCAGTGCGCCGGCATCGTCGCCGTGCACGCGCGCGTCCACACCGCGACGCAGGAGCGCGAGCACCGGAGCGGGCACCAGCGACTCCGCGCTGGCGCTCTCTTGCGCCCCCGCGCGCGCCGCGGCGAGCGATGCGCCTGCGAAGACGATCCCGAGGACGAGGACGCAAGACAGCCTGCGACAGAGCGACACCGAGGACCATGCTGCACGAGCAGCGCCAACGATGTCACGCCGCGCGCCGCGTCGAGCCGCGCCTCGCCGGGCCGCCCCTCGGGCGCCCACGAGGGCGTTGCACACGAAGTGCAGCACCTGATGTGCAAGACGTCATGTGCGAGACGTGATGTGCAAGACGTGAGGTGCACGCACACAGCGTGCAGGACGGGGCGCCTGCCTCCACGCGGGCCCGCGCCCCTGGCACACACGCTGCTCTCGGACCGTGTGCGCTCCGAGCGTGCTCAGCCCTCCTGAGCCATCGGAGCGTGTGCTCTCCGCGCGAGAGCTCCGGCGCGTCGCCGAGGAGGTCCGATGTCTCGCCTGGCACCGTTCACCGCCACCGCGCTCGTGGGGGGCTCGCTCCTCCTCGGCTGCGACACCGACACCGCGCGCGCGTCCGACGCCGCAGCCGGCGACGCGGGCGTCGACGACGCGCGCTCGCCCGACGCGCGCTCGCCCGACGCCGCCGCGGGCGACGCGCTGCTCCTCACCGACGCGGCGTTCGAGCCCGACGCGACGTTTCCCGTCGCGCGGTGCGGAGCCGAGCCCGCAGCGTTTCCGGGCGCCGAGGGCTTCGGCGCGTGCGCGCGGGGCGGCCGCGGGGGACGCGTGCTGCACGTGACCACGCTCGCGGCCCGTGGGCCAGGCTCGCTCCAGGAGGCGCTCGATGCGTCGGGCCCACGCACGATCGTCTTCGACGTCAGCGGGGTCGTCGAGGGCGTCCCGGAGCTCCACCACGGAGAGGTCACGATCGCGGGTCAGACCTCGCCAGGAGGCGTGATCCTGCGAGGGCTCGCGCTCCAGGGCGACGTGGTCTGCGAGGGCGAGGACTGTCCGCTCCCGACCGAGCGCCCCGAGGACGTGATCATCCGGCACCTGCGCCTGCGGCCCGCCGGGGAAGGCGACGATGGCCTGCGCTTCCACCACGCGAGCCGCGTGATCGTGGACCACGTGTCGATCGGCAACGCCGCCGACGAGGCGATCCAGATCTCGTTCAGCCGCGACCTCAGCGTCCAGTGGTCGATCCTCTCCGAGACGCTCACGACGGGCCACGAGGTCATCTATGGCGGGATCCTCGTCAATTACTCCGACCCCGCGCGAGGCTTCCCGAACACGAGGATCTCGCTCCACCACGATCTCCTCGTGCGCATCGCGGGACGACTGCCCGAGCTGAGCCGCGAGAACCACCATGGCGATCACGGACAGATCTCGCAGCTCGAGCTCGTCTCCAACGTGGTCTGGGATCCCCGCCGACCGATCACGGCCGCCACCGTCAGCAACTTCGATGGCGAGGTGGGCTGGCAGCTCGATCTCGTCGATCTCTATTTCCACGTGCGACCCGACCATCCGCACGCGCTCTTCGTGATGGAGCCCGCGCCGACGCTCGCCGACACGTCGGTGCTGCTCGACGGCATCGAGCTGAGTCGCTTCCCGACTCTGCGCGACTGGCAGCTCGCCAACCGCTGTGACTGCAACGACTTCGGTGAGCTCGCCGCCATGGGGACGCTCGCCTTCGACGCGCCGCCCGGCTGGGCGCGCTCGAGCCGCCTCGGCCCGCCCGTGCCCGTCACTCGCACCACCCACGGTGTGGCGCTCGCCGACGAGCTCGCCGCGCGCGCCGGGATGCACCCGCGAGACGCGATGGACCGCCGGATGACTGGCTATGTGAGGGACCGGCGCTTCGACGACGCCCCGCTCGACACCAATCCCTACGGCGACGCGCTCCTCGTCGAGGCGCCGCCCGAGGTCCCCAGCGACGGCGATCGCGACGGCATGCCGGACGCGTGGGAGTCCGCACACGGCCTCGATCCAGCCCACGACGACAGCGCCGTCGTCGGTGCGCTCTCCCGCGACGCGCTGGACGTCGATGGCTACACGAACCTCGAGGTGTACCTGGCCGAGCTCGCCGCCGCGCTGTCACCCCCCTGAGTGAGTCCGATGTCCGACTCCTTCTCTGCAAGGACACTCATGCCCTCCACCTCTCGCGCCCGAACGCTCTCGTCCCTGACCGCCGTGGCCCTCGGCGCTGCGCTCGCGGGCTGCCCCGAGCCTGTGGCTCCGCTCGACGCGGGGACGAGCGACGCGCTCACCCTCGTTCACGACGCTCCCAGCCTGCTCGAGGATGCGCGTGCCACCGATGCGACGACGCTCGGTCTCGACGCGGCGGCCCCGGCCGACGCGGCCGTCGGCGAGATGCCTGACGCCGCGCTGCTCGTCGACGACGCGGGCGCAGCCGAGAGCGACGCTGCCGCCGCCGACGCGTGGGCCGGCTCCGATGCGTTCGCGCCGTACGTGCCGCCGCCCGATCCCGTCTATCCGGCGCTCGATCCCGTGCCCTCCACCGAGCGCGCCTGTGATGACGCGTTCGGCGGCCCTGGTGCGCCGGCGACCGCGGTGGCCACCGTGCTCGCCGCCTGCCCGCGGATCCGCGCTGCCATCTCGTGGACCGAGCCCGACGGCAGCCGCGTGGGATACGACGCGTGGCCGGGCGCGTGGCGCGCCCGCGTCCAGGCGCTCTACTCCCAGCTCCTCGCGGGCGGGCCGCTCGACGTGGACTGTCCCGATCCCGACGCGCAGATGGTCCGCTCCGATCCGACGCTGGCGGTCTATCCCCTGTGGATCCCCGCGGCGCAGGCGCACGACCTCCACGCGCTGCGCGTGGCGTACACGCTCTACGTGGACGCGACGCGCGCCGTGCCCTGGCGCTTGGCCTCCGCGACCGACGGCGAGCTCCGCGAGCTCCTCGACGCGAGCACCGTCGTGCAGCACCTCGTGCCGGGCCGCCTCGGTCCCTCGGGCATGGCGCACCCCACGGGGATCGGCGACGACGACTACGTCCTGCCGCCGCGCAACCACGCGACGCCCAGCTACGTGTGCGATCCGCGGCCGGGGCTGCGCTACCTCACCGGACGCTCGAGCGAGGGCACGGTGCTGCTCGCGCCCACACCGCGCGAGACGATCGTGCGCATGACCGCGTGGCTCGCGGACGAGGTGGGCCACGGCGCGTGTCGCGACACCGACGCAACCGCCCTCGACTGCCGCGTCGGCGTCTATGCGTACGAGCTCGTGGATCGGCTGGCCTCCGTTCGCGATCGCCTGATCGCACCGCAGGGCTGCCACTCCGCGGCCAACCTCTTCTACGACCTCGCGCGCTCCGCGAACCTGCCGCTGCTCGTGGTGAAGTCCGAAGAAGACGTGTCGTGGGCGCGGCCCGCCGGCAGCTTCCTCAACAACACGCACGAGGGCCTCGTCTTCGACTTCGATCGCGCCGAGCCTCGCATCCTGCTCCACGCCGACGACGTCTACGCCAACGGCCTCATGTCGTTCGTGCCGGTGGGCGACGACGGTCACCTCGTGAGCGACGCCTGGCGGGCCGAGCGGCTCTTCGAGACCACGTGGGCCACCGCCGACGACTGGGAGCGCATGGGCTTCGTCATCGATCGCAGCTTCGCGCCGCTCGACACGTCCATCGCGCACCCGCGCGCGCCCTACAACTCCTTCGAGATCCTCCCCGATCTCGGCCGCTATGCGGGCGGCGCCGCCCCCATCGGCGCGGCCACCGCGATGGACAGCGGCTTCAGCTACGGACGGGCGCACCGAGACCTCGCGCTCTGCGGGGCGTGGTGGCTCGTCAAGCCGTACTGCGACGCGAGCCCCGAGGCCCGCGCCGACTTCACCTCACACCTTCGCGCGGAGTATCCCGCCCTCGACCTCGGGGCGAGCTTGCTCGACGGCTACACACCGAGCACGGCGCGCGATCGGCTCGATCGCTGCGTGTCGGCGTGGGACTCGACGCCCGGCGCGGGCGACGGATGCGCGCGCTTCCAGGCGCACTACGACGCCTGGGTGGCCGATCCGCCGAGCACCTACGTGCCGTGAGCGCGTACGCCGGGATCGCGAGGCCCGGTCAGAAGCAACGACGTCAGAAGCAGACGACCTGCACGCACTCCGTGCTGCCGCAGTTCTCCACGCCCCAGCCCGAGTGGGTGCAGTCGGCGAGGCTCGACTCGGTGCCGGTGCACCCGAGGTCGTCGAGCCAGAAGGACTCGTTCGTGCCCGTGACCGAGGTCGTGAACGTCTCGGCCCCCGAGTACCCCATCATGCGGCACGCGACGTTCGCGTCGGCCATGTCGAAGCTGTCGTCGCACACCGGGCGCCACTCGCCGCTGTAGTAGACCTCGAGGAAGCCGCTCGAGGTGCGCGCCGAGACGTCACCACCGCCGCCGCAGAGCGTGCCCGTCGCGCACGCTCCGCTGAGCGAGGCGCAGCACGCCGACTCGTTGCAGTCGTAGACGCCGTTGCTGTCGTTGTCGCAGCCGTCAGTACAGTACGTGGAGCCCTCTTCGAAGCTCGCGGGCGTACAGCTACCGCCCCCGCACACCGTGCCGCTGCCGCAGAGGCCCGAGAGCGCCTCGCAGCAGCCCGAGTCGTTGCAGTCGTAGACGCCGTTGCCGTCGTTGTCGCAGCCGTCCTCGCAGTACGTGAGGCTCGTCTCGGAGGCCGGCGTGCAGCTGCCGCCCCCGCACACCGTGCCCGGCCCGCACTCGACCGAGCCGCAGCAGCTCTCCTCGTTGCAGTCGTAGACGCCGTCCTCGTCGTTGTCGCAGCCATCGGCGCAGAGCGTCGTGCCCTCCTCGGAGCTCGAGGGCGTGCAGCCCGTGGCGCTGTCGGGGGACGACGTGCCCGCATCCGAGCGCCGTGCGTGGCACTGCTCGAGGCGCATCTGCTCGTCGAGGCAGGCCTCGGGCACGCCCGTGCACTGCGCCTCGTGGAGCGCGCAGCGGCTGAGCGCGCCGAACTGCCCGCCGCAGCCCGCCATGTTCTCGGCGTCGCGCTGCGCCCGCACGATCGACTCGCAGCTCGCCTGGCTGAGACCGCCACCGCAGCTCACCTGGAAGGTGCAGAGACGGGTCACGTCGGCATCCGAGAGGCGGCTCGGTCCGCAGGCGGAGAGGAGGCCGAGCGAAGCGAGGGAAAGGGCACCGAAGATCGTGGAGCGCATGGCGCCGGAGGATACGGCGAAGCCTCCGAAAAGCTCCCCGACGCGGATCGTCGTCGAACCGGGGGTGCCCCCGCCCTGCGATCGTTGCGACCCCCTGGGCACCATGCTAGACGGCGCGCGAATTCGGCGGCCGATGGCCCCGAAGAGCGCGATTTTCCTGCGTGAAAACGGCCTCGTGATCGAGGCGCGCACGCGAAGACAGAGGCCACACATGACGCAGACGCAGACGGTCGGTCGCATCACCCAGGTCATCGGTCCGGTCGTGGACGTCGAGTTCCCCCCGGGCTCGCTCCCCCCGATCCTGAACGCGCTCAAGGTCACGAACCCGGGCATCTCGTCGGAGAAGGACAACCTCACGCTCGAGGTCGCGCAGCACCTCGGTGAGGGCACCGTCCGCGCGGTCGCGATGGACACGACCGACGGTCTCGTGCGCGGCATGGAGGCCAAGGACACTGGCGCCGCGATCGCGATGCCGGTGGGCAACGAGGTGCTCGGTCGCATCCTCAACGTCGTCGGTGAGCCCGTCGACGGCGGCCCGCGCGTCGAGGCCAAGAAGACCCTCCCGATCCACCGCGCCGCGCCGAGCTTCACGGAGCAGTCGACGAAGGTCGAGATCTTCGAGACCGGCATCAAGGTCATCGACCTCCTCGCCCCGTACCGCAAGGGCGGCAAGATCGGCCTCTTCGGCGGCGCCGGCGTCGGCAAGACCGTCCTCATCATGGAGCTCATCAACAACGTCGCGAAGGCGCACGGCGGCGTGAGCTGCTTCGCTGGCGTCGGTGAGCGCACCCGCGAGGGCACCGACCTCCAGATCGAGATGAAGGAGTCGCTCCTGGCAGATGGCAGCCCCGTCATCTCGAAGGCCGCGCTCATCTACGGCCAGATGAACGAGCCGCCCGGAGCGCGCGCGCGCGTGGCCCTCTCGGCGCTCACGGTGGCCGAGTACTTCCGCGACGAGCAGAACCAGGACGTTCTTCTCTTCGTCGACAACATCTTCCGCTTCACGCAGGCGGGCTCCGAGGTGTCCGCGCTCCTCGGCCGCATCCCGAGCGCCGTCGGCTACCAGCCCACGCTCTCGACCGAGATGGGCCAGCTCCAGGAGCGCATCACGTCGACGAACAAGGGCTCGATCACCTCGGTGCAGGCGATCTACGTCCCGGCCGACGACCTCACGGATCCGGCGCCCGCGACGGCCTTCGCCCACCTCGACGCGACCACCGTGCTCTCGCGCGACATCGCGGCGCTCGGCATCTACCCGGCCGTCGATCCGCTCGACTCCACCTCCACGATGCTCTCGCCCGGCATCATCGGCGAGCGCCACTACAAGGTCGCGCGCCAGGTCCAGCAGACGCTCCAGCGCTACAAGGACCTCCAGGACATCATCGCCATCCTCGGCATGGACGAGCTCAGCGAGGACGATCGCCGCACGGTCGATCGCGCGCGCAAGATCCAGCGCTTCCTCAGCCAGCCGTTCTTCGTCGGCTTCGCGTTCACCGGCATCCCCGGCCAGCTCGTGAAGCTCGAGGACTCGATCTCGGGCTTCGAGGAGATCCTCAGCGGCGCCGTCGATCACATCCCGGAGCAGGCCTTCTACATGAAGGGCACGATCGCGGACGTGAAGGCGGCTGCCGAGAAGATGAAGGACTAGTTCTCTCGAGGGGGCACGCGCCCCCTCCCCCACTGCGTGGGGCCCCCTCCCGCTCCGCTCGCTGCGCTCGCGCTGGCGCGCGGGGCCCCAACCCCGCTTGCTCGCTCCCTGCGCGGTTGAGGTGACCTGTCGAGCTCGAGGTTACGCGTATGGCTCTCCCCGATCACCTGACCCTCGAGGTCGCCACGCCGCTCGGCCTGGTCCTCAAGACCGAAGCGATGAGCGTCGCGGCGCCCAGCGTTCACGGCGAATTCGGCGTGTTCGCGGGTCACCTTCCGCTGCTCGCGGCGGTGAAGCCGGGCCTGCTCAAGTACCGCACCGGCAACAAGGACCACGTCGCGGCGGTCAGCGCGGGCTTCGTCGAGGCAGGGCCCACCAAGGTCCTTCTCCTCACCGATCAGTTCGCGCTCCCCAAGGACATCGACGAGTCCGCGGTGAAGGCGGAGCTGAGCGCGGCCGAGAAGGACCTCGCGGCGTACAAGGATCGCTACGAGGGCAACCAGTACGAGGAGCTCCAGCGCCGCATCGACTGGTGCAACGCGCAGCTCCTGGCCAAGAGCTCCGAGCCTCGCTGACCCGAGATCGAGGGGCCGCTCCTCACGCTGCACGTGCTCACCGCGCGTGCAGCGTTTTCCGTTTCGGCGCCCGGATCGGGTGCTCGCCCGAGCCGCGCACGGTGGTCTTGTGCGGCTCACGGTGGTCCATGCATCCTGAGACGATGCGTCGTCTCGCGCTCGCGCCGCTCGTGCTCGCGTTGCCGTCAGCGGCGGTCACGCTGGGCGGGTGTCTCGTCGATCGGACCGCCCTCGATGGCCGCGATGGAGGCACGAACGACCCCGACGTCTACGTCGCCCCGGGTACCGACGCAGACCTCGACGCGCCCGCGCGTCCGGACGCGACGAGCGACGCGTGGCTCGACCCCACGTTCGACGCGTGGCAGCCCGACGCGTGGGCCCCCGACGCGTGGGTGCCCGGACCCGATGCGTGGACGGGTGGCGATGCCTGGGCCCCCGACGCGTTCTCACCCGACGCGGCGGCGATGTGCACCGAGCCTCATTGCGAAGGCGACGAGCTCGTCGCGTGTGACGGCACGCGCACACGCTGCGGCCTGTGCGAGACGGGACCAGCGCGCTGCGTGGAGCTCGTGCCTTCGAACGTGCCCACCGGCTTCGTGTTCAACGCCACGGCCCTCGCGACGGACATCACGGTGAGCGGCACCGTCACCTGGAACACGGGCAACTGCGACAGCGCGCACATCGCCGTGGATAGTGGTGGCGCGCCCATGATGGTGCTCTCGCATCCGGACCAGCCTGGCTCCGCGGGCGAGGTGTGTCTGTTCGCTGCGAACAGCTTCACGTTCACGGCCGGTGCGGACGTGCAGGTGATCGGCACTCGTCCGCTGGTGCTGCTCGCGCGCGATCGGATCGAGCTCGCCACGGGCGCGGTCTTGTCGGCGGCCTCACCGAACACGCCGGGCGGCAACTGCGCGCTCGATCGCACGGGGGCGGGCTCCGGGACGGGCGGCAACGTCGGGGCGGACGGCACGGGCAACGACGGTGGCGGCGGCGGCGGTGGCTTCTTCGGCCTCGGCGGCGACGGCGGCGAC
>JAIBCE010000205.1 GCA_019694315.1 Sandaracinaceae bacterium
CCGCGCGCTGCGCTCGTTCGGCGCGGTGCGCGCGCACCTCGCGGCCATGACGGTGTCGGTCGTCGCCATCGAGGCGCTGCTCGCGGTGGTGGCCGACGAGGACGCGCGCGGCGGCGCGATCGAGGCGACCTCCACGGCCCTCAAGGTGCTCGCCAGCGAGATCGCCGGCGACGCGTGTGATCGCGCGGTGCAGGTGCACGGCGCGCTCGGCTACGTGGAGGACGCTGGCATCGCGCTCCTGCTCCGCGACGCGCGCGTGACCCGCATCTTCGAGGGCGCCAACGACGTGCTCCTCGTGCGCCTCGGCACGGCGCTGCTCTCGGGGCAGGGCCTCGTGACGCGCGCGCGGACCGCGAGCGAGCCCACGCTCGACGCGCTCCACGCGAAGCTCGCCGCCAAGGTCACGGAGATCCAGCGAAGCCAGGGCGTCGCCGCCGTCTCTCACCAGCGCATCCTCGTCTCGCTCGCGCGCGCCGACGTCTGGCTCTTCAGCGCCTACTCCTGCCTCGCGCGAGGCGATGCGCTCGGCCGCGAGAGCGCGCGCTCGCTGGCCGCGACGGCCGCGCGTCACCTCGACGACGTAGGCCATGCCCTCGCCGACGAGGCCAGCGACACCTCGCTCGTCGCGCTCCTCGACGAGCAGGCCGCACACCTGCTCCGCCCCACCCTGTTCCGCCGGACGCCCCCCACGAGCCCCGCATGATCTCGAACGAACGACGCCTGCGCTTCGTCTACCCGCGCTTCTCGCGTCACGCCGACGTGCACCCCGAGCTGCGCGAGCACGTGCCCTGCAACGAGTACTTCGGCGGCCCCTCGCTCGGCATCGCGTACGTCGCGGCGATGACACCGCCCGAGTGGACGATCGAGTTCCGCGACGATCGCGTCGACGACGTGGGCCTCGACGATCCGCCGGATGTCGTGGGCATCTCGTGCTTCACGCCGTCGGGCAAGCGCGCGATGGAGCTGGCCGACGCGTTCCGCGCGCGCGGCAGCAAGGTGGTGATGGGCGGCATCTTCCCCACGATGCGCCCCGACGAGTGCGCCGCGCACTGCGATGCCGTGGTGGAAGGCGAGGCCGAGCTGCTCTGGCCCCGCGTGCTCTCCGACGCGGCCGAGAGCCGCCTCGCGCCGCGCTATCGCGCCACCGAGAACATCGATCCCGCCAAGCTCCCCTTGCCGCGCGTGGACCTCTACGTCTCACGCGAGAACGATCGCTACTGCCCCGACGACTACCCCGTGCAGCTCTCGCGCGGCTGCATGCTCAAGTGCTCCGCGTGCGCGATCCCCGGCGTGCTCGGCCGCTCGCTCCGCCCGCTCCCCGTGGAGCACGGCCTCGCGCAGATCGAGCAGCTCGAGAGGCACGGCAAGCTCGCCTGCCTCACCGAGGACACGAGCTTCTTCCCGGGCTCCGCGCAGCAACGCGCGTTCGGGGAGCTGCTCGATCGCATCGCCGAGCGCGGCACCAAGATGAGCATCAGCTACGTGGGCATCTCCATGCCGCTCGTGCTCGCGCAGAGCCCCGCGTTCTTCGCGCGTCTCAGGCGTGCCGGCGTGTCGATGTTCTACCTCGTCGGCGGCTTCGACCCGATCACCCGCGGCGCGTTCACGGGCACCGATCCCAAGAGCCGCCAGCGCGCGATCGACGCGCTGCGCCGCTGCATGGACGAGGGCGTCGAGCCCTACACCTCGTTCCTCGTGGGCAACGACGACGACGACGAGGGCACCTTCGATCGCATGCTCGAGGTGGCCGACGCCGTGAAGCTCAAGAAGGCCGAGTTCGCGATCCGCACGCCCTACCCGGGCACCCCCGACTTCACGATGATGCGCGAGAGCGGGCGCCTCCTCCACGAGGACTGGTCTCGCTACAACGACGCCAACGTCGTCTTCCAGCCCACCAAGATGAGCCCCGCGCGCCTCGAGCGCGGCTACGTCGAGCTCTGGCGCGACTTCTACCGCTCACGCCGCTCCCTCGCCGCCGAGAGCCACCGCGAGCGCACCATCCAGTTCTGAGCCGCGCCGACGAGCACCGCTTCACGCCCGAGAGGCCCGTTGCGCCCCGCCCGCAGACCATCGACGATCGAGGCATGCGTGCCGTGCTGCTCACCTCGTCGCTCGTGCTCGCGTCGTGCACGTGCGCCGAGCCGATGGCTCAACCACGTGACGGGGGAGCCGACGTAGGCCCCGTCGATCCGCCCCCGGTCGAGAGCGAAGGGCACCTGTTCCTCGCGACGCTCCCGAGCGGCGCGCTGCATGTGGTGCGCGTCGAGACCGACGGGACCGCCGCGCCGTGGGGGCCGCCGGTCACCGCGCGCGTCGGACGGCTCGTGCAGAGCGACGACGCGCGTCGCGTGATCCTCCAAGACTACGACACGAACACGGCGCAGGCGCTCCACGGCGACCGATGGGCCTCGATCTGTGGAGGTCTGGGAGCCGAGCGCTGCTCCGCGTCCGACTACCGGCCGGACCTCGGCGTCTTGCTCTTGGCCCGCCCGTACGACGACACCTCGGGTGAGCGCGCCGCGCTGCTCTCGTATGCGGGTCAGCGACTCGCGCCGTCGGATGGCAGCATCGTCGTGTTCTCGGACCTCGGCTGGTCGGTGCTGACCGACATCCCCCGCACCCTCGTGCACACGCAGGATGGCCGCACCCACGAGCTGGCGATGCTCGAGAGAGAGTTCCCCGAGCGTGCCGTGGGCACGCAGCTCCTCACGGCCTCGAATGACTACATGCACGTGTGGCTCCGCGACCCGGAGTCGGGCTCGCGTGCGGAGCTCACCTGCCCCGACGGACACCCCGCGACTGATCTCTGGAGAGACAACACGGAGCTCGTGTGCTGCGGCGAGCAAGCGTATCGACTGCGCGAGACGGGGCTGAGCCCCACGACGCATCGCTGCGACGCCGCACAGCGCTTCGTGCACCTCGAGGACGGCGCCTACACCGTGACCGAGCTCACCCGCGGGCGGAGCACGGCGCTCTCGTTCCGAGCGCCCGATGGTGGGGTGATTGCTGCGCTCACGCGTGACTACCCACCCCCCACGTCCCCTGTGGAGTCGGCGGCGCACCTCCTCGTCCTCGCATCGCGTGCCTCCCCCGCGCGATTCATCGCGTACGTCGTCCTCCAGCACCTCGGCTTCATCGACGACCCCTACGACCTCGTTCACGAAGAGGGCGTGGTGGTCTTCGACTTGAGGGCCGGATCGATCGACTGGCACCCGATCGATCTCGCCGACGCGCCGAGCTACCGGGTGTGGCTTCCCTCGACCGCGGAGCGTGCGCTCTGGCTCACGCCGGACGGGCGGCTCGTGTCGTTCGAGCTCGACACGCGGGCGCTCGTGGATCGCACGGGCGCCCTGCAGTTCCATCCGAACCTCGACGGGTCGTGATCTTCACCGCATCCGCAGCGCGAGCGAGCCGCAGCGCAGCGCGCCGTTGCGATCGGTGAGCGTCGCGTGCACCTCGACCGCGTCGGGGCGCGAGCCGTCCATCACCACGAAGATCTCGGGCTGGACGAGCCAGTCCGATCCCGCGGGATCGACCGTGAACGCCGCGCGGCCGCGATAGGTGCTCACCTCGGCTCCGTCCTGGCCGAGCACCACGATCTCCACGACCGGGTTGTCGGCGCTCGCGGGCCGCTCGGGATCACCGGGCTCGATCCCACGCGTCCGCGCCGCGAGCACGATCATCTGCGAGCCCTGCGGGCCCGTCACGAGCGACGCGAGCGCGCCGTCGGACGCCACCGTGAATTGGCCCGCCTCCTCGAATGCGCCGAGGCACGGCTGGCCCGTGCCCGTGATCGTGCAGAGCCCGAGCTCGAGCGGCTCGCAGCCCTCGGTGCTCGCGTCGAGCTCCACGTCGGCGCGCGCAGCATCGACGTGCTGCGCCACGCTCGCGCTGCAGCCGCTCAGCGCCAAGCACGCCCCGCACGAGGCGCCCATCGCCGCCGCACGCGGCATCCTCACCCACGTCCTCCACCGCGCCGCGCTCGTCATGGAACCTCCACGACGATCCACGACTCGTACTCGCTGGGCGGCCGCCACACCATCACCGAGAACGGCGCGCCCGAGAGGTTCGTGGATCGCAAGACCAGTCGATCGCCGGGCACGACGTCGGGATCGGTGCCCGAGATCACGCGGACGAAGGGGTTGTACCCAGAGAAGCCTGGCTCGTCGTCGGTCGCTTCGGCCACGAGCGTCTCGCTCCCGTCGGCGTGCACGACGAGCACCTCGTGCAGCGCCACGCTTCCGTCCTGATCGAAGTTCGGGATGTAGAGGACGACCTCGCCCGTGATGTCCTCGCAGAGCGTCGTCGAGATCTCCACGAACGCACCGCGTCCTACGAGGAAGTGCTCGCCGTGCACGAGCGCGCTCGGCCCGAGCGGTCGCGGCTCCTCGCCTGGCTGCCAGAGGCCGTCGCCGCTCGTGTCGTTCACGAACACGGCGTCGTCACAGAGCGGCGCGTCCGAGCCGTCGGGCGCACGCTCGTGGAGAAACGGCCACGTGCCATCGAGGCGCGGCGCCGCCTCGTGCCCCTGCACGAAGAGCCGGTGTCGCCCGCGCCCCGAGATCCCGTCCGCGGGGCACACGAAGCCCGCGTCCGCGCTCGCGTCGCGGCCAGCGTCGCTCACGTCGCGCACGTCGGCTCCAGCATCGCTCGGCGGAGGAGGCGACGTGCATCCGAGGTGAGGCACGACGACCGCCGCGAGCGCGAGCGCGTACCTCGAGCGCGCTCGCGCCGCCGAGTGGGTCGGCGAGCGCCTCCCTCCCGCCGAAAGAGACAGCGCCCCGCATGTCGAATCGACGCGAGCCTCGGGTGCTCTCACAGCGTCTCCACGAACGCCTCGAGCGCCGAGAGCTCACGGACACCGAGGTGCCCCGTGCCGCCGTGAGAGTTCGGGAACCCATCGCGCTCGTTGCGGCCCACCTCGCCCTCGCGAAGCGCAGGATGATGCGGCGTCGAGAGCACCTCGCGGAGCGAGCGCGCAGCGCCGTGGTGGAGGAAGCGGGCTCGATCCCAGCTCCCGCGGAGGCTCGTCACGCCGATGCGCAGTCCCGTCGAGTCCTGACGGGCGCGGGGAAACGTCGCGAGGAATCCGTTCGTGATCCGATCGACGTCGGCGTGGGTCTCCGGATGACGCAGCGGGGAGACCACGAACGGCATCGCCACCGGCCCGAGCTGCGGCGCGTCCGTGGACGTCGTCGACGTGGGCAACGGATGACAGGTCGTACAGCCCGCGCGGCTCGAGGCGAACACCAGCGCGCCGAGCTGCGCGTCCGCGGTGGGCACGACCGCGTTCGGGTTGGGCAAGAGGCGCGTCCGCGTGCGCAGGAACACACCGAGGCTGCGCGTGACTCCGTCGAAGCCGAGCGTGATGGGGCGACGCGCCACCACGCCCTCGTCGGTCAGGTACTCCGTGTAGAGCGCGTCGGCGAACGTCGTGTCGCGCCCGAACACACGCTGGGCTGCGGCGCGGAAGTGCTGATCGCGAAGGAGCTGCGGCGAGCCGTAGTCCCGCATGGCGCACGCCGGCGGCGGATCCTCGAGGCAGTGCAGGCGGTGCGAGCAGCCCTCGAGGCTCGGGTCGGCCTCGCACGCGTCCCGCGTCGGGATCGCGCGCCAGATCCGAGGATCGGTCTGCTCGCAGCAGAAGTTCTCGCGACGCGCGAGCTCGTTGATCACGGGGAAGAAGTTCGACTCGTCCATCCCCGCCTCGAAGAACCACGGTCGCGTGTCGCTCGCGCCGCGATACGACATCACCAGACGCGTCCCGTTCGCGGGGTCGACGAGGAGCGGCATCGACACCGCCTTGCCGATCGGCGAGCCGTCGCGGTGGCAGTGCACGCACGTCTGATCTCCGTCCACGGTGAAGAGCGCCGTGAGCGTGTTGAACGCCTCGCCGAGCTCGGCGTCCGTCGCGGGGAACGGCCCCGCCGTCACGTCGCCCACCGGCGTGATCGAGATCCGCGCGCCCGGCGTGTCGAGGTCGAGCGACGAGAGACTCTCGCCCAGTCGATCGACGACGAGGAGACGGCGGCCCACGACGGCGGCGTCCATCGCGCCCATGCCCGTCGGATAGAGGCCCTCGCCCTGCTCGCGCGGGGACAGCGCGCCGCTCGTCGCGTCGAGATCGAAGGTCTGCACCTGGCTCGTCCCACCGAAGACGACCGCGACGGCGGGCGATCCGTCGGAGCGCTCGATCGCGACGACGCGCTCGGGCATCGCGCCGCCCACGATCCACGTCTCTCGTGGCGGCATGTACGCCGCGCGCTCGGGCGGCCAGGTGTCCGGCGCGGGCAGCTCGAGGCCCGCCTCGGGGCGCTCGGGGCTCACGTCGCGATAGTCGCGGTGGGCGATGGTGTCGGACGTGTAGCGGTGCTCGAGCTCGAGGTCGTCCGCGCGCAGGACGTCGATCTCGTTCTGGAGATCCTGGAAGACCACGTTGGCGGTCCCGTCGCCGGGGGCGCCGTCCTCGTCGCCGTCGAGCCCGTTCGCGGGAGGGTGCCCCGTGCCCTGACCGGTGTGGAGGATCACGAGGTGGCGGCCGATCTCCGCCACGTCGAGGACCGGAGCGTTGGGCGAGTGACGGGCGAGCTCTTCGCCGCTGTCCGGGTCGTAGGCCACGAGCGCGAGCGAGGTCTCGCTCGTGACGAGCAGGCGACCGTCGCGCGATGCGTAGACGCGCCGCGGGTTCGCGAGCGTCCGCAAGAGGCCCGCAGGCGGCAGCGTGGAGCTGCCATCGTCGTCCACCGCCACGACCAGGCGGTCGGCCTCGATCCGCACGTCCCAGCGGAGGATCGCGTCGCGCCAGCGGTTGGCCACGAAGGCCCTCGCGCCGTCCGCCGAGAACGCGAGCGCCTCCGAGTAGTACGGCGTCGGGATCTCTGCGACCACGGCGCGCCGCTCGAGGTCGATCACGCTCGCGTGGCGCGCGAAGCGAGCGAGCACGACGAGGTGTCGACCCGCGGGGTGCACCGCCAGCGCGATCGGGAACGGCCCCACCTCGAGCCGCGCGAGCTCCTCGAGGCTCGTCGCGTCGAGAGCCACCACCTCGCGCCCCGGCTGGCTCTCGGTACCCTGGAGCGCCACCCACACCACGCCACGCGCGGCGTCGAGCGCGATCGCGGCGGGCCGGTCGCGGTGTGGCTGCGGCGTGATCAGCGGATCGCTCCACGGCTCCGGATCCGCCACGGGCACGAGCTCGCGCGGCAGGAGGGGCGGCGGCGGGATCGACACGCAGGCCCCGAGCAGCACGAGCCCCGCCGCGAGCGCCGCCGCGCACGCGCGCGCCTCGAGTCCATCGAGCGCGTCTCGCGTGGTCATGGCGCCCCGCACAGCACGGCACCGTCGGGGAGCGCCCCCGCGTCACGCGCAGCCACATCCGGGATGGTGCTCATCGGATCGATGCACGGCGCCTCGTCCGAGAGTCGCACACGCACGCGCGCCCCGCCCACGCACCCGCCCGCGCGCACGATGACGGTCAGATCCGCGTCGTGCCCCTGGAGCTCGGACAAGGGGGCGTCGTTGAAGAAGAGCAGGTAGCCGCGCACGAGCTGCGCATCGCCGGCGGCCTCGACCGCGAGCCCCCGCGCCGCGTCGCTCGCGGTGATCGTGCTCTCGAGGAGCTCGATCGAGCCGGTCACGTCGGCCTCCGTGGCGCGCGCGCCGCGGAAGCGCACGTCGAGGACGAGCATCTGGAATCCCTGAAAACCGAGGACGATCTGGGCCGTGTCCCCGTCCTCGAGCGGCGTGAAGGTCGACGCCGACGCGCCCACCTCGACGTCGAGCGCGCAGAACGAGTCGATCGCGGCGTCGGGGGCGCCGCCCGGGCCGCAGCCCGCCACGAGCCCGACACAGAGCAGCGCTGCCGATCCCCACGCGTGGATTCTCGTCCTCATCGTGTCCCTCTCATCGAACGAACGTCAGGCCCACGCCGACCACGCCGGCGACGCGCTCGGGCAAGAGCCAGGTGTCGTAGAGACGTGTGTGTGTGAGCTCGCCGCGCACGAACACCGACGGCAGCCCCTCGAGGATCACCGGCAGCGAGAGCTCGACCCGCGCGGCCACCGAGAGCGTCGTCGAGCCTGCGAGCTCGCGATCGCGCGTGCGCAGCTCGGGCACCTCGGGCAGCGTCTCGTAGCGACCGCGATAGAAGCTCGCGGCGCGCTGGCCGAGGTAGCGCCCCTCGAGCGTCACGAGGAGCTCGGGCACCGGCGCCACGCTGATCGCGACCTCCGCCGTGTGACCGAGCACGCCCCAGTCGTCGGCGTGCAGCCGATACGAGCCGCGCAGGAAGACATCGTCAGTCGGTGCGATCCGCACACGCCCCATGAGCGCACCGCGCAGCCGCAGGTCGGGCATGCGCTCGGCCACGGCGAGCGTGCGGGTGGAGGCCGTGTCGTAGATCGTGACGAAGCGATACGGGCTCTCGAGGTAGCCCCACGACGCCTCCGCGGCCGCCGAGAGATCGAGCACGAGCGCCTCCGAGACGACCCCCGTCCACCCGAGGGACGCACCGACCGCGCCGTTGTCGCCCGTCGGCGACTGATCGCCCACGCGCCCCACGCTCGAGTAGCTCGCGCTGAGGCTCACCGCGAAGGTGTGGATGCGCGCGTCGTCCTCGATGGCCAGGCGCGCCCCGCCCGTCGCCGAGGTGAAGTCGGGCGCGAAGCTCCCGCTCGTCGAGACGCCGTATCGAAGCGTCGAGCTCGGCGCGACCGCGAGATCGAGTCCCACGCCGTGCCGCGACTCTCGGAAGCCTCGCGGGCTCGCGGCGGTGCGCACGTCCACCGTGGCCGCCGAGATCACGTCCGCGTCGTAGCTGCCCGTGACGCGCGTCTCCTCGTTCATCTCCACGCTCGCGCTCGCGTGGGGGTGCCACACCTCGAGCTGATCGCTGTCGAGGTAGTAGTGCCCATCCACGGCGACCCGCTCGTCGGCGCTCGCGAGCCCACTCAGCCCCGACGCCGCGAGCAAGAGCACGACGAGCCGCGCGCGGACGCGCCCCGTCACGCGCGGTGCTCGCGGGTCGCGATCGCCGTGCGCGTCGGTCCTGCGAGGGTCAGTTGCAGCCACAGCCGCCTCCGCCCGCCGAGGCCGGATCGAGCGCGGCCTCTCGCGCGCCGCGCAGGTGCCCCTCGAACGCGGCTCCTGCCGGATCGGGGGTGTCGCTCATCGCGGGATGTGCGAGCCGACCGCGACGCCACGGCGCCACGGGCGCGCAGGCCGCGAGCCCGCTCGCGAGCCAGAGCCCCGCGAGCATCACCGCGATCGCACGCGCGCGCGCACGCATCAGATGCCTCCCTCGGCGGGCGCGCACGAGGCGAGCCAGTCGCGGATCGCGCGGTAGTCGCGATCGGTCCGATCGACGAAGACGTCACCACCTCCGTGGTGAAGGCCTCCCGCCGAGAGCGCGAGCGGCTTGCGCAGCACGAGCGAGGCCTCCGGGTCGGTGCTCGAGGCGAGCGCCGCCACGCGCAGCGCGTTCGTCGCCAGCTCCTCGGCCTCGAGGGGCTCGGCCAGGTTCACGCGCGACGGATCCGCGCGGTACGCGCCTGGCGCATACAGCGTGAACGGACGGTCCGCGCGACCATGGCAGCCTCCCTGCGCACAGCGCTGCTCGAGCACCGGCTCGACGGCGACCTCGAAGCGATCGAGTGGCCCCACGACCACGCCGTGCGTGACGATCGCCGGCCCCTCGCACGCCGCGCTCGTCGAGATCGAGAGCAAAAGCGCGAGCGTCGCGATCGCACGCGTTCCGAGGCGATCACGTCGATCACGACCGTCACGCCCCTCGCGTCGTCCGCCTCGATCACGGGGCATGGGGCACCTCCTCGAACGACGCGCCCGCCTCGATCCAGCGGGCGAGGTCCCGCACCTCCGCCTCCGACAGCCCCTCGGGCGGACACCGACCCGTGGGCGTGCCCTCGGCCTCGAGCTCCTCCCCGAGCACGCGCTCCACGAGAGGGCTCCGCCGCGCGCGTCGTCCCGCATCCACGTAGGTCACGAGCGCGTCGAACACCTCGCGCGCGAGCCCGCTCGAGACATCGAGCGAGAGCGCGCCCGCGGGCGCGGCGCTCGCGTGACACGACACGCACCGTCGCTCGAGGATCGGCACCACGCGCGTCGCGAAGCTCACGTCGATCGGGCTCGCCGCCGCGAGATCCGCCGGCGGGATCGGTCGCCGGCGATCGCGATCGGCGTGGGTCGACAGCGTCACCGACGCGCTGCTCAGCACGTCGGGGGGCCGTGTCGCGAGGTCGTCGGGATCGCCCGAGAGCGGGCCGTGACACCCCGCGCAGGCGAGCGCGTACGACGCCGGGTTCGTGCCCGCCGGCACGACCTCGTCGCCCTCCCCATAGAACCAGCGATCGAGCTGTCGCCCGAGGATCATCCCTCGCGCATCGAGCAGCTGGAGCAGCACCGGAGTGCGCGCAGGGATCCGCAGCTCCGCCGAGTGATCCGCCGCGAGCGGCACCTCGCCGAGCACCCGCGCGCCGCGCCCCGGCGCCCCGATCGCATCCACCGGTACGAGCGCGCGCACCATCGCGATGTCCTCGCGGAGCGGCCGTGCGCCCGTCGGCTCCACGCGCCCGTAGAGCGCCTCGAGCACGGTCGCGTCGCGGAGCGCGATGCGCGCCACCGCCGACTCCGGATGCACCACCGATGCGTGATCGTCGTCCTCCACCGGCCGCGGCATCACGATCGCCGCACCGCGATACGACACGCCCTCCTCCGCGAGGATCGTCTCGCGCGTGGCGATCGAGGGCCCATCGACTCCGTCGGCGAGCGTGACGACCACCAGCGCATCCTCGCCCTCGCTCCGACCGTCGTCGGTCGAGGCGAGCAGGCGCCCATCGGGCAGCACCGCAGGATCGCGCCAGCGCTCCGTCGCGTCGATCGTCACGAGCGCCTGGATCGGCGAGGGGATCGACGGCGCACCACTCGACGCGAACGGCCCGAGCGATCGATCGAGCACCGCGAGCGCTCCTCGGTCGTCGGCCGCATCGGTCGACGGCAGGAGCGTCACGATCTGTCTCCCGTCGGGCAGATCGCGCGCCACGTAGGCGGCGCGCGGCGCGAGGCTCGCGCCGAATTGCACGTGGTACTCGGGCTCGCCGTGGAGCGTGGGATCGTGGCACGCAGGGAAACGGAAGAGCACGCCCTCGGGCCCCGCCGCGCCCGTGCGTCGGATCGCGAAGACGATCATCCCCCGCGTCTTGCTCGCCGCGAGCACGCCCGGTCGCACCTCGGGCGCGAGCGTCCAGGTGAGCCGCTCCATCGTGCCGTCGGCATCGAACGCGACGAGCTCGGGCGGCACGCCCGGCCCGTCGCGGCCGGCCTCGCCGTGCCCATCCCACGCGGCCACGAGGCGCGCATCGGGTCCGTACACGGGTGAGGCGAACGAGCCGGCCGCGCCCTCGGGCGTGAGGCGTCGCGCGTGCATCGTGTCGAGGTCGAGCTCCACGAGCGCGAGCTCGTCGCTGCCCTCCGCGCGGACCGCCACCGCCACGGTATGACCATCGTGCGCCACGGCGGGCTCGCGGATCTCGAGCGCGCCCCCGCCCATCACTCCGCGCAACGACTCCGTCAGATCCTCGGTCTCGCCCGAGCCGATCGGCCACGGTACGAGCAGGAGCTCGCTGCCCGTCGCGCCGGGCTCGAGCCGATACGGCGCACGCGGCGCGGGCACGTCGCGCACGACGAGGATCGCGCGCGGCGCCTCGTCGGCCACGCCCGCGGCCCGACGCTCGGCCTCGGCCCAGCTCACGATCGCCGCGAGCCGAGGCGTGCCCAGCGGATCGTCGACCGGCGCCTCCGGAAAGAACGAGCCCGGTCCGCCGCGATGCCTGAGGCCCCGCTCCCCTCCGAGCAGCTTCCGAAAGAGCCTCGAGCGACGCACGTCCGCGCCCCAGAGATCGACGAGCTTGCGCACGACGCGCCTCGTTCGTCGCACGTCGCGGGGCGCGAACGCGCCCGTGCGCGGGTCACGCACCGCAGGAAACGCAGTGTTCGCCACGTCGTCGGGTCCATGACAGCCGCCGATCCCGCAGCGCGCGACGAGCACGGGCATCACGTCGCTCGCGAAGCGCTGCTCGAGCTCGGTCAGCACCACGTCCTCGCCGCCCGTGCCATCGGGCTCGCTGTCGATCCAGCGCACGAGCGCGCGCGCCCCCTCTTCGTCGATCGACGCGAAGAGCTCGCCACCCTGGTGCGGTCCCCCGCCCTCGGCGCGCACCAGCGGCACGCGCACCAGGCTCGAGAGCCGCGCGTCCGCAGTGGTCGTCACGCGCGCGAGCGCGACGCGGCGCGCCTCCTCGAGATCGGCGAGCCTGCCCGACGCCTCGACGTGGACGAAGAAGCCCTCCGTCGGCAGCGCTTCGCCCTCCATCACGCCGTGACAGCGCGCGCTCGCGCAGCGTCGCTCGAGGAGTGGTGCGGCCCTGTTGGCGAAGATCTCTCGAGGCCCCTCGGCACAGCCGCTCGCGAGCGCACCGACGGCGACGGCGAGGGTGACGAGCCACGCATCGAGGCACGCCCGTGAAGGCGCGCGCCCCGCAGCTCGACACGCTCGCGCCGCCGCGCCCACGTCAGCCCTGGACGACGGGCAACGACACGTGCCCCGGCTTGTCCTTGGGCACCGCCTGCACCCACTGCCCGTAGTTGCGCTGCTCCTCGAGGCGACAGCTCCACACGAGCTTGCCCTCGTGCACCGTCATGTCCGGGCAGCCGTCGCACATGTTCTGGCGACCGTCGTCGAGCACGTCGATCGGCTGGATCACGAGCACCGACTGGAGGTGCTGCTTCTCGAGCAGGTGGGTCGGGTGACGCGCGATCGTCTTGAGCCACGAGCGCGACGCGCGCCGCACCCCCTTGTCGAAGTGGGCCGTCGACATGACGGTGCGGCCCACGCCGAGCGTCCAGCGCGGCCCGTACGCGAGGTAGCGGCCCGAGAGCATGTGGTAGCCCGACTGCGCGGCCTCCATGAAGCGCGGGCCGAGGTAACCGTGGATCTTGCCCGGCGTGCCCACACGGATGGCCGTGAGCCACTTGAGCGACTCGGGCTTCTCGGTGCCGTTCAGGTACGCGCACGGCTCGAACGCGGGCTCGCGCTCGCGAATCTTCGCCACCACCTCGCGCGCCTGGATGTCGGTGCGCCGCTGGGGCCGCTCGGTCTCGGTGTAGACGAGCTTGCCCATCTCCACCTTCTTGCCCCACGCGTAGTACTCGTAGTCCTCGAGTTTCGCCGCGCGGAAGAGGATGAACACGAGCGTGTGCACCTTGCCCATGTTGCGGCCCGCCCACTCGAGCACGTCGGGCACCTCGTGCAGCGTCTCTTCGTAGACCGTGGAGTTGAACGCCACCGAGACGCCGCCCACCGAGGCCACGAGATCCGTGTACTCCTGTCGGAGCTCGTTGGTCTCCTTCTCCGTCTTGCCGCGCCAGCCCGGCCGGCCCTGCCGCGAGTCCACGTGGAACGTGATGCTCACGAGGCCTGCCTGCTTGAGCTCCACGAGCATCTCGCGCGTGAGCGCCTTGCCGTTGGTGTTGATGATCGCCTTGCGGCCCATGCGCGTGACCTCGCGGACGATCTCGACGACCTGCGGGTGCATGAGCGGGTCACCGCCCGCGATGGAGATTCCGTCGAAGTTGCGGAGGTCGGCGAAGGTCTGGAGATCCGAGCGCACCTCGTCCATCGACCGATGCGTCTTGACGTTCTCGCGGTAGCAGCCGTCGCACGAGAGGTTGCACTGCTGGGTGGGCTCGAGCCACGCGATGGGGTTGTCGGGAAGGCTCCACGGCAAGCGGTAGAGCGCACGGTGATCGACGATGGGGTCCTGCATCGCCTGGTCGTAGCGAGCCTGGCGGCCGAGCCGTTGATCGCGCGCAAGCGTCCTCTCCGCGAGGGCCACGCGGATCGCTGGGCCCATCCGCAGCAGAGCGCCCTCCGCACTCCGTGTCGTGTGCCCCGCATGGCGCGCTCGGGCCATCGTCCGCCGCGTCGAGGCGGGGCAAGCTGTCGGCCCGTGGCCCACGACTCTCGAGGACGCTCCGAGATCGCGCTCCTCTGCCGCGCGCTGCTCTGCGTGGGGCTCCTCGCTGCGCTCCCGCGCACGGCGCGCGCACAAGCGGCGATCGAAGCGGAGACACGAGCGGAGATCCACTCCGTCTGGCCCACACTGGACGAGATCGTGCTCGCCGAAGCGCCGAGTCGGTGGGGCACGGGCCCCGTCGAGGTCGTGGCCGACCCGAGCGACGCCAACAGCTGGTTCCTCCTCGCGCGCGCGATCGACACCGAGCGCGTGCCCGCCGCGCTCCAGCGCTGGATCGGTCGCCGCGTCGAGATCGGCCTCGCCGACGGTCGCGTGTGCTCGAGCACCGTCACGAGCCTTCGCCTCGTCGCCGTGGGCGCGCCCGACGCACGCGAGGAGCGCGCGTACACACGCATCGCCGTCGACGAGCCGAGCCCCGAGGGCCCACTCCACGAGCGCTTCGCGCGCACGCTCTGGCCCCGAAGCCAAGCCTTCGTCGTCGCGAGCACGGAGCCCGGCTGCGCACGTGGCCGCTGGGCGTGGCCCCTCGACGCCGCCGTCGCAGCGCATGCGTTGCCCGAGCCCGTCGCGCCCGACACGCCTCTTCACCAGGCCGCGTGGGCCGCGTTCCGCGCGCTGCCCGCGCACGCGCGGATCCAGCTCGCCTGGGCGCGGAGCCCCGCACGCCTCACGCGGAGCGCGCAGTGGGACGCCGTGGAAGGCCCACCGATCGTGCGCCGCTTCACCGTAGGCG
>JAIBCE010000206.1 GCA_019694315.1 Sandaracinaceae bacterium
GCGCGCTGGGCACCTCGCAGACGCAGAGCGCGAGCATGCCGTGCCTCACGGACGTCACCTCGCAGGCGCGAGCCAGTTCCTCTCGGCCTTCTTCGAGCAGGAGCATCGAGGTTCGCGCCACTGACGAAGTACGCGTGAGCCTCGGCGTGATCGCGCGCTGGGCACCTCGCAGACGCAGAGCGCGACCATCCCGTGCCTCACGGACGTGACCTCGGAGGCGCGAGCCAGTTCCTCTCGGCCTTCTTCGAGCGGGAGCATCGAGGTTCGCGCCACTGACGACGCACGCGTGAGCCTCGGCGTGATCGCGCGCTGGGCACCTCGCAGACGCAGAGCGCGAGCATGCCGTGCCTCACGGACGTCACCTCGCAGGCGCGAGCCAGTTCCTCTCGGCCTTCTTCCAGCAGGAGCATCGAGGTTCGCGCCACCGACGAGGCACGCGTGAGCCTCGGCCTGATCGCGCGCTGGGCACCTCGCAGACGCAGAGCGCGACCATCCCGTGCCTCACGGACGTCACCTCGCAGGCGCGAGCCAGTTCCTCTCGGCCTTCTTCGAGCAGGAGCATCGAGGTTCGCGCCACTGACGACGCACGCGTGAGCCTCGGCCTGATCGCGCGCTGTGCACCTCGCAGACGCACAGCGCGAGCATGCCGTGCCTCACGGACGTCACCTCGCAGGCGCGAGCCAGTTCCTCTCGGCCTTCTTCGAGCAGGAGCATCGAGGTTCGCGCCTCCGACGACGCACGCGTGAGCCTCGGCTTGGTCGCGTGATTGGACGAGCCCGCGCCCAACAGAGGTGTGAAGCGCACCGAGACTCGACCGGGCCTCGGACACGTTCCCACCACGGTGCTACCATCGGCGGATGACCGTCCGAAAGCTCTCCGTCGCCATCGACCCGCAGACCGCCGAACAGGCAGCGGCGAGCGCCCGTCGGGTCGGTGCGAGTCTCTCGGGCTGGATCACCGAAGCGATGCAGGACCGGCTGCGCCGCGAGGCGGGGCTCGCCGCGGTCGCCGAGTGGGAGGCCGAGAGCGGCGCGCTCACTCCGCGTGAGATCGCGAACGCCGAGCGACGCATGACGGCGGCGTTCGCCCGCGCAGCTCGCGCCGCGGAGCGCAACGAACGCCGGACGCGGAAGCGCGCGTCGTGACCGCGAGGTCGCCGGACACGCGGGTGCGGGGGGTGACGTACGACACCGGAATGCTGATCGCGGCGGATCGAGGTGACCGCGCCGCGTGGGCCGCGCATGCGCATGCACTGCGAGTGGGGTCGGTGATCGTGGTCCCTGCCGTAGTCCTCGCGCAGGCGTGGCGAGGAGGCCCGCAGCCGATGCTGTCCCGCTTGCTCGCAGGGTCACACCTCGAGCCTGTCTCGGTCGCGGATGCTCGCCTCGCCGGAGCTACGTGCGGGAAAGCGCGCACGACCGACGTGGTCCACGCGCTCGTCGTCGTCGGCGCGGTACGGCGCGGAGACGTCGTGATGACGTCGGACCCGGACGATCTCCGGCGACTCGCCGACGCGCTCGGCGCCGACCTCGCGATCGAGCGCGTGTGAGCGACGGATTCCCGCGCCAGAGAGCCCGATGTCACCGCGTCGGGTCGACGAGGACCTTCGCGCCGGTGCCCTTCTTCACGTAGGACGCGACCTTCGTCGGATCGAGCATCTCGCGGAGAGAGAGCGTCTCGGCGTAGTGGCTCGCGAAGGTCGTGGTGAGCTCGGTCGCGACGCGCGTGCGCATGCGTGCGACGTCTTCGGGGGCGAGCGTCTCGAGGAAGTACGTGAGGAGAAAGCCGCTCACGCTCCACGCGAGGCCCACGGCGCGAGGGATCTCCGTGGGCCCGAGATCGAGCGCGCCGTAGACGTAGATCTGCTTGTGCGTGGGCGAGCCGTAGCGACCGAAGCTCGTCATGGTGGAGACGCACGCGGTCTCCATCGCGAAGAGGATCTGGCCCGCGAGCTTTCCGCCGCCGATGGCGTCGAACGCGAGCGTCGCGCCCGTGGTCTTCATCGCGGCGATCAGCTCGGCCTGGAAGCTCGGCGCGCTCGAGTCGAGCACGTGCTCGGCGCCGAGCTCACGGAGAAGGGCCACCTGCGCGGGGCTCCGCACGATGTTCACGAGCGGGATGCCCTCGGCCTTGCAGAGCTTCACGAGCATCTGCCCGAGGCTCGAGGCGGCGGCCGTGTGCACGAGCGCGGCGCGCTTCTCGCGGCGCAGCACCTCGATCATCGACAGCGCGGTGAGCGGGTTCACGAAGGCCGACGCGCCATCGCGCGCGGGCGTGCCCTCGGCGAGCACGAGCGCATCGCGCACCCTCGCGACGCGGTGCTCCGCGTACATGCCACCACCGAAGAGCGCGACGGTGCGCCCGACGAGCGCACGCGCCTCGGGATCGGTGCCTGCGTCGATCACGGTGCCTGCGCCCTCGTTGCCCACCGAAAGGGCCTGCCCCACGCGCTGCGCGAGCGCAGGCAGGAGCGTGCGCGGGACGCTCGCGCGCAGGGTGGGCCCGTGCTCGTTCGCGCCCGCCACGAGGTTGCGCGGATCGACGGGGCCGAAGAGCAGACCGAGATCGGAGGGGTTGATCGGCGTGGCCTCGACGCGCACGAGGATCTGATCGGGAAGGAGCGGCGGCACGGTCACGCGTGTGAGCGAGATCTCGATCTCGGCGCCTGCGTGATCGGGCGAGCGGTCCTCGAGGAGAGAGCGCAGTGCGAGGCCGGACGTGGTCATGGAGGCGACGCTATCACTCGAGGCAGCCCAGCTCTCGGATCCACACGGTGTTGGGCGTGCCGCTCGGGGCGATGCCGTGCCAGGCCACGAAGAGACGGCCGCCGCGCATCGCGAGATCGGGACTGACGACGTACGCGTTGCCCTCGTCGGTGCCGGGCGCGAGGCGGCCGCGCCAGCGCGCGAGCACGTGACCTCGCGGATCGAGGCGGAGGATCGCGTCGGTGGAGATCACCACGAAGCCACCCTCGATGCGGAGGAAGTCGAACGCGAGATCGCTGCCGTTCCGATCGTCGATGGCCTCGGGGGCGCTCGAGGTCTCGAGCGACGACGACACGAAGCGCACGGCGGGAGGCGAGCCGTTGCCGGGATCGAACACGAGGTAGCCTCCGTCGGTGGCGCTGGCACGCATCGGCGAGAGGTGATCGATGCCGGGCGTGATCGTGCGCGGGGCCTCGATCGCCTGCCCGTCGGCGTCGAGACGCGCCGCGTGCAGCGTGAAGGCGCGAGGCTCGCTCACGAAGCGCTCGACGAACACGACGGCGCCCTCCGCGTCCACGCGCGCAGCGATCGTGTGATCCGTGAGCGTGGCCGTGGTGAAGAGATCGCCCGAGATCGTATGGGATCCGAGCGATCGACCGCTCGCGTCGAAGCGCGCCGCGTCGAGGCGCGAGGGGGCGCCGTCTTCCTGCCACACCGAGAGCGCCCCATCGCGGAGCGGCACGCTCGAGCTCGCGTGCGCGCGTCGGCCTGCGCCCGTCGTCACGACGCGCATCGCGCCGTCGGGGGCGACGATCACGAAGCCTCCGAGATCGTCGGCGCCGATGCGCAGCGTCGCCTCGATCCAGTGCTCGCCCGTGCTGCTCGGGCCCGAGAGTCGCGCGAGATGGAGAGGCACGCTCTCGCCCACGTGCCGCACCTCGCCGAGCGGGCGACCGCTCGCGTCGGTGTCGCGCGCGAAGAGCGCTGGCATCTCGCGACCGCCGTAGATGCCTAGATGAAAGGGAACGACGAAGCCCGTCGGCGTGGCGACGAGCGACGGGCGCCAGGCCCACTGACACGTGTCGCAGACCGCGGGCGGGTTCGTCTCGAACTCCGTGGTGCGCAGCGTGAGCGCCTCGGCGATCGGACCGAGCGGCAGGCCCTCGTCGACCCTTCCGTCGCAGTCCTCGTCGCCGCCGCCACAGCGCTCGATCCCGGTGGGGATGCACGGCGCAGCGTCGGTGCCGGCATCGGCGGGACCCGCGTCGGGCGAGGCGGCGGGGATCGCGAGGCCCGAGCGCGCACCGCACGAGGCGGTGAGCCACGACAGCACCCACGCGATGAGCGGGGCGCGACTCACGACGGGCCGGAGCGGGCCGTGGTCCGAGCGCCGCGATGCGCGGGTCGCGGGCGTCACGAGAGCTCGCCCAGCGCCGCGAGCGATCTCCGCGCCTGCACCGCGATCGTCCATGCTGCACCAGCGGGCTGAGCCTCGTCGCTCGCGAGCATCTGGAGCATCGCGATCGAGCGTGGGTCGCGGTGCTCCCGAAGCGCGTACGCGGCACGGAACCGGACGCGAGGTTCCTCGTGTCGGGCGAAGCCGAGGAGGGCCTCGAGATCTCCGGCGGCTCCGATGGCCTCCACGAGATGAAGGCGCATTTCGGCATCCGTCTCGCGACCGAAGCGGGCCGAGAGCGCAGCCGCCGCCGACGCCTCCTTGCGCATGCGGAGACACACCACCGCCGCGCGCCGGCGCTGGAAGTCCTCGTCGTCGATCATCGCGATGAGGCGCGGCGTCGCCGAGCCGTCGCCGCGCGTGCGCAGCGCCGTCGTCGCGCTCTCCCAGGCCGGACCGTCGAGCTGGCGGGCGAGGTCTCGCTCGGGGATCTCTCCGAAGTGGGTCGCCGATCGCGCGACCTCCGCGTCCTCGGATCGGATGAGGGGTGCCGCGAGCGCTCGATGCGGCGTGCCCGGCAGAGAGCGCAGCGCCTCGAGGACGACGCGCCGATCCGGATCGCGGAGCAGCTCGGGAAGACGCGGCTCGAGGGCTGCCTTGTCGCGCTCGTTCAACACGACGATCGCGGTCGCTCGCACCTGCGCATCGGCGTCTGCGAGCGCGCCGAGCATGGCCGCACGCGCCTCGGCGGAGGGGTCGGGGACACGGGCGAGCGCAGCGGTCCCTTCGCTTCGCACCGCAGCGTCTTCGCTCTTCATGGCCGCGAGGAAGTCGGCCTCGCGGCCCGACATCCCCGTTCCGAACCAGACGTAGTCGTAGCCCCAGAGCGTCTCGTCGAGCCAGCGCTCGTACCAGGACACGAAGCTCGGATTGTCGGGATAGTAGAGCGCGCCGAGGTCGCTCAGG
This sequence comes from Sandaracinaceae bacterium, assembly GCA_019694315.1. GTDB lineage: Bacteria > Myxococcota_A > Polyangia > Polyangiales > Sandaracinaceae > JAFLCL01. The sequence goes on from JAIBCE010000206.1 coordinate 5,068, forward strand.
TACACGACGCGGCCGCGCGTGGGGCCTTCGAGCACCAGGAGACCCCAGTGGTTGCAGCCCTGAGCGACGAGCGTGAGCGTGAGGAGGCCCTGCTTCTTCCCGCGCACGCCCACGCGCCATTCCTTCATCGGCAAGAGGCCGTAGAACGGCCCCGCCCCCGCAGAACCGACGGTGAGCAAGAACCGGCGGAAGTCCTCCGGCAGCCTCAGCTTGCGCCGCTTCTCGAAGGCGAGGACGGTCTTCTCGTCGAGCGGCGGCTCGAGCTCGAAGCGGTGCGTCTCCGAGCCGAAGGTGGCTCGCTTCGCGCGGCGGATGTCTTCGAGCTTCGCCCGCAGATGCTCCACGGGGCCGATCATACAGGGCCCGCCGAACGGGGCTCGCGGACGTTGCGTGCGCATCGCGGGCTTGGCTACGGTGCTCCCGGATGCTGCGCGCGCTCCTCCTCGCTGTGTTGCTCGGGCTCGTCCCGACCGCGACGGCGTGGGCGCAGGAGGCAACGCCGCCCGTCGAGGAGACGATCGACGAGTCGAGCGCGTCGCCGCCGCGTGAGGCCCCACGCGAACAGATCGTGAGGGTCGCTGGATCGCCCCGTTTTCCGGGGCGCGCGGAGCTCTGGGCCCGTCGCGTCACCCGTGCGCTCCGACGTGGCGGCGCGTCGGTGGTCGTGCCCGAGCACCTCGACTGGGATCGCGAGGGCATCGACGAGCGACGCCTGATCCAGCTCGAGGAGATCGAGGCCGCGCTCGGTGTCGCGCGTCGCGCACAGGTCCAGCTCGAGGAGGCCGAGGCCATGCGCGCGCTCTCCGCCGCGTCGCGGCGGGCCCGTGACCTGCTCGACGTGCCAGGCGCAGCCGAGTGGCTGGCGGAGGTGGAGGTCGTGACGGCGATCGTCGCGGCGCAGCGAGGCGATGCCTCGCTCGCGGAGGCCTCGCTGAGACGCGCCCTGGCGCTCGCGCCCGATCGGGCGCTCCAGGAGGGCGAGGCGCCGCCCGAGCTCGTGGCGCGCTCGATCGCGCTCATGCGCGAGGAGGTCCGTCGCGCGCGCATCGAGGTGCAGGTCGAGGGGACCGCCGCGACCGCGCACGCAGCGGCGCAGGTCTTCGTGGACGATCGTCCGCTCGGAGCGCTGCCGCGCGAGATCGAGGTGCCCGCGGGGGTGCACGTGATCCGCGTGGAGGCGCGAGGGCATCGGCCCTACGCGCGCCTGGTCGATCTCGCGCCCGGCTCACGCGCCCCGATGCTCGTGGCGCTCGCGCCGAGCGCAGCGGCGCTCGATGCCGCGGCGCTCGACGAGGCCATCGCGCGGGGCGCGCACGACGAGGTGGCGCAGGCGCTCGCCGACGTCGTCGCGCACGGCGGGCTCGCGCGCGCGGTGTGGCTCGTGCAGATCGGCACGGGGCCGCTCGATCGCGCGGTGCTCGTGCGCTGCGCGCCCGGAAGCTGCGAAGCGCCACGTCGGATCGACGACGCCACCGTGCTCGCGCTCGATTCGACCGCACCGATCGTGCCGGAGAGTGGCGATGGGGACGCGCTCGCGGACGCGCTCGCGTGGGTCGACGAGACGCCGATCGAGCCGCCTCCACCGCCTCCTTCGATCGCGGAGTCGTGGTGGCTCTGGACGGGCGTGGGGGTGGTCGCGATCGGCCTCGGCGTGGGCATCGCGCTGGGCGTCACGCCGAGCGGCGATGCACCGCTCGTGCTCCGCATCGATCCGTGCACCTCGTGCGCGCGCTGAGCGCACGTGGCACTCGGATGGAACGATGCGAGTGCCACGGGCTCGAATCGGCGAAAGGGAGGCTCTCGCCGATTCCGGCGATCGGACCGGTGATCGCAGGAGCGAAGCGACGAGAACCCGGCGCACAGCAACGAAGTTGCGAGCACGGGGAGAACCCGCGGCGAGAGGGAGGGGCTGCGGCCCGACCCTCCGGCAAGAAACGTCCGAGCATGAGTCAATGCAAGTGACTCATGCTCTGAGACCCCCCGCTCACGCGTCCGCGTGAACTCTGGCAAGCTCGACCGCATGCGTGTGCTGCGGGCCATCGCGCTCCTCTCGCTCGTGCTCCTCGGGTGCGAGGCAACCAGGATCGGCGAGCGCTCCGATGCAGGCCCCGCGCGGCGCGACGCGACCCTCGATGCGTGGGCCGACGATGCAACCGAGGATGCCGCGATGAGCCTCGAGGCGGCCGTGCCGACGGACGCCGATCTCGACGACGACGCGGCTCTCGAGGATGCCTTCCTCGATCCGGGGATCGATGCGCTGAGCCCGCCCGCGATGGCGTGCAGCTACCGCTCGACGAGCTTCGCGGGCGCGCCGCTCGAGCTCGACGTGGGGCCCACCTCGACCGAGCGTCTGCGCTTCACGGTTCCTGCGCTGCCCGATCCCGCGACCGTCGAGAGCGCGACCCTTCGCTTCACGGTCTTCGACGCGGATCATCCCGGCGAGGAGGGCACGATCCGAGTGAACGGAGGTGCGCCGCTCGACATCCCCGCGATGACGAGCTGGGACAACGTCGAGTCGATCGTGAGCGTCGACGTGACGGGCCAGACGATCGCGGGCGACAACGTCGTGGAATTCGGGCCGGGCCCGCTCGCGAGGAGCTTCTTCCGCGTCTCGGCGCTCTCGCTGGAGGTCACGGCGCGCGTCGTGACGTGTGGCCCGATCGAGCCGCCGCCCGACCCGACCGCGGTGCGACGCGAGCTGCACTTCCACGAGGCGACCTACACCAACCGCTCCACGTGGGTGGTGCCCTGCCCTCCGGGACATCCGCGCTTCTCGGCGATCCGCGACTATGCGTTCACGGCCGACGGCGCCGAGCACGTGAGCACCGACTGCGACGGTCTCTACGTGGCGGGCGGCACTCGACGTGGCACCGCGACCTTCACGTTCCCCGACGTGATCCCCTCGACGTACGGCGTCTACGTGCGCTTCCGCTCGAGCGCGAACCGCAACCCGCGCGGCGCGCTCTTCATCGTGAACGGCGAGGAGATGCGCATCGATCAGGTCGACGCGAGCGGCGACTACTTCGAGGTGCTCTTCGGCGACAGGCGCCTCGGCGGCACCGTGACCGTGGTGCTCGACTCGAGCCGCGAGGCCGAGTCCGACAGCGTCACGTGGATCCGCCTCGAGCCGCGCTGAACGCGGGTCGAGCCTCGAGAGGCTCGATGTGTCGGGCGCGGCCCAGCCCCCTCGCCGACCGCTGGGCCGATGTGGCCTCATTTGCTACGATGTGGCCCCATGAAGCGCGCCACGGCCGTCGGCCTCCGGGAGCTGAAGAACGCGACGAGCGCGCTCGTGCGCCGCGCGCAGGCCGGCGAGGTGATCGTGGTAACGGACCGGGGCACGCCGATCGTGCAGCTGACGCCGATCCGCGCGGAGGGTCCGAGCCAGACCGAGCGGCTCGCGTCCGCGGTGAGCGCAGGCCGGCTGAGCTGGTCGGGCGGCAAGCCCCGCGGTCTCGATCGCGCGCCTCGCGTCGGCGCATCGGTCTCGCACGCAGTCCTCGAGGACCGACGGTGAGCGCCACGAGCCTGTATCTCGACACGAGCGCGTGGGTGAAGCTCTATGTCGCGGAGGCCGAGTCGCTGGCCGTGCGGAAGCACGTGGGTCGCTCGGCCTGGGTCGCGATCTCGCGCGTCGGCTATGCGGAAGCACGCGCTGCGTTCGCGCGTCGCGGACGCGAGGGCCATCTGCGACCTGCACAGCTTCGTCGCTGTGTCACGAGGCTCGACGAGGACTGGAAGCACATGGTCGTCGTCGAGCTCGACGCGTCGCTCTCACGCGCCGCGGGTGAGCTCGCGGAGCGCCATGCGCTCCGAGGCTTCGACGCGATCCACCTGGCGAGCGCGATGCGTCTCGGCATGGAGCTCGGCACGACGCCGACGTTCCTCGCGTTCGACGCCGCGTTGCGGGCGGCCGGCTCGAGCGAGGGCCTCCACGTGCCCTGACGTCGCCTTGGACGGGGCGACTCGAGCCGTGAGGCCGTGTGCGTGGGGCCGAGTCCGACAGCGTCACGTGGATCCGCCTCGAGCCGCGCTGAACGCCAGCGCTCAGCGCGCCTTCACGATCTCTCCGTCCACGACGTAGACGCCTCCGGCGACGTGATGGACCGTGCGCAGCTCGGGTGGCACGTCGTCGCGGAGGCGTCCGTCGCGATACACGCGATCGTCGGCCCACGCCGCGATGCCCTCGACGACGAAGAGGTCGTACGCCTCGGCGAGGTGTGGCTCGTCGAGGAGCCGCGCGACCATCCACCCGACACAGCCGCGCACGAGCGGCGCGGGGGCCGAGGGCTCGTCCTCGCGCTCGATGGCGAAGCGCGACCACTTGTCGACATCACGACCGCTCGTGGTGCCGACGCCCTCGACGATCGAGAGCATCGAGACCGTGGGCACCTGGAGCACGAGCGTGCCCGCGCGCACCGCGAGCTCGCGCGTATACGCATCGGCCGCGAGCACGACCGTGAGCTTGGGCGGATCGAAGTCGAGCGGCGTCACCCACGCGGCCGCCATCACGTTGGCCGCGCCGTCGGCCGCGGCGCTCACGAGCGTGACCGGACCATGGTTGAACAGGCGCCAGCTCTTCTTCAGCTCGACGGGAACGCGCATCGCGCGAGCATGAATCGTGGCGTGTCGCGGGGCACGATCCTGTAGCGTGGGGGCGATGCGCTGCGCTCGCGCTCGATGGCGGCGCTGTTCGCTCGGCGGCAGCCGGCGGCGCGCACCCGCAGGCGGACCGCTCGATGACGGTCCAGTCGACGCCATCGCCGGCGGTCGTTTGCCGGAGAGCATGTTCCTGCGAGCATGGGGGCATGTCGGATCGTGTCGCGCTGCTGGTCGTGTTCGCCCTGCTCTGCGGCTGTGAGCTCGTCGACCAGTCGACCTATTCGCTCCACATGGTCGGCACCACGGGTGGCAATCCGGTCGACCTCACACGCACGGGTCACGCTCCGGCGTCGTTCTATCGAGACGGGTCCTACACGCTGCAGATCGACCGGCTCACCGAGACCCGCCGCGTCGGGACCGACCCCCCGCGCGTCGAGCTCAACCCCGTGACGTGGACCTTCGGGGACCAGCAGGTGTCCGCGGTCGCGTTCTACCAGGTCGATGTGATGGGTTGGGGCAACGCGACGCTCCACGTCGATGACATCCAGCTGACTGGAGATGCGCGTGCGCCGATCCGCATCGACTACCGGGCGGAGACCGACACGCTGCGGAGCACGCAGTTCGAAGCCACCTTCGAGCTGAGCGGCACGACGTACCTGGAGTGTCCCCGCGGCGAGGATGGCAATCCCAATTGCGGCATCCCCCTGCCCACGGGTGAAGAGCACCTCGTCTGGCAGCTCGAAGCACAGTCGGGTTGCCCTCTCGAGCTCTTGTCTCCCTGGGGCGCAGGGAACGAGGCCGTGCTCGATGGCCGTCGTCTCGTCATCGACGGAGGGCCTCCGATCGCCTGTCACGAGACTGCGCACAACGACTTCGAGGCCACGACCGTGCTCTGTGGAGCGCGCGCAGAGCACGTCTCGGCCGCAGGGTGTGACTGGACAGTGGTCGTGACGCTGGAGGACCACGGCTCAGTGCTCGGTCCCGAAGAATTCCTCGTGGTCCGCGCGAGGACCGCGGGGGACTGCGAGGCCGTGCCGTGCATGGTCGGTTCGTGTCCCGACGTCCGAGGCTGTGTCATGCCGTACTGGGCGCGTCGATCGTGAGGGCGACCGAGTGACCGACACCACGCGCGAGCTCCGCATCCTCTTCCAGGACGAAGGGATGGCGATCGTCGACAAGCCCTCGGGTGTGGCGGTGCACAAGGGCCTCGATCGCTCCGACGACAACGTGCTCCGGCGCTTGAATCGCCAGCTCGGCACGTGGGTCTGGCCGTCGCACAGGCTCGATCGCGCGACGAGCGGGGCGCTGGTGTTCGCGCTGAACGAGACCGCGGCGAGCGCGCTCGCGCGGGCGTTCCAGGAGGGCCTCGCGCACAAGACCTACCTTGCGTGGGTGCGTGGCGCGCCCGAGCCGCGAGCAGGCGTGATCGATCATCCGGTGCCGCGCAGCGAGGAGAGCGATGAGCGCGTGGAGGCGGTCACGACATACCGGACCGCGGCGATCGCGGACGACGTGCGCACGGCGTCACCTCGCTATGGCCTCGTGATCTGCGAGCCCATGACAGGCCGCTACCACCAGATCCGCCGGCACATGAGGCACGTGCACTGCCCGATCCTCGGCGACACGACCTACGGCGACAGCAAGGAGAACAAGGCGTTGCGCGCGCACGGGGCGCTACATCGCCTCGCTCTTCATGCGCTCGCGCTCTCGATCCCTCACTGGCAAGACGTCGAGCGGCGCGTGGAGGTGGTCGCACCGATCCCCGAGGATCTCCGCGCACCGATGAAGGCGTACGGCGTGACCGACGAGACCCTCGACGCGATCGAGTCGCTGCGCCGTTGACGGCACCTCGGCGCTCGCGTGTCGCGCCCGTGAACACGCTCGTTGCGCTCCTGGGCGGAACCTTCGCGCATACGCGTTGTCGATCGGCGCATGCCGTATCGACACGACGACGCGAGGGAGCGGGAGCGGACCGAGCTCGCGAGCCAGCTCGCCGCACTGCGCAACGAGCCGCGCACCCCCGAGCGAACCGACCGGGAGCACCAGCTCCTCGAGCGGATTCGCGCGCTCGGTCTCACGCGTCGCTCTCGTGGGCTTCCCACGCTCGCGCTCCTGCCGCGCCTCCGGATCGCGAGCCCTTGCGGTGAGGACTGGAATGCGATGGTGGGCAACGAGCGTGTGCGTCACTGCTCGAGGTGCGAGAAGGACGTCTTCGATCTGAGCGCCATGACCAGCCACGAGGTGCTGTCGCTCCTGCGTGCCCACGACACGCTGCCCGAGGGAGGACTTCCGTGCGTCCGCTTCTACCGTCGCAGTGACGGAACCATCCTCACGAGCGACTGCGTTGCGGGCTCGCCGCGCCGTGTCGGCCCAGTCGCCGCGGCGGGCGTCGCGCTCGCGTCTGCCATGGCGCTCGCCGGCGCGATCTCTCCCGAGGACCCGCCGCACACGTCGGCTGCACCTTACGACGGCCCACGCCTCGCCCCCTCGACTGGCGATCTCCTGCCGCTCGCGCCGATCGAGGAGGTCGCGTTCGGGGAGCCGATCTACGAGGACCCCTACGAGGCCCGCTCGCTCCTCGGAGGCGACGGGCTCGATCCGGCGGTGGCCGAGCCGAGCATCGAGCCCGCCGAAGCAGGAGCGGGGCGCTCTCGCGGGCGGTGATCCAATACCGCGGCGCATGAGAGCCCCATCGCACGGAGCTCGCCCGCCCGATGTCACGACCCGTCGAGCGCGCTCCGCCAGAGCTGGACGCCGCCGTGGCGTTGGATGACGAGCTCGCGCAAGCGCAGGAGCTCGGCCCGTGACGCCATCCGGCTCGGCGACACGAGCGCGTCGAGGTCGATCACGAGCGGTCGCATCGCCCGCGCGATGGGGAACCCTCGGACGACGTCACCGCAGTCTTGCGCGCAGTGCGCCGGGTCCGCGACGCTACGCGCTCGGAGGTCGCCTTGCTCGCACGCCCCGTCCGCTCCTTCGCCGTGCTCGCGCTCGTCTCTGTCGCGGGATGTCCGGGACCGTCCAGCGACTCCGACGCCGGGCTCGACGCCAACGAGGCGCTCGATGCACCGAGCGACGCGGGCCCGAGCGATCCGTGCACGCTCGAGGTCACGCCGCCGTCGTGCCGCCCGCGCTTCGAGGGCCTCTCGGCCTCCGTCGAGGTGATCCGCGACGCGGACGGCGTGCCGCACGTGTACGGTGAGAGCGCGTCCGACACGTTCTTCGCATCGGGCTACCTCCAGGCGCACGACCGCCTCGTCCAGATGGAGCTCATGCGTCGTCGCGCGCTCGGCACGCGCGCGGCGATCCTCGGAGAGGGCGCCGTCGACGACGACACGCTGATGCGCATCCTCGACATCGGCCACTGGGGCGCCGTCAACGCGTCCGAGCTCGCGCGACGATCCCCGGAGCAATACCTCCTGCTCGAGGCGTGGGCCGCGGGCGTGAACCGCTTCCTCGCCGAGGTCCGCTCCGGCATGCACGAGCGCCCGCCGGGCTTCGGCGCGGGCGAGCTCGACTTCGTGCCCGACGACTGGACCGTCGATCACGCGCTCGCGGTGGCGAAGCTGCTGCTCTTCGGGAACGCGAGCCAGATCGAGTACGACATCCTCTCGAGCATCCTCGCGCGCTACTTCCCCGACCTCTACACCGCGCTCCCGGTGTATCTGCCGCTCCGAGATGCGCACACGATCCCGCCCGACGAGCGACCGGCAGCGCTGAGCTATCGCCCGCGCGAGGAGGGCATCGTGCCGCTCGTGCCGCGCGACACCACGCGACCGCCGCTGCCCGACGACGCCGAGGCGCGCATGCGTCGCTTCTTCGCGCGCTTCGACGAGGTGCCCGGCCTTCCGTCGATCGCCGGTGGCCACAGCAACAACTGGGCGATCGACGGACGCCACACGATCGACGGAACGCCCATGATCGCGGGCGATCCGCATCAGGGCTTCTCGAGCCCGAACATCTTCTGGCTGCATCACCTGCACAGTGCGCGACCCGAGGACGGCCTCGACGTGATCGGCTGGAGCTTCCTCGGGGCACCCGCGATCCAGCTCGGCCACAACCGACACCTCGTGTGGACCGCGACGACCACCTACCCCGATGTCATGGATCTCTGGGCCGTCCGCGGCGACGAGGACTCGATCATGCTCGGCGGCGAGGAGCTCCCGATCGTGCGACGCACCGAGACGATCGAGGTGCACGGCGGCTCGCCCGTGATGGTGGAGATCGAGACCGTTCCCGGCCACGGCGTGATCCTCCCGCGTGAGCTACCGCCCCTTCCGATCACGGGGCCCGGCGAGCGCCTGCTCTTCGACTGGATCGGCTTCGCGCCCACGCACGAGGCGCAGGGCTTCGCGGGCTTCGATCTCGCCGAGAGCCGCGAGGACTTCGAGGCCGCGATGCAGTTCATGGAGATCGGCACGTTCAACTTCGTGGCGGCCGACGTCGCGGGCATCACCTACGTGTCGCCCCCGTCGACACCCGTGCGGAGCGGGCCCATCACGGCCGAGCGCACGCCGTGGACGATCCTCGACGGCGACGATCCAGGCTCGCTCTGGTCGGGCGCGATCCTCACGCCCGATCAGATGCCCCACAGCCACGGTGGAGCGCGCGGCTTCCTCGTGACCGCGAACAACGAGCCCTTCGGCTTCAACGACGACGGCGACTGGTTCGACGGCCCCTACTATTTCGGCATGTACTTCGATCCCGGCACGCGCGCGCAGCGGATCGAAGACGAGCTCACGCGCCTCACGACGCGTGGCTCGGTGACGCTCGAGGATCTCGAGGCGCTCCAGGACGACACACACTCGATCCTCGCCGACGACTTCGTGCCTCCGCTGCTCGCGGCGTGGGACGGACGCGCGACGGACGCCTCGCTCGCGGCGTACCGCGATCGCGCCGATCTGCGCGCGCTCGCGGAGGCCCTGCGCGGCTGGGATCGGCGCATGGAGCGCGACGCGTCGGCGGCCGTGATCTTCCAGGCCTACTCGTACGTGCTCACGCGCCGCATGGCCTC
>JAIBCE010000207.1 GCA_019694315.1 Sandaracinaceae bacterium
CTCGATCGCGTGGGGGATGCGTTCTCCACGATCGAGCTGGCCACGAGCGCGCCTACTCGCTCCGGCCTGCTCCGGCGCTTGCTCGGAGGGCGCTGATGCTCGTCCTGCTCCTTCTCCAGCGCCTCGAACGCCTCCTGCGCCAGCACCAGGGCGGCGAGGTCCACCCCGAGGGGCTCTACTGCGCGCTCATCGCAGTCGCGCTCGCGTCGCCGCTGATCTTCTATTGGTGGTGGGGTGAGCGCGCGAAGCGTCGGCGCGAGGCGGCGCTCGAGCGGGAGCACGCGCAGGCGCTCGCGGCGCCCAAGCACCTCATCCACCACGTGCTCTGCTTCGAGCTCGCGGCCGCCGACGCCGAGCGCCTCGCCTCCGAGATGGACTGCGGGCCCGAGCTCGCGCACCGCGCAGCGCTCGCCGTCACGGCCGCGATCCCCACGATCTCGCGCTTCGTCCACACCGCGAGCCTCAGCCAGGGCGACGCGTACGTGGAGGCGATCGCGCAGGCGCGGGCAAGCGATCCACGGCCGGCGCAGGGCTATCGTGGCGCAGACGCCTCACCCACGCGCGAGCGGGGCGAGCTCGTCTGGCACCTCGTCGTGGCCACCTCCGATGCCCCCACGGCCGCGCCGAAGCTCGACGACGAGCGACTCCCTGCGTGGCTCGATGCGCTCGTGCCCGTCGTGCCGGCGAACACCCGCGCCTCGGACGTGCGCGTGCGCGAGCTCGCGACCCCGACGACGTGAGCTCGTGAACGAGCGCGCTCGGCTCGAGAGCAGGCCGAGCAGACGGCACGAAGCCGGCGCTGTGCATGCGCCGGCTTCGCGTGGGGGCGGGAGCCTCCGAGCTCTGGCAGTTCTCGCGCTCAGGCGGCGGAGCCGTCTGCGCTGGGCACGGGCGGGTCGATCACCGTCGCGTCGCAGCTCCAGTAGCCCACGGGGCGCGCCGGATCGCGGCGATCGTCCTCGATGCAGGTGCAGCGCCCAGCGCCGCTCGAGAGCTCGCACGCGTCGCCGATGGGGTTGCACTCGAGCCGCACGGTCGAGCTCGGGTCGAGCTCACGCGGGCACCAGGCGCGGGGCGGCGGCGGCGGTCCCTCGCACTCGAGATGTCCGCCCTCGGTACCGTCCACGTTGGGCACGCAGCGGCACGCGGCGCGTCCGTCGTCGAGAAGGCACGTGCCGATGTCGAGCGCACACGAGACCGAGTCGGGGAAGCCACGCACCACGTCGCGGCAGTAGGTCGGGGCGGGCGGCGGCGGGCCCTCGCAGATCCAGCGCGGCACGGCATCGCCGTCAGCGGGGGCCGCGCAGTAGCAGCGCGTACCGTCGGTGCCTTCGCACGTGAGCCCGTCCGCGCCGCACGCCGCCCCCGTGGTGGCGCCGACGCACCCCGAGGGCGCAGGCCCGGGCACCTCGCAGCTCCACGCGTAGCGGGCCCTGGCCGGCACGCTGGGATCGTCGGTCACCTCGCGGCACACGCAGCGCCCGCCCTCGGGGAGCACGCAACCCTCGCCGGCCTCGGCGATCTCGATCGGACATGCGAGCCCCGACGCGACGTCGGCGGCGCACACCAGGATCGGGGGCACGGGCAGAGGCGGTGCACAGCGCACTCGCGCGGCGCCGCTGGGATCGTCGGCGACACACGCGCACGACACGGAGAAGTCCGTCGCGTCGGCGCACGGCGCGGTGGTGACGCTCGGGTCGCAGAGCTCGCCATCGTGGGCCTCACAGACACCGAGATCCGCATGGAGCGCTTCGCCCGTGCTCCCGGTGCGATCGAAGGTGCCCCCCGACGCGCACGCCGTGAGCGCGAGCGCGCCGAGGCCGATCGCAGAGCCAACGAGCCGAGGGAGCGCCGTGTGGAGAGCATCGTTCGTGGGGGCGTGGGACGTCATCTCTTCATCCTCCGTGGCGGGGGTCGAGCCGCGGAGCGAGGTAGTGCAGCCGCGATGCCAACGATCGCGATGCCCCGGCACGTCGGAATTCCCTGGAAAACGTGGGCGTGCGCGCCCGCTCGAGGCAGGAGGTGCGATCGGCCCGATCGCATGCGCGAACCACGGGCTCGCACGGGCGCGCGGCGCGGTAGCATCGCCCCCGCTCTCCATGCGCTACGTCCCGATCGCACACCTCGCGAATGTCCAGGGCCACGAAGTGTGGCTCTCGCGCCTGCGTGGAGCGGAGGGCTTCGATCGCCCGCTGGCGCTGCTCCGCGCGCTCACGCCGGCCGCGGGCGCAGCGCTTCGCGTGGCGTCTCGTCTCGCGGTGGCGGAGCACGCCCATGTCCTGCGGGTGATCGAGCTCGTGCGCGCCGACGACGCGCTCATCCTCTCGCAGGAGCTGCCGGTGGCGCTCTCGGTGCGCGGCGTGGCACACGCGATCGAGTCCTCGGGAGGGCAGCTACCGTGGACGCTGGCGAGCCGCCTCGCGTCGGATCTCGCGCGGGGGATCTCCGTCGTGCGCAGGCTCGTGGGCACGGGACCGGACGAGGCCGCCGGGCTCGTCGAGTCGAGCCTCGTGACCGAGCACGGGCTCGGCATCGTCACGGGCATCCCGAGGGGGGGCGAGAGCGAGGATCTGCGCGCGCTCGCGGACTGGCTCGATCGGCGGCTCGCGCAGGACGAGTCTCCACCGTCGGCGCTGCGTGATGTCCTGCTTCGTGCACGCGCCGATACGACACAGCGACGCATGACGACGAGCTCGTTCGCCGACGCGCTCGACGTGATCGCCCTGAGCCGCGGAGCGAGCGCTGCCGAGCTCGCGCGCTTGCTGGCAGCCGAGGTCGGCGATGTGTTCGTACGCTTGCGCCAGGCTCGCGAGGCTCCTCCCGTGCTGCGCGACGATCAGCACCCGAGCTCGTTCGCCGAGGCGATCGACCGCCTCGCGGGCGTGCCGCCGCACGACGACACGCTCACCCTCGGCGATCGCACCGAGGTGGACCCGAGGCGACCATGAGGGAGAGCCGTGCGATGGAGCAGGACATTCAGACGGTGGTCGCCAAGCCCTCGGATCCCGCGCCGACTGCCTACCGGCTGGTCGTGGTCGCGGGCCCGGACACGGGCGCGATCTGCAACGTGACGGCGAGCGTGCTCGTCGGCAGCTCCCAGGCGTGCGCCCTTCGCCTCTCCGATCCCACTGTGTCGCGGCGCCATGTCGAAGCGTGGCCCGGCGAGACGGGCCTGCGTGTGCGTGATGCAGGCAGTCGCAACGGCACATGGGCTGGCGGCGTGCGCGTGATGGACGCCGAGCTCGGGGAGGGGATGGAGCTTCGCGTGGGGGACACGCGCGTCCGCATCGAGCGTCACGTGGCGGCCTCGCCTTCGCGGAAGCTGGTGACGGCGTTCGGCGACTTCCTCGGCGCCGCGCCGATCCTCCAGCCGATCTACGAGCAGCTCGAGCGCGCCGCCGCGACCGACGCGACGATCCTCCTCGAGGGCGAGTCGGGCACTGGCAAAGAGGTCCTGGCCGAGGCCATCCACGAGAAGAGCGGGCGCGCGAGCGGACCGCTCGTGGTCGTGGACTGTGGCTCGATCCCCGAGAACCTCGTCGAGTCCGAGCTCTTCGGTCACGAGAAGGGGGCCTTCACGGGCGCCGAGCGACGTCGGGCCGGGGCGTTCGAGCAAGCACACCGAGGAACGCTCTTCCTCGACGAGATCGGCGAGCTGCCCCTCGCCATGCAGACGCGCCTGCTCCGCGCCCTCGAGGCGCGACGGGTCCGACGGGTGGGCGGCTCGGACTGGCTGCCCATCGACGTGCGCGTCGTGGCCGCGACCAACCGTGCGCTCGAGAACGAGGTCGAGGAGGGGCGCTTCCGGCTCGACCTCTTCCATCGCCTCGCGGTCGTCCTCATCCGCGTGCCGAGCCTGCGCGAGAGGCCCTCCGACGTGCCGCTGCTCGCGCGCGCGTTTGCGGAGCGTCTCGGGGCGAGCGCGACGCTCAGCGACGAGGTGCTGGCGCGCCTCTCCTCGCACGCGTGGCCCGGCAACGTCCGCGAGCTGCGCAATGCCGTCGAGCGACTCGCCGTCGTCGGTGACACGGCGCTCCGGGCCACGCGCACGAGCGCGTCCTCCGGTGCCGACCCCGCGCTCTCGGGCCTCCCGTTTCGTCAGGCGCGCGACGTCGCGCTCGAGCGCTTCACCGAGCGCTACGTCGCCGACATGCTCACGCGCCACGGCGGCAACGTGTCGGCCGCATCGCGCGCCGCCGGCATCGCGCGCCGCTACTTCCAGATGCTCAAGAAGACCTGACGCGCCGCCCGGGCAGAGGGCCCGAGCATCAGGGGCAGAGGCTCGGAGGGATCTGCGCGGTGCCATCGGGGCCGGGGACGGGGCGAACGACACGCTCGCCGCGCTCGTTTCGAAGGGTGATGCGAACGCCGGGAGGGACCTCGCCGATGAACGGCGTCGTGTCGTGCACGTTGCCGTAGAGCACCTCGGCGGCGGGGCGGCAGTTGATCTCCACGAGGAAGGGCGTGGCGGGGGCCTGGGCTGCCCGGTGTCGTGTCACGACGGGCGGCGTCGTGGCCGGCGGTGTCGTCGTGACGGGAGGCGGTGTCGTCGTGACGGGAGGCGTGGTCGTCGTGACGGGCGGCGTGGTCGTCCTGACCGGCGGCGTGGTCGGCGTGGCGGGCGGCGTGGTCGTCGTGACGGGAGGCGTGGTCGTCGTGGCCGGCGGTGTCGTCGTGACGGGAGGCGTGGTCGTCGTGACGGGAGGCGTGGTCGTCGCGGTCGTCGTGGGTGGCGGGGCGGCGGTGCTCGACGTGGTCACGCGTGTGTCGACGGAGCGCGCGGGTGCGCCTCGTGCCCACCACACCGCGAAGGCGAGCGAGCCTCCGGCGACGAGCAGGCCAGCGAGCACGACACCGAGCCGCGAGCGCCGTGCGATCTCGAGCGCGGGGGCTCGAGGCGGGGGCTCGCTGTCGGGTGCCGCGAGAACGTCGCGCCGCAGCGGCACGAGCGGCAGCGGTGGTGTGTTCGTGATCTCGGCCGGCGCCGAGACGGGGCGGGACTGACTGTGGCTGATGGTGTCTTCGTCGATCGCCGCCGGCTCGGGCGACGACGCCGACGTCTCGCCGGAGAGGCTCACCTCGCGCGAGAGGGCCTGCCGCGCCTCCGCTTGCCTCTTCGCGATCTCGCTCGCGAAGAGCTCGCTCATCAGCGCGCCGATCGCCGCTGGCGCCACCCGATCGCGCGTGGCGAGGAAGGCGTCGAGCTCGTGCGCGAGCTCGGCGGCGGTGGCGAACCGCTCTGCAGGCTCGCGTGCAAGACAACGCAGGACGATGCGGTCGAGCTCCGCCGGAATCTCCGGACGGATCGTCGAGGGCGCCGGGACCTCGCACTGCGTCACCTTGAGGAGCGTCTCGGCATCGGTCGGGCTCCGGAACAGGCGTCGCAGCGTGATCGCCTCCCAGAGCACCACGCCCAGCGCGAACACGTCCGTCCGGCGATCCACGCCGCGACCGAGGGCCTGCTCGGGGGCCATGTAGGCGAACTTGCCCTTCACCGTGCCCGTGTCGGTCCGGACCTCGTTGCTGGTCGCCTTGGCCACGCCGAAGTCGGTCATCTTCACGTGGCCCGCGTACGTCACGAAGATGTTCTGCGGCGAGACGTCGCGGTGCACGACGTGGAGCGGCTGTCCGAGCTCGTCGGTCGCCTCGTGCGCGTGGTGGAGGCCCTCGGCGGCGAGGGCCACGATGCGCGTCATCACCTCGATCGGCGCGGCACGCCCCCGCTGTCCGAGCTGGCGCTCGAGGGCGCCGAGGTGCTCTCCGAGCAAGTACTCCATCGCGAGGAAGTACGAGCCGTGGTCCTCGCCGAGCTCGAAGACGTGCGCGATGTTGGGGTGGTGCAGCGCGGCGGCGATGCGCGCCTCGTCGAGGAACATCGTGGCGAACTGCCGATCGCTCGCGAGGTGCGCGTGGATCGTCTTGATCGCGAAGAGCTTCTGGAAGCCCGCAGGGCCACGCGCTCGCGCGAGGTACACCGCGGCCATCCCGCCCTGGCCCAGCGTGCCCACGACCTCGTAGCGGCCGATGGTCTTCGGCGTCGCGGCGGCGCGCGAGGGGAAGGCGATCGACTCGCTCCCGGGCGAGGTCATCGCAGCTCGGGGGCGAGGAGCAGGTACCCTGGAGGCTCCGTGACGAGGTAGCCGACCGCGCCGGCCGTGGCGCCGCCGACGACGACGCCGATCACCGTGCCCCACACGAGCGGCTCCTCGAACCAGGGTCGCGGGGCCGGCGGGGGATCGGCCAGGTCCGGGACGCAGGTGTCGGCGTGGCGATGCGAGCCGGCCGTGCACGCGAGGCCCGACTCCACCGTCGGCGCGAGTGCCTCCGTCTGTGTCTCGGGCGTGCGCGTGAGCCCGTCAGGGGGCTCGGCGCCGACGCTCGGCGTCGACTCCGTGGGGACAGTCGTGGGCTCGGAGCTCGGGACCACCAGCTCCACGGCGCGCACTGTTCGCTGCGCACGAGCGAGCCGGCCTCCGTGCTCGTCGAGCGCGACGGCGTCGAGCCTCGCCTCTTCGGAGTCGAGGTGCATCGAGACAGCTCCACCGCTCGCCGGCAGCGACTCCGTGCGCGAGCCGAGGCTCACCTCGATCGTTCGGACGAGCTCGCGGTCGCCCGTGACGCGCACCTCGACGGTCGCGTCCTCGCCGCGCGGCAGCTCGTCGGGCGCCTCCAGCACGAGGGCCAGCGACTGTGTCGGCCGCAGCGCCTCGAGCTCTGCGCGGCGGCTCGCCGTCAGCTCCTCGGGCAGCACCAGCGCGTGATCGAGCGCGAGCGCAGCGCGGAAGTGCGCTCGGGCGCCGAGCTCCTGGCGCCGCGCGATCGAGGAGATGCCGAGCCGGAGGTGGATGCGTATCAGCGCGTCGCGCTCGTGCCCTCCTTCTCGCAGCGCGGCCTCGTAGAGGCGCGAGGCCTCGAGCAGCGCGCCCCGCTCGTACGCAGCGTCCGCGCTCGAGAGCGTGCTCTCTTGCGCCAGAGCGTGACCGACGGTCGCGAGCTGGAGGGCGAGCGCGAGGCACACGAGCGACACGAGCGAGAGGCGCGCCATGAGCGGACCTCCAGGGTACTCCGGGACGCGACGCCACCGCGAGCGTGGTGCCACGGCTCGGCCTTCGAGCACCGCGCCCCTCGTGTCCCGAGCCGTCGGATCATCGGAGATCGTCGACGCAGACGTGCTCGAAGCAGGTCAGGGCCTCGCAGCAGTCGCTCGCGCTCGAGCAGGTCTGGCCCCGCTCACGACAGACGAGCGTCGGGGGGCTGCACACCCCCGCTTCGCACGCGCCACCGCAGCACTCGCTCGCCTCCGAGCACGTGTCGCCGTCTACACGGCACGCACGGCGGGCCCACGAGACGGACACGTTGCTGGTCGCAGGGTCCTGCCCGGGCAACCAGTAGGGCGCAGCGCTCGGGTCCTCCCCTGGCGCAGCGTCGAGACGCACGGCGCTCACCCAGATGCCCTCGTGGGCCTCGCGTGGGTCCTCGACGACGCGGTTGCCGTACGGGCGCGGCGAGTGGAACGTGAGCCACGCGTAGCCGCCGGACACGAACGGCGCGAAGCGCGGCGCGAACGCGTGACCACCGGCAGAGGCCCGCTCGAGGCGCTGCGCCGCCCCTCCCTCGACGCCCACGGCGTAGAGCGCCCCGGTCCCGCTCGGCGCGAATGGGGTCGTCCCATGCGCGAACGCGAGGAGACGGCCGTCGGGCGAGAAGGTCGGGTACGAGTCCGCGCTCCCGCCCTCGGCCGCCGTGGAGAGCGTCGCGCCGCGGTGAACGATGCGCTCGGCGCCGATCGTGTCGCCGTCGACGTCCACGACCACGAGATCTCCGGCCAGGTAGTCGACGGTCCAGGAGCTCGCGCGGACGAACGCGATCTGGTGGCCGGTGGGAGACCAGTCCGGCTGCACCGAGATCGCGTCGACGAAGCCGGCGCCGAGCGCGCGCTGCTCGCTGCCCACGAACGGATCGACGAGGTGGAGGCGCATGTCGCGCTCGACCACGAGTCTGTCCTCGCGTGGGCTCCAGCTCGCCTGCGTCCAGGTGGGCGAGTCCTCGTAGGAGCGTGTGGGGAACGTGCTGGGCGCGGGGTCGCGCTCGAGCTCCGCGGTGAGGTCGAACACTGCGCCCACCCGCACGCCGGCAGGCCCGGAGCCACTGCCCATCGACGCTGCCATCCACCGGCCCGAGGGCGAGATCGTGTGACAGCCCACGCAGCGCGTGCTCGTGCCATCGCCCTCACGCACGGCGGCCGGATGAGCCACGACGGAGTGCCGCTCTGCACGGTCGTCGTCGATGCGGACGATCGCGCCGTTGGCGACCGACCAGTAGTACGCCGAGCCTGCGAGCGCGCCGCGCGCGATCCGGATCTTGATCGGTCGCGCACCCAGCACCGTGCCACCAGCGAGCCGATCGATGGTGATCCGAACGGGCGCCTCGACGTCGGTGCGGAGCAGCGTCGCCCACGCGTCCTCCGGGAGCTGGATGCGAGCATCATCGGTGCGCGCGAGCGTCGTGATCCGCGCGTGCGGGCGGCTGACCTCGACCCGCACGAGCTCTCCTGCGACGACCGGTTCCCACATGATCTCGGGCGCGAGGACGTTCGAGGGCATCACCGCGTCGCGGGGCGGATAGGCGATCCGCGTGCCTTCGCTGGCCGCGGCGGGCTCGCTGCCGAAGCTCGCACCGTCCTCGCGCGTCGCGTCGAGCAGGCTCGTGCGTGCGAGGGTGATCTCGACATCGACCGCGCTCTCGAGCGCGAGCGCCTCGACGCGTGCGGTCACCCGCACGGTGCCTCCGCGACGCCCTGTCGGTCGGAGCAGCCCGTTCGCATCGATGGTCGCGATGTCCGAGGGGCTCGCCGAGAACGTGATGGTCGCCGCCTCGTCGACGGTCCCCTCGCGGAGGACGCGCGCCTCGAGCGTGAGCGTCGGCCGGTCGTCTCCGTCGACCACGATCGAGCCGCCGGCGGGCGTGATCTCCAGGCGTGGGGCCGATCGAGCACCCGCGTCGACGACCGTGGACGAGTCGGCCGGCCATGCGCCACCGTCGCCGCAGCGCGCGCACGCGCCGCGTCCGGGAGCGTCACAGCCCTGCGTCAGCACGAGGAGCGCGGCGACGAGCGAAACGACCTCGACGAGCCTCGGGTGGGCATTGCTTCGGGGGACCATCGAGCACCTCCGCCCACCGGCTCTGCAGCGCGCGTGCCGCGCTCGATGTCGCGCGTTCGAGCCCGCTCGCGCCGTCTTACCGACTCGGCCGCGAACGCCAGGCTCGCAGGTGCGATCGCGCCGATCGCACCGAGCGGCCCGGCGTCGGCGAACGTCCGGGGTTTCCGCGCCGGCACAGACGTGGCTAGATGGATCGGCATGCCCTCGAGACAACGCCCCCGCTTCGTCGCGCTCGACGCTCTCGCGCTGCTGGCGCTCCTCGGCCTGGCGCCTGCCTGCGGCAGCACCGAGGCCACCGCGTGCAGCTCCACTGCGCCGTGTCCATCGGCCGAGCAGGTGTGTGATCACGGTGTGTGTCGATGGCCGAGCCAGCTCGACGTCGCGATGCCGCCGGATGCGCCGTCACCGGCGCTCGATACGGGCGCGAGCCTCGACGCAGGGGGCAGCGATGCGTCCACAGCGAGCACGGACGCGTCGGTCGCTCACGACGCGTCGGTCGATGCGGCAAGCCTCGACGCACGCGCCACGGCCCTCGATGCCGCCGCCGCGGACGCCTGGAGCTGTCGGAGCAACGACGACTGCACGTCGTCCGACGCGGCGACCTACTGCGAGACCAGCGGCCGGGCCTGTGGCGAGGGGGGAGGGCTGTGTCTGCCGCGTCCCTCCTCGGCGGACTGTCTCGCCGCGGATGGCGAGCCCAGCTGCGGCTGTGACGGGCTCCTCTATGCGAGCGCGTGTTGGCGCGGCGCCTCCGGCGTGGCGGCCGCGGATCCGAGCGTCTGCGCCGACCCATCCATCCACTGTCGCCTCGAGAATGATCACGCCGACTGCCCAGCGGATCAGGTCTGCGAGTCGGATGCGACGGCCACCAGCGTTTGTCCCTCGACGGGCGCTGGCACCTGTCGCCCGATCGAGGCCAGCTGCGCCTCTCTGCCCGCGGCGGGCTCGATCGAGTGCGGTTGCGACGGACGGACCTATGCGAGCACCTGCGCGCGCAGGCGAGCACGGGTCCGTCTCGCGGGCCTCGGCTTCTGCACCTGCGATGCGACCCACCCCTGCGTCGCGGCCGACACGTTCTGCGATGGTGGCCTCGCGTACTCGAGCGCGGAGTGCGGCGCGCGAACGGACGGGGTCTGCGCGCGTGTCCCCACAGACGTCGACTGCGACCTCGCCTCGCGCGAGCCGGTGCAGTCGTGCGATCTCTCGGACACGGTCACGCGGAGCGACTGCCAGCGTCGTGCGGCCCGCGTGCCTCGCGCGTTCGCGCCGCCCGACTGTCCAGAGCCACCCACCAGGGCCATGTCGTGCTTCGACGATGCGGACTGCGCTGGCGGCGGGGCCGGCAACCACTGCTACGGCGCGGTGTGTCGGGGCTCGACGGGTGGCACCGCAGGAACCTGTCGCGCACGCCCGGTGGCTCCGAGCTGCCTGGCAGATGCGGACTGCGATCCGGGCTGGCGCTGCGGTGGAGCTGGGATCTGCGACGTCGATCCGCTCGCGGTCGTGGGGAGCTGATGCCGGCGAGACATCAGCCGTGCGTGGCCCAAGGGGCGTGGGCGTGGCTCGCGCTGGCTCCACTGTGGCTGGCTGGCTGCGATCGTCAGGTGCGCGTGTTCATCGACCTTCCCACGCCCCGCGTCGAGCGTGTGATCGAGCTACGGGAGTACGTCGGCTCATGCCCCGTGGGCACGGAGACCGAGCCCGATGCCGGCCGCCCCCGCCCGATCACGCCGGACGATCCCGACGTCGTCGCGCTCGGGACGCCCCGCAGTGTCCAGTTCATCGACGTGGACATGCCGATGTCGCGTCCTCTCGGTGTGGTGCGCGAGCCACGCGCGCTGATCGCGTTCGGCCGCGACGCGAGCTGCCAGGTCGTCTCGTCGGCCTGTAGGACCTTCCGCCCCGGGGTCTCCGACGAAGTGGTGCTCGGCATGAACGGCCACACCGCACCCGGCCCCGGGTGCGCGGCGTGCGCCGACGGCGTCTGCCAGTGACGTGCTGCTCCGACCTCAGCGCGCGTTTCCCGTGAAGCCGATGGAGATGTAGGCGTGGGGCAGCGCCGCGCGGAGCTCGGCCTCCTGTGCTTCGGGCCATCGCCGCGCCGCGACGAGGGTCACGCGCTCGAGCCACGTCATCCCGAGGAGCACGCGCGGCAAGGCCGCCGTGTCGAGGTGACCGAGGCGCAGCTCGCGCAGCGCGCGGAGCCGCTCGAAGCCCTCGGGGGGCTCGGGCAGCGACGCCACGGGATCGACCGACAGGCGCTCGAGCCGCGAGAGCTCGCCGATCGATCTCGGGAGCCCCTCGAGCTTCCAGCCTCGGATCTCGAGCTCGCGCAAGCCCGCGAGCCGACCGAGCTCGTGAGGGAGGCGCCCCACGCCGCTGAGCGCGAGCTTCTCGAGCCGATCGAGCGACGCGACCGCCGCGGGCACCTCGACGGCAGCGCGATCCACACCGCGATCGGTGCACGACAGCCTGAGCGAGCGCAGCGACGGCAGCGCCGCGATCCACGAAGGCAGCGTGGGGCTCGTCGTCGCGAAGAGCTCGATCGCGAGCGACTCGAGGGGCAATGATGCGATCCGTGGCGAGTCGCTCTCGTCGCGGAGCTCCGGCACCGACAGCGTCAGATCGCGCAGGCTCGTGGCGCGCGCGAGCGGAGACGAAGAAGGCGCGCCACCTCGGCTCCAGACGCGCAGCGAGGTCAGGAGCTCGGGGCACTCGAGTGAGGCGAGCTCCTCGAGGCTCAGCTGCGCGCTCGCGCCGCCTGGCGAGTGCACGAGCCTCCCTTCGACGATCTCGGCGCGGAGCTCGGGGTGGGTGTCGATCGACGGTGGTCCGCCCCACGCCATCCGACCTCGCGTGAAGCAGAGGCGATCGGGCGTGTCCCCGAGCTGTTGAACACCGAGCAGCGGCATCGTCTCGTTCGCCGAGTGCGCGAACCCGCGTCGCGACAGGTACGGATCGCCGTCGCGGTCGTAGTCGTGCTGGAGCGTCTCGAGCAGGCGCGCATACCCGTGGCCCAGGGCCGGCCGAAGCGCGCTGATCGTCGCGCGCAGCTGCGGAAACGGCTCGGCGTAGGCGTCGTCGTCGCGGAGGAAGAGATCCGCGAGGAGGAGGTGCACGTGCGCGAAGGTGGGGTCGAGCTCGGCGATCGCGTTGGCCCGATCCGCGGCCGTCCGCGTCGCGTCCGACCACACGCGCCACACCGCCGCCAGCTCACTCCGCTGCATCCTCGCGTCCATGGCGGCGCGCTCGTCGGGAGACACGTCCGCGCTCGCGAGGGCGAGCGGCGGGTACATGCCGCCCGGACGATCGAGCCGGCCGAGCAAGACCTCGAGGCGCGCGAGGCGCAGAGCGAACATCACCGCGAGCGTATCGTCGTCAGAAGCCGATCACCCAGGGGATCAGGACCACGGCGAGCACCATGCACACGAGGTCCAGGCCGACGCCCATGCGGAGGAAGTCGCTGAAGCGGTAGCCGCCCGCGCCGTAGACCATGAGGTGCGTCTGGTAGCCCATCGGTGTGGCGAAGCCGCAGGAGGCCGCGAGGCACACGGCGATCGCGAAGGGCATCGTGGACACGTGGAGCGACTGCGCCGTCGCGTGCGCGATGGGAAACGCGAGGGCCGCGGCCGCGTTGTTCGTGAGGATCTCGGTGAGGATGAGCGTCGCGAGGTAGATCGCAGCGAGCGCGCCCACGGGGCCCGTGCCCCCGACGAGCGACAGCAGCGCGTCGGCGAGGCCGCGCGCAGCGCCGGTCGTGTCGAGCGTCTTCGCGATGATGAGCGCCGCGCCGATCGCGAAGAGCACCGACCACTCGATCGAGCGCCGGGCCTGATCCATCGACGCGCACCCGGTCACCACCACGAGCGCCGCGCCCGCGAGCGCGAAGGGGAGGGTGCCGAGGTGCGTGATCGGCTCGAGGCCGCCGCCGATCACGACGAGCGCGAGGATCGCGAGCGAGATCCACGCCCGCTCGTGGCGCACGGGCGTCACGGACTTCACGCGCGAGACGAGGAAGAAGTCCTTGCGGTCGCGCTGCTGCTCGACGAACGAGGGCGCCGCCTCGACGAGGAGCGTGTCGCCCGGTCGCAGCACCATGTCGCCGATCTTGCCGCCGAGGAGCTCACCATTGCGGTGCACGGCGAGCACGGCCGCCTCGTAGCGGGTGCGGAAGCGGCTGTCGCGGATCGACGAGCCCACGAGCGGTGAGGTGGCCGACACGACGCACTCGACGAAGACGCGATCGTGGCGCGGCACGTCGAGATCGCGATCCTCGTGCTGCGCGCTCTTGAGCCCGCGGATGTTGTGGAGATCCGCGACGGACTGCACGACGCCCGCAAACACCAGGCGATCCTTGCCACGCAAGACGAAGTCGGGGCCGACCGCGGCCTCCACGTCCTCGCCCCGCCGTACCTCCACGAGGAAGAGGCCCGGCAGGTGACGAAGGCCCGCGGACGCGATCGAGGCGCCATCGAGCGGGCTCTCGGCCTCCACCTCGAGCTCGACCGTGTACTGGCGCGCGTCCGACAGCTTGTCGGCGGCGGCCTGCCGCGAAGGCAGGAGGAAGCGGGCCGCGACGATCACGTAGAGGATGCCCGCGATCGCGATCGGCACGCCGACCGGCGTGATCGTGAACATGCCGAGCTCGGGCACGTGCGCCTCGGCCATGAGGCCCTGCACCACGATGTTGGTGCTCGTGCCGATCAGCGTGCAGATGCCGCCGAGGATCGCGGCGTACGAGAGCGGCATGAGCAGCTTGGACACGTCGAGCTTGCGCAGGCGCGCCCACTCCTTGACCACCGGCAAGAACATCGCGACGACGGTGGTGTTGTTGAGGAACGCGCTCGTGCCGACCACGGGCAGCATGAGCCGCACCTGCGCCGACTCGTTCGTGTCGGGCTTGCCGAGGAGCGGCGTGCCCACGCGGCTCGTGCCCCCCGAGTGTGTGAGGCCCGCGGCCACCACGAAGAGCGCGCCCACGGTGACGAGGCCCTCGTTGCCGAACGCGGCCGCGACCTGCTCGGGCGCGAGGAAGCTCTCGGACACGAGGCGCAGCGACGCGAGGACGATGGCCGTGAGGAGCAGCAGCGCGTCGGCGGCGGCGACGTTCATCGCGAGGCCGACCGTCATCGCCACGACGATCCCGATGGTGATCCAGGCTTCCCAGCTCATCGGAAGGGGACGCTATGCGGAACGCGTGATCCTGACCAGATCGAGCTTCTCGCATGGATCACGCGACAATCGCGATCGTCGCTGAGACACGGGGGCGCTCAGTACCACTGCACCGGATCGGAGAAGCCGACCCAGGCCCGATCCGGGTCGGCAGGCAGCGCGAGCACGAGCGAGCCATCGGGGGCGAAGAGGCAGACCACGCCATCGACGGCTCCGACCAAGGCGGGCCCCGGTCGCTGTCGCGCGAGGACGTGCCCTTCGGGGCCCACGTCGACGATGCGCGTGAGCACGCAGTCGA
>JAIBCE010000208.1 GCA_019694315.1 Sandaracinaceae bacterium
GGCGCTTCCTGCTGGATGAACGCCTCGAGGAAGTGGAAGTCGTCGTTGCCGTACACCGGCGCGGGCCGCTCGAGGTCGTAGAACATCAGTGTGTGCACGCTGACCCCCAGCGCGTGCGGCGCGAACTGAGGAAGGTCGTAGTAGCGAACGTGGTAGTGCTCGGTCGGCGGGCCGTGGGTGCCGTGGTTGATGGTGGACACCCGGGTCCCCGGATAGTGCGTGGTCACGTAGTCGGTGAGCACCGTCAGCTCGTGCACGATCTGCTCGTCCGGCAGCTCCGTGAATTCGCTCGGATTGAAGAGGAACCCGAAGAACGCTGGGTAGTCCGCGGGGTCACTGCCCATCGCCGCATCGACCGCCTCCGCGATCTGCTCCTCCACCGGTCGCGGGTCGTCGGGATCGATCACCGGGCGCCCGCCCTGCTGCACCTCGTGGAGGTTGATGCCCGTCTCTCGAGGAAAGCCGCGCTCGAGGCCATAGCGGGCGAGGGGCCCGGCGCCGACACCGGCCTGTCCGCGGCTCGCGCCGTTCGCGATCGTCCAGTCGATGTAGCGAGTCGCTTCCGCCGCGTCGGCCGTGCCCGTCAGAAACGCATCGCCCAGCTCGAGCGGGTGCGTGAGGTGGAGGGACACCGAGCGCCACCGGAACGAGGGCGTGTGCACACGTGCGATCGGTGTCTCCGGCCACGCCGGCGCCTCGGGCGCATAGGTCTCCTCCGGATGGAAGAAGCGCACCCCGAGCGCGTGGAGCAGCTCGTAGGCCGCGTACTGGCGCCCGAGCAGGCCCCCGCCCGAGAGCTCCACGAGCGTGCCCGCGGCGCAGCGCGTCTCGTGAATGCCGAAGGTCTGATCCGTGGCGAGCACCTCGGCGCTCGGCGCCCCGAGCCCGTCACCGAGGAGCACCACGCGCCCGAGCCCCTCCTGACAGCCGTGTGGCGTCGAGGCGTCGGCCGCGACGAGCGTCACGTCTCGCCCCATGCGCCCGAGCTGCGTGACGAGGTCCTCGGCGGCGTGCGCGACGCCCATGGGCGCGTCCGCCGCCACGATCACCTCGAACCGCGCCGGAGGGAACGGCCCCGACGGGGGCGGTGGATCGCACGCAGCCACGAGACCCAGGACCGACACGGCGAGCGAGACGCGACGCACCATCCGGGGAGAATAGGCCCGCGAGGGCCTCAGCGAGAGCGTTCTCTCGCGATCGCGGCGGCGCGACGGCGCACCTCCTCGAGCCACCGCGCTCGCGCCTCCGGCGTGGTGAGCTTGAGACGCGCGAGGTAGTGGCGACGGACACGGTCGAACCCGCAATAGCGGAACACCGTGAAGTACGTCGACCACCACCCGGGATCGAGCCACGCGACCAGCGCCGGCGAGTCGAGGGTGTAGAAGAAGTGCGCGCTCTTTCCGCGCATGAGTCCGTTCGGGAGCACCGCCGTCTTGGGGCGCCCCTCGAAGGAGTACGTCAGTCCCGACACGAACGTGCGATCGAGATAGCCCTTGAGCATCGCGGGGAAGCCGCCCCACCACACCGGGTACACGAAGATCATCGTGTCGCACCAGGCGATCTGCGCGCGATGGGGCTCCGTCTCGGGGACCTTGTCGAGATCGCGCCGGCGACGCGTCTCGTCCACCACGAGCACGGGATCGAAGCCCTCTTGGTAGAGATCGAGCACCTGCGGCTCACAGCCCGCTTCACGCAGCCCCGCGCACACGGCCTCCCGCACGGCGTGCGTGAAGCTCCGGGGGTTGGGGTGACAGTAGACGACGAGGATGCGAGCGCTCATGCGCGTTCCCACCGGCAAGCGGATCGAATCGGCCGAGTGTACCGTTCGCCGAGCGCAGGCACGCGGCCGATCCGGAGATCGGTCGGGTCGAGGGGGACCACGCCGTCTCGCGCGGCCGCCACGGCGCCACTCGCTCAGCCCGCGAGGTGCGCCACGAGCTGATCCAGCGTGCGATCGGTGTTCACCGCGACACCGACCTCGAGGAACTGCGCAAAGTGCTCCGCCGAGGCGCAGCGGATCGTGACGGTCATCTCGGTCCGTGCGCCGTGCGTCTCGAGCGACACGGTGCCGATCGCGCCGAGCGCATCGAACACGAGCTTCGAGGGCCGATCCACCACGTGGTAGGTGCCCGCGAACGGGGGGCTGTGTCCTGCGTTCTCGAACACGAAGCGCCCACCCACGCGCGCGTCGATCTCGCACCGCGTGAGGGGCACACCCGTGGGGTCCCACCAGAGCGCGAGCTGCGCGGCCGTCGTCCACGCCTCGAACACCCGCTCGCGGCTCGCGGCGAACGACCGCCGAAAGGTGATCGTGAACGTCTCGCGATCCACGACGGTCGCAGGGTGCTCGATCTTCATCATCGCTTCGTTCCTCTCGTCGTGGTCTTCGCGACGGTCTCGTCCCGACGCGTGCTCCTGCTGGGCGCGGCGCCCGGTGCTCCGTCGAGGAGCGCCTCGAGGGCGTCGAAGCGACGGCTCCACTGCTCGCGAAACGGTCCGAGCCAGCGATCGACGTCGGCGAGCGGGCCACCCACCACGAGTCGCCGGGGCCGGCGCTGCGCGTCACGCCCCTGCGCGATGAGGCCCGCGTCTTCGAGCACACGCAGGTGCTTGGAGATCGTCGGCTGCGCGAGCCCGAAGGGCTCCGCGAGCTCGTTCACGGTCGCCTCTCCGCGCGAGAGGCGCGCGAGGATGGCGCGCCGCGTGGGGTCGGCGAGGGCAGCGAAGACGGCGTCGAGCGCGGCGGGATCGTGGCGAGGCGGCATGGTTGCTCGATCGGCTATATAGCCGACCGGCTATCTATGTCCAGCCCGCGCGCCTCGATCGTGTGTGCCCGCGCCGGCGTCGTCAGTCCTCGCCGAGGATCTCGTCCACGCTGTCCAGGGTGGACTCGAGGAGCTTCCGCAGCGCCTTCATCGTCGAGGGCCGCAGGGCCCCGCGACGCGCCGCGCGGCGCACCTTCTTGAAGAGCTTGGCGACGTGCGCCGCGAGCTCGGCGAAGTCGTCGCGGTGGCTCTCCCACTCCTCGCCGCCCGAGCGCGCGTAGAAGTCGTCCACGTCCTCGGCGTGCGCGGCGAGGTCGGCCTTTCCGTCGCTCGTGATCGTGTACGTCCGGCGCCCTCCGTCCTCGACGCTCTTCACGTGCCCGAGCTCGTCGAGCATCTGGAGCGTCGGGTAGATCACGCCGGGGCTCGGCTTGTACTGCCCACCGCTCTTGTCGCCGATGGCCTGCATGATCTCGTAGCCGTGTCGTGGCTGCGCCGCGAGCGCGTCGAGCACCAGGTAGCGGACCGCGCCCCGCTCGGCCCGCGGACCAGGCTCGCGCACGAAGCGCTCGAAGCCGGGGCGGCCGGGAAAGAAGGGCGGCTGACGGTGAGGACGGCTGAACCAGTGATGGAATCCGTGCATGGTGGGACCTCCCGTCGAGACGCTCCCTCACCCGAGGGGCCCTCCCAAGAGGGGCGAGCCGACGCATCGACACGATGTGTCGTCGCGATGTGTCGTCTCGTTCGCTCGTCTCGACATGTCGTAACGATATATCGACACGATAGGTCGCGCAACTCGAGCCTCCCCGGACGACGAGGCGCGAGTCCCTCGTGTCCGCGGTGCGCACTCGGCGCGGCGGCGCCGCGTCTGGCTCAGGCGCCGAGCTTTTTCGCGAGGCTCACGTACGCGGCGCGCGCGCCGTCGGCGGTCATGCCCTTTCGCGACGCCCACGCGTCGTACTTGGCGCGCCCCTTCGGGTCGAAGAGCCCGGGTCGCCCTCCCGACGCGTCCCCCGTCGTGGCCTGCTTGTAGAGCCCATAGAGCTCGAGCATCTGATCGGTGCTCGGTGTCCTGGAGAGCGTGTTGACGGCCTTCACCGCCGCCTCGAATTCCTCGGTCGTCGCCATGCCCCATCCTACCGGGGTCCCTCCGCGCCTCGGAAGGGCTGTGCGCGCGGGTTCCGCGGGCGCCGCGACGCGACGCGAACGGCGCGCGGGAAGACCGACCTGCGGACCGCGTAGAGTGGGCGCCATGCCCGTGCCGTTCGTCTTTCGTGTCCGAGGCTCCGTCCGTGGCGTCGCGTTCGTCAGCGATGGCTCCGTGCTCACGCGCGCAGACCTCGTCGCGGCCGTGCCCGATCCGGCCGGCGTGAAGGACATTCCCTCCGAGACGCTCGAGTCGCTGCTCCAGATCCCGCGCGGCGCGCGCGTCACACCGCTCGCCGAGCTCGTCGCGAGCCGCGTGTGGCCGGGCGCGTTCCGCACGCCCGACGACGTCGCGCTCGCCGACAAATACGTCTGGCTCGTGGGCTCGCTCGGCCGCGATCTCACGCTCCACACCACCACGCCCACCTCGCCCGTCGTCGTGGCCGAGGGTGTGCGCGTGCTCGGCACCGTGATGCCCATCGTCGTCGCGCCGGAGATCGGCACGCACCTGCCGCCGCCGCCCGCGGGCGCGATCCGCGCGCGCATCTCTGCCTACACGCGCGAGCAAGGCCACGCACGCGCCAGCACCCCCGACGGTCGCGAGATCACGATCGACGTCTCGGTCATGAGCGAGACGCTCGTGAAGCAGGCAGCGCCGCACGCGCTCGTCGATCTCGAGCTCGTGAGCCCGCAGGCGCCGCTGCGCGCGCGACGCGCGTGGATCGCAGGCGCCGCGAGCGCTTCGCCATCGACCGCGCCCTCGCCTGCAGCCCGCCCCGTGCCGCGCGCGATCGACGCCGCCGGGGCCTTCGATGCCGCGCAGCACCTGAGACTCCTGGGCGAATACGATCACGGCACGTGGGCTCGGCTCCTCTCCGAGCACGTCGACTTCGAGCACGGCAACGTCCCCAAGACGATCACCGAGCACGAGCTCCGCGATCTCCTCCTGGCGGCGCGAAGCTCCTCGCGTGTCGACCGAAGCTCCTCGCCCCGAGCAGGCCACACCTCCGGAGGCGCCGCCGAGGCCGAGGGGATCTTCGCGCTCGACCCCTCACGCGCACAGCCCGAAGGCGTGCTCGCCGCGCTGCGCTCGTTCGCTGCGAGCCACGGGGTGCGAGACGTGTCGATCGAGGCTCCCCTCGACATCCGCGCGATCCACGCATCGCTCGGGCGCGCCTTCGCGCGCGCGGGCTCGCCGCTGCGCGTGTACCTCGTGGGCGAGCAGGCGCCGTTCGTGATGATCCGTGAGCGGCTCGAGGCGATCGGCCCCTTCGCGCCCGTGCGCGCGTTCGTGCCCGAGGCGCCCATCACGCCGGCCACGCTCGATCCCGACGCGTTCCTCCAGGCGTACGCGGGCTCCATCGCCGGCCCGCAGGCGCGCGTCGAGCGCCTCGCGAGCATGGACGTGGCGGCCACGCGCGTCTCTCCCCGCACACCGTGCACGTGCTCCGACGCACCGCGCTCTCGGGCGGCGCCGAGTCCTTCTTCCTCGTCACGACCGGCCTCGCGAGCAAGCCGCTTCCGCACGGCGGTCCCGACGCGCTGCGGCTCGCGGAGCTCACCACCTGGACGAGCCGCTACGACGCGGAGCTCGCGAGCACGCTCTCGCAGATCGGCGTCACGCTCCACGCGCTCGCGAGCGAGGGCGCGCGCCTCGAGCTCGGCCACGCGATCGCCACCGACGAGCGCGGCTTCATGGGCTGGCCCCGCGTGCTCCTCTCGCGCTTCGTCGCGCCCATCCCCACACCCCTCGGGCGCGTCGACGTGGCCCGCGTCACGCCGATCACGAACGAGGAGTGGGCGAGCAAGCAGCGCCTCGGCCTCGACGTGCTCGGCGGAGAGCCCTTCGTGCGCGGCCTCGAGAGCAAGGGCATCCCCGCGCTCCTCGGGCGCTGGTACGCACCGCCGCCGCGCGCGTGAGCCGCGCTCGTTCTCGCACGCCACGCCGCGCGTCCTGCGCCGCGCTCGTGCGAGCATGCGCGCGATGACCTCCGGCAATCCGCTCCTCCGCGATCGCTTCGTCGACTTCCTCCTCCACGACGTGCTCGACGTGGTCGCGCTCACGAAGCTGCCTGCCTTCTCCGATCACGGTCGCGACACGTTCGACCTCTATCTCGGCGCCTGTCGCCGCCTCGCGCGCGAGCGCCTCTCTCCCACCTACCGTGCGATGGACGAGGCCCCGCCACGCCTCGAGCAGGGGCGAGTGATCGTGCACCCGGAGGTCAAGCGCCTCTTCCGCGAGCTCGTCGACGTGGGCGTGATCACGGCCACGCGCCCCACGAGCGTCGGCGGCCAGCAGATGCCCCTCACCGTCGCCGCGCTCGCGCACGCCTATCTGATGGCAGGCAACCTCTCGGCCTATGGCTATGCGGGCCTCACCACCGGCGCCGCGCACCTCGTCGAGGCCTTCGGCTCCGACGCGCTCAAGGCCACGTTCATGAGGCCCATGTACGAGGGTCGCTGGTCCGGCACGATGGCGCTCACCGAGCCCCAGGCCGGGAGCAGCCTCGCCGACGTCGCCAGCACCGCCACCCCCACGCCCGAGGGTCACTATCTCGTTCGCGGTTCGAAGATCTTCATCTCCGGAGGGGATCACGACGCCACCGAGAACGTCGTGCACCTGGTGCTCGCGCGCATCGACGGCGCCCCACCGGGCACCAAGGGCATTTCGCTGTTCGTCGTCCCGCGCCTGCGCCCCACCGCCACTGGCACTCTCGCGCCCAACGACGTGAACGTCAGTGGCGTCATCCACAAGATCGGCTGGCGCGGCCTTCCTTCACTGGCACTCTCGTTCGGCGACGCGAACGACTGCCACGGATGGCTCGTGGGACGTCCCCACGAGGGCCTGCGCTGCATGTTCCAGATGATGAACGAGGCCCGGATCATGGTCGGCCTCAACGCGGCGTCCACGGCGTCGGTCGCCTATCTCGAGTCCCTCGCCTATGCCCAGGAGCGCGCTCAGGGGCGCGCGATCACGGAAAAGGACCCCACGCGTCCGCCCGCGCCCATCATCGAGCACGCCGACGTCCGCAGGATGCTCCTGCGACAGAAGGCGATCGTGGAGGGCGCGCTCTGTCTGCTCGGGACCGTCTCTCGGTATGCCGATCTCGCCGAGCACGCCTCGAGCGAGCCAGAGCGCGCGCGGTGCAGAGCGCTGCTCGATCTGCTCACCCCCGTCGCCAAGAGCTTTCCGGCCGAGAGGGGCTTCGAGTCGAACGCGCTCGCGCTCCAGATCCACGGCGGATACGGGTATTCGAGCGAGTACCTGCCCGAGGCCTGGCTGCGCGATCAGAAGCTCAATTCCATCCACGAGGGCACGACAGGCATCCAGAGCCTCGATCTCCTCGGTCGAAAGGCCATCGCCGGAGGCGGCGCCACTCTGGCCCTCTTCCGCGACGAGGTGATGGCCAGTCTGTCGGCGGCCCGCACTGCGGGCGTGGACGAACGCGCGTGTGAGGCGCTCGCGACGGCGCTCGATCGCATGCTCGCGCTCACGGCGACGCTCGGTCAGAGGGGGATGAGCGGCGACGTGGAGGGCATGCTCGCGCACAGCGCGGACTACCTCGAGGCCTTCTCGATCGTGGTGATCGGCTGGCAGTGGCTCACGATGTGGACGGCCGCCACGCGCCTGCCCGAGAGCGCGTTTGCACGAGGCCTCGTCCGCGCCGCGCGGTACTGGACCGTGACGGAGCTCCCGCGCGTGGCCGTGCTCGCGACCCTCGCCGAGAGCGGAGAGCGCTCCTACCTCGACGCGACACCGGACGAGCTCTGACCGCCCGCCCGGCGATGGCCCGCGTTGGTGTGTCGGCAGTGCCCCTGGGGCGATGGGCGACAGTGTGCTCGAGGACCGATACGCTCTCGGGCCATGTCTCGGCACCTCTCGCTCCTGCTCGCGCTCGTGGTCGCGCTGGCGCCGTCTCTCTCCGCGCAGGCCGACGTGCTCTCGCCGCCACCCGACGACTGTGCGCCGCGCACCGTGGGCCTCTCGACGCGCGGCGGCGGGGTCTGCGCGCCCACGCAATGCGGCGATGCGGAGCACGCGTGCCCGAGCTCGCCGTACTGCGCGACCCAAACATGGCCCTGTCCTTCTCCGGAGCCGTGGCGCTGCGAGGACGCGCCGACGGGGCTCTGCGTTCGCACCGTGGAGCACAGCGGGAGCCGTCCCGGGCCGCGCGGCGGGTTTCCCTGGACCGAGCGCGTGACGTACGCCGAGGGTGAGTGCACCACCGACGCCGACTGCACGCGAGGCACACACTGCGAGACCGCGCGCCGCTGCGTGCACGAGCCCCCGCCCGCGCCTCCTCCGACGACGGTCGCGCCGCCGCCGCCACCTCCGCCGCCGCTTCCTCCTCCTCCGCCACCGGTCGCGCCGACGCCGTCACGGGTCAACGAGCCGGCGCAGCCTTCCTCGACAGCCACGTCCGGGGGCTGCGCCGCGATGCCTCGGCCCGCGACAGACAGCAACACGCCCAGCGTGCTGGCGTGTGTCGCGGCCCTGGGTGTCGTCGCCGCTCGACGCCGCGCGCGTCGCCGGGCACCGCGACGCCCCGGCTCATCGTGAGAGAGCACGCGAGCGGAGGACACGCGAGGATCGCCCCCTTCGTCCTCCCTCTCGTCCAACCAAGAGCCGCGACTCTGCCGTGCTCGCGATGCAGCGCGGCCACACGTCGGCCGGCGTTGCTGGCCTGAATCCAAACCAAGAACCGCGACTCTGCCGTGCTCGCGATGCGTCGTCGTCGACGCGCGCCTGTCGGTCCTCGTGCTCGCCAGCGTCGCCGAAAGGGGGCTCCTCGCGCGGCCAGTCCTGGCGTGAATCCTCACGGCGATCTCGAGGCGTCTCCGGCAGGACCGAGCAGGGGGTCGTGAGGAAGGTGAACACTCGCCCGCGTCGCGCCGAGGAGGGAAGACGTCGTCGCGAGAGGGCTGACGAGCCCAAGGACTCCCTCTGAACAGGGAAAATCGCGCTCGTCGCGCCCAGGAAAAGAACAAGTCTTGAGGACTCCCTCTGAACAGGGAAAATCGCGCTCGTCGCGCCGAGGAAGGAAGAAGTCTTGCCGGGGGCGCCCCGGGCTCATCGTGAGAGAGCACGCGAGCGGAGGACACGCGAGGATCGCCCCCTTCGTCCTCCCTCTCTTCCAACCAAGAGCCGCGACTCTGCCGTGCTCGCGATGCAGCGCCGCCACACGTCGGCCGGCGTTGCTGGCCTGAATCCAAACCAAGAACCGCGACTCTGCCGTGCTCGCGATGCGTCGTCGTCGACGCGCGCCTGTCGGTCCTCGTGCTCGCCAGCGTCGCCGAAAGGGGGCTCCTCGCGCGGCCAGTCCTGGCGTGAATCCTCACGGCGATCTCGAGGCGTCTCCGGCAGGACCGAGCAGGGGGTCGTGAGGAAGGTGAACACTCGCCCGCGTCGCGCCGAGGAGGGAAGACGTCGTCGCGAGAGGGCTGACGAGCCCAAGGACTCCCTCTGAACAGGGAAAATCGCGCTCGTCGCGCCCAGGAAAAGAACAAGTCTTGAGGACTCCCTCTGAACAGGGAAAATCGCGCTCGTCGCGCCGAGGAAGGAAGAAGTCTTGCCGGGGGCGCCCCGGGCTCATCGTGAGAGAGCACGCGAGCGGAGGACACGCGAGGATCGCCCCCTTCGTTCTCCCTCTCTTCCAACCAAGAGCCGCGACTCTGCCGTGCTCGCGATGCAGCGCCGCCACACGTCGGCCGGCGTTGCTGGCCTGAATCCAAACCAAGAGCCGCGACTCTGCCGTGCTCGCGATGCGTCGTCGTCGACGCGCGCCTGCCGGTCGTCGTGCTCGCCAGCATCGCCGAAAGGGGGCTCCTCGCGCGGCCAGTCCTGGCGTGCATCCTCACGGCGATCTCGAGGCGTCTCCGGCAGGACCGAGCAGGGTGTCGCGGAAGAGGTGAACAGTCGCGCTCGTCGCGCCGAGGAGGGAAGACTTCGTCGCGAGAGTGCTGAAGAGCCCAAGGATTCCTTCTGAGCAGGGGAAATCGCGCTCGTCGCGCCCAGGAAAAGAACAAGTCTTGAGGACTCCCTCTGAACAGGGAACATCGCGCTCGTCGCGCCGAGGAAGGAAGAAGTCTTGCCGGGGGCGCCCCGGGCTCATCGTGAGAGAGCACGCGAGCGGAGGACGCGCGAGGATCGCCCCCTTCGTCCTCCCTCTCGTCCAACCAAGAGCCGCGACTCTGCCGTGCTGCCAATGCGGCTTCATCGGCGCACACGTGTCGCCTGGCGTGCTCGCCTGAATCGACCAAGAACCGCGACTCTGCCGTGCTCGCGATGCGTCGTCGTCGACGCGCGCCTGCCGGTCGTCGTGCTCGCCAGCATCGCCGAAAGGGGGCTCCTCGCGCGGCCAGTCCTGGCGTGCATCCTCACGGCGATCTCGAGGCGTCTCCGGCAGGACCGAGCAGGGCGTCGGAAGCGATTCCCGGGATCAAGCGAGAGGCTGATCACGAACTCCTGGGGAACGGTATCTCAAGGCATCTCGTCGACCCAGCGTCGAAGGAGCCCGAGCGCGTCCTGGTCGACGCGCTCCACCGCGATCGGTGGCATGCGTCTCCCCATGAACACGCGGTCGCGCACACGCTGGACGATCGCGCTGTCGTCGGGCTGCCCCGGGCGCACGAAGCGGCCGAGAGACGAGCGATAGGTGGGGCTCGTCGCAGGATCGGACAGCGTGCCGACCGTGAGCCAGAGATCGAGCCCCTCTGGAGGCCGATAGGCATCGTGCGCGGGCGGTCGATCGCTGTTGTGGCAGCTCCCGCAATTGGCATGGAGGTAGCCGAGCGCGGCGACCTCGGTCTCGCTTCCGCCCATGACGAGCGGCGACGTCGGAGCGTGGGTGAGCAGCCCTCGCACCGCGAGGTCGTCGAGGCTCGTCTCGCCCGGCGCCGCGTCGTGGGCGAGCTCGATCGCCGAGAAGCCCAGCGCAACCGACGCTCGACCGCCGTGACAGGTCATGCAGGCGCGGGCCTCGGGCACGTCGTGCGACGTCTCGAGCGCGTCGTTCACCGTGTCGATCGTGAGGATCGCGTCGGTCTGCTCTGCGTTCCACACGTACGCCACGCCCACCCAGTCGTCGGGCCCGGGGCCGACGCGTCGCAAGAGGCGCGTCTCGATGCGGCGCCCGTCGACCGCGAATTCCTTCCAGAGCTCGGTGCCCACCGGGAGCTGCCAGTCGTCCATGTCCGACGTGTCGATCTGACTTCCCTCCGGCAGCCGCACCCAGCGGCGCTTCTGGGCCCCGTCGCTCCAGAGCTCGAAGCGCGGCGTATACGGCAGACAGTCGACACACACGCGCTCGAGCGAGGGATCCGCATAGAGCCCCGCCTGCGAGAGATGCGTGGGGAGCGTGGAGACGCGAGGGTCGAGCGGCGGCAGGTGATAGGTGCAGCCGACACCCACGCTGCCGAGCGCGAGCGCGACGACAGCTCGGGCCACTGCCACGGGCTTCCTCACATCAACGGGCCCATCCGGCGCTCGCCGCGCTCGTACACCACGTGCGCGCGACCGACGATCAGCGGATCCACGTTGCCGATGTGCGAGCTGTCCTTGGGCAGATAAGGCAGCTTGTGGAGCACGTAGCGCATGGCATTGAGGCGTGCGCGCTTCTTGCAGTCGCTCTTGATCACCGTCCACGGCGAGTCAGCCGTGTCGGTGGCGAAGAACATGGCCTCTTTGGCCTTCGTGTACTCCTCCCACTTGTCGAGAGAGGCCTTGTCGATGGGGCTGAGCTTCCACTGCTTGAGCGGGTGCGCCTCGCGCTCGCGGAAGCGTCGACGCTGCTCCTTGCGGCTCACCGAGAACCAGAACTTGATGAGGTGCACACCGCTGCGCACGAGGTGGCGCTCGAACTCGGGCGCCTGACGCATGAACTCCTCGTACTCGTGGTCGGTGCAGAAGCCCATCACGCGCTCGACGCCCGCGCGGTTGTACCAAGAGCGATCGAACAGCACGATCTCGCCCCGCGTGGGCAGGTGACTGACATAGCGCTGGAAATACCACTGACCGCGCTCGAGCTCGGTGGGCTTCTCGAGCGCCACCACGCGCGCGCCGCGCGGGTTGAGGTGCTCCATGAAGCGCTTGATGGCGCCGCCCTTGCCCGCCGCGTCTCGCCCCTCGAAGAGGATCACGACGCGCTGCCCCGTCTCCTTCACCCACGCCTGGAGCTTGAGCAGCTCGACCTGGAGGCCGTACTTCTGCTTCTCGTAGTTCTTACGGAGCATGAGGTGCTTGTACGGATAGCCGCCCTCGCGCCAATCGTCGGCGAGCTCCTCGTCGGGATTGACGCCAGCCGCCTCCGCAGCCCTTCGATCGCTCTTGAACAGCACGCGCCGCAGCGCCTCCACGTCGTCGGCCGACGCGCCCGCGAGCAGCGCCTCGAGCCCTGCCGTGAGCTCCTCCACGCTCGGCGCCCCCCGCCTCACGATGTCGGCCACCGCGGTGTGGAGCGTGTGACGGCGTCCCTGTACGACCTGCTGCACGTGGTGCTCGCCGATGTCGTGCTCGTTGAGGCGCGGGGCGACGTCACCCGACGAGACCTTGCGTGCGCGCGGGCCAGTCGCGACCGGCGTATCGCTCGCCACGGGCAGAGGAGTGGTCGTGGGGATCGGGGGAGTCGCCGCGTCCGGAGCTCGTCGCTTGGCCATCGTTCCTGCCGTCGTCGGGGGAGCCCTCGGTCCTATGCACGACCCAGCGGCACCCAAGGCGCGATCAGGGGTGCACGTAGTCGAGGCGGTAGCGAACGGGCTGCGGGAGCCGATCGCTCACCACCGTGAAGTCGAGGTGCATGCGCGAGCCGTCGGGCTCGGTGGAGAAGAGCTGCTGCATGTCGCCCTCGCCCGAGTAGCGGACCTCGAGCCAGCCGCCGCGGAGGTGCGTGCTGACGCGGGGACTGCCCTCGGTGCCCGTCGCGCGCGCGGTCGCGCCGATCGCACCGTCGATCTCCATCATGCGATCGGTGTGCAGCGTGACGCGCACACGCTCGCCCGCGATGCCCACGGTCACGCGCGATGGAGGCACCATGCTGCTCCGCACGCGATCGCGCGCGATGCCCTGGAAGAGCTCGGGGAACGAGCGGATCGAGGGCTCGAACGCCGCCGTCACGATCGACATCGCGTGCGTGCTCGAGCCTGCGTAGACCCACGTGCCCGCGAGCTGCGTCGGCACGCTCGCCGCCTGCGCGCGCGTGGTCACGCGACCGACGCTCAGAGAGAGCCCCACGAGCGCCATGAACACGAGCGCCATGAACACGCGTGCTCGTCCGATGAAGGAAGTGCTCCGACCCATGCGAGATCCATAACATTTCTCACAGCCCGCCGAGAAGCCCCGAGGAGGCGCAGACACCGCGGCGCGGCGGTACGCTGCTCGTGGTGGCCAAGCCCTCCCCCGCTGACCCCCTCGCCGTGCGCGCGCGTGCGCTCGTGGACGCGCTGCGCGGCGCACCGCCCCGGACGCCTCGCCCCATGCGCGCATCGGTGCTCGAGAAGCTGCGGATGCCGGACGGCGCGCGGCTCTCCGCCGATCTCGCGTGTTGGCTCGCGTTCGACGCCTCGTGGTTTCCACTCCTGCGCGGCCGGGCGAAGCCCGAGTGGGCTCTCGCCGAGGCAGAGGAGCTCCGCTCGTTCTTGTCGGACGTCGGCCTCCCGCGCGACGTGCCCCTCGTGGCGCTCGAGCCGGCGGCCTCCGAGGACCACTACCTCGCGCTCGATCCGTCCCGGGGCAACCCCGTGCTCGCCTGGGATCAGGCCCGAGTCTGGATCGCGAGCCCTACCTTCCTCGACTACGTCGAGCGGCTCTTTCCGCCCCCGCGACCGGCGCCTGCCAGCTCCTCGATCGGCAGCACGAAGAAGGGTCCAGCCCTTCGCGCCCTCGCCCCGGCCCTCCGCACCCTCACCCCCCAGGCGCTCGAGGCCCTCGACTCGGCCGCGCTCGTCGCCGTGGCTCGTGCGCTCGTCGTGCCCGCGCATCGGAAGAAGCTCGCCGAAGCAGCATTCGTGGAGGCCCTCGTGAGAGCGCTCGACACCGCAGGGGCGACCGCCGAGGCGCTGGGCGTCCTCGACGAGCACCTGGCGGCGACGCGACGGGTCTCGAGCAGCGTGACCGTCGCGGCCCTCGCCCTCGGCGCGCGTACCCGCGATCGGCGAGCATGCGAGTGGGCGCTCGAGGCCTATCGCGTCGCCGCCAAGCGCGATCCGGATAGCCTCTATTTCCTCGGCCACGCGCACGCACTGGCCTCGACCTGTGCGGAGGTGCTCGGCGTCCAGGACGAGATCCACCAGCTGATCGAAGACGTCATGTACTTCAACGGGGCCATCCCGAGCTCGGTTCCCGTCGACGATCCCGCGCTCGCCTCGGTCTGGGCGCGGCCGAAGCTCCAGCTCTTCTCGAGCGAGCTGCGTGCGCTCGCCCAGACCCAGGCCAAGCGAAAGAAGCCCAAGGAGCGCCGGGCGTAGGCGCGCTCGCGGGATCGGCGACACGCGGACTCCGCGACTCCCCCTCTCGCCACCCGTCAGTGGAGCGCGCGAGGCAGTGAGTCAGGGCACCGAGCGACCCCGCGGCGCGGGCCCGCGAGGCCGCGGCAGCCGCAGCAGGACCAGCGCTCCCACGATCAGACTCGAGCTCACATAGAGCGGCGCCAGAGCACGGCTGTCGGTCCCCGCGAGCAGTCCGTGCGCGAGCGCGCCGGCGTAGAAGAGCGCGGAGGC
>JAIBCE010000607.1 GCA_019694315.1 Sandaracinaceae bacterium
AGCGCTCCGTCCCCGTGCACCGACTCGGGCTGGGCACTCTTCCTCGCGAGACCGGCGGAGCCGGATCTCGCTCACCTCCTCTTCGCCTCGT
The DNA here is from genome assembly GCA_019694315.1 of Sandaracinaceae bacterium. Classification (GTDB taxonomy): domain Bacteria; phylum Myxococcota_A; class Polyangia; order Polyangiales; family Sandaracinaceae; genus JAFLCL01. The sequence continues at coordinate 92 of JAIBCE010000607.1, forward strand.
CGCTGCGCTCCTCGCGAGCGAAAGGCCTCTGCACGCGCACCGAGCCTGTCGTCGCCGTTGCTCCCGCGGCTCCGTGCTGGCGTCGTTCCGGCAGCCACTCGAATGCCCTGCTGGGCGCCCCTCCTCGCGAGACCGGCCGAGCCGGATCTCGCTCACCTCCTCTTCGCCTCGTCGCTGCGCTCCTCGCGAGCGAAAGGCCTCTGCACGCGCACCGAGCCTGTCCTCGCCGTTGCTCCCGCGGCTCCGTGCTGGCGTCGTTCTGGCAGCCACTCGAATGCCCTTCTTGGAGGGGCTGGGCGCCCCTCCTCGCGAGACCGGCGGAGCCGGATCTCGCTCACCTCCTCTTCGCCTCGTCGCTGCGCTCCTCGCGAGCGAAAGGCCTCTGCACGCGCGGTGGTCGTCTCGTCGCCGTTGCTCGCGTGGCTCGCCCAGCTCCCTGACGCAGCGCGGCTTGCTCCTCGGCGCTCGGGGCCGGTAGAAGGCGTGTCATGAGACGCGCCAAGATCGTGTGCACCCTCGGTCCCTCGGTGAGCAGCCCCGAGATGATGGACAAGATCGTGGCGGCGGGGATGGACTGCGCGCGGCTGAACTTCTCGCACGGCACGCACGAGTCGCACGCGGCGGCCGCGAAGCTCGTGCGCGATGCCGCCGCGAAGGCCCGCCGGCCGCTCGCCATCCTCGCCGATCTCTGCGGCCCGAAGATGCGCGTGGGCCGCTTCGTCGACGGCAAGATCGAGCTCGCGGTCGGGCAGAAGTTCACGCTCACGAGCCGCGACGTGCCCGGCACGAGCGAGATCGTCTCGCAGACCTACGAGCCGCTCGGGCGCGACGTCCAGCCCGGCACGATCATCCTCCTCGACGACGGCCTCCTGCGCCTGCGCGTGCTCGAGTCGAGCCCGACCGACGTGCTCTGCGAGGTCGAGATCGGCGGCGAGCTCTCGGACAAGAAGGGCATGAACATCCCGGGCGCGAACCTCTCGACGCCCGCGCTCACCCCGAAGGATCGCGCCGATCTGCTCTTCGCGGTCGAGACGCTCAAGGTCGACTACCTCGCGCTCTCGTTCGTGCGGCGCCCCGAGGACGTGGCCGAAGCGCAGGCGATCGCGCGCGGCACGCCGGTCATCGCCAAGATCGAGAAGCCCGAGGCGATCGACAACCTCGCCGCGATCCTCGACCAAGCCGACGGCGCGATGGTCGCGCGTGGCGATCTCGGCGTGGAGATCGGCAGCGAGTTCGTCCCGCTCCTCCAGAAGCGGATCATCCACGAGGTGAACGCGCGCGGAAAGCTCGTGATCACCGCGACGCAGATGCTCGACTCGATGATCCGCAACCCGCGCCCCACGCGCGCCGAGGCGGCCGACGTCGCCAACGCCGTGCTCGACAACACGGACGCCGTGATGCTCTCGGGCGAGAGCGCGAGCGGCAAGTACCCGATCGAGGCCGTCTCGATGATGGACGCGATCGTGCGCGAGGTGGAGCGCGAGATGCTCAAGGCGGACGCGGGCGCCGGGTCGCTGCCGCCGATCTCGAGCGGATGGAAGTTCAACGACGCGGCGGCGCGCGCCACGGCGCGCCTCTCCTACCTGCTCGACCTCAAGGCGATCGTCACCTTCACGCGCGACGGCCGCACGGCGCGCCTCTTGTCCGAGAACCGGCCGCGTGCGCCCGTGGTCGCCGTCACGTCGTCGCAACAGGTCGCGACGCGCTTGGCCCTCCACTGGGGCGTCGTTCCCCGGCTCGAGATTCCGCCCGAGGATCTCGAAGAAACGCTGCGCATCGCGACGAGCGTCCTCGCGAGAGAGAAGCTCTGCAAGCAGGGCGACGCCTTCGCGATGGTGTTCGGTTGGCCGCTCAGCACCGGCACGAACACGATCAAGCTCCATCGCATGTGATGGGCTGAGGGGCCTCGGCGCTCCACTCCCAGCACCAGGCACGGGCGCGGCGCGATCCCGCACGGCGCGCTCGCGGAAAGCGACCACGCGCGGATCGGTGCGGATCATGCTCGCGGCCGCGCATGACCACTGCCCCGAGCTCTTCCGGCATCGATCCGAATCTCTCCCCGCGCCTGCGCGCGCTCGTCGATGATCTCGAGCGGGCGGGCGAGACCGTGTCGCGCCGCGACGCCGTCGGCGCGCTCGGCCGCGCCGAGGTGACCTGGGAGGACGTCGAGCCCTACGCCAAGCCCTCACCGCTCGGCTACGCGCGGCGCCGCATCGCGCGCACCGCCGCCTTCGAGCTGCTCGTGATGACCTGGATGCCCGGACAAGGGAGCGTCCCGCACGATCACGCGGGCTCGATCTGCGCGCTGCGCATCGTGCAGGGGCACGTGCGCGAGTCGTTCTTCGTCGCGGCACGCGACGGCCTCGTCGATCGCAGCGCCTCGAGCGAGCTGCTCGAGGGCGAGGTGATCGTCGACGCGAGCGACGACATCCACGCGCTGAAGAACGACGAGAGCGAGAGCGGACCGCTCGTCACGCTCCACGTCTACGCGCCGCCTCTGCCCGAGCTGCGTCGCTTCGCGCTCCGGCCCGCGGGCGCCACGCTCGCGCCCGTCTACACGCGGGCGCCGCGCGCCGCCGCGAAGACCGTGGCGATCGTCGGCGGCGGCTTCTCGGGCACGCTCCTCGCGGCGCAGCTGATGCACCTCGCGACCGAGCGGCGCCGCTCGCTGCACCTCGTGATCCACGATCGCCAGGCGTCGTTCGGTGAGGGCCCCGCCTACCGCACGGTCGATGCGCGGCACCTGTTGAACGTGCCG
>JAIBCE010000608.1 GCA_019694315.1 Sandaracinaceae bacterium
GCATCGACGTCTACTACTGCCTGGGCGACACCGTCGGGTACGGCGGCTCGCCCAACGAGTGCGCCGACCTGGTCCGCGAGCTCGCCAAGGTGACCATCCTCGGCAACCACGACGCGGCCGTGTCGGGCCGCATGGACTACTCGTACTACTACGAGGCGGCGCGCCACGCGCTCGACGTCCACGCGGCGATGATCAGCGCCGAGAACATGTCGTGGCTGAAGGGCCTGCCCTACCAGCACAAGCTGGAGGAGGAGAACGTCCTCCTCTGCCACGGCTCGCCGGTGCGCCTCGAGGAGTTCGAGTACATCTTCGCGCCGGAGCAGGCGCGCGAGTGCCTGCCCCTCTGGGACAAGCTCGGTCACATCACGCTCATCGGCCACTCGCACCTCTGCAAGGTGTTCGCGCTCACCCGCAACTCCGTCGAGGAGCTCCCGTCGATCGACTTCGTCCTCGATCCCGAGAAGAAGTACATCGTCTCGGTCGGCTCGGTGGGCCAGCCGCGCGACTTCGACAACCGCGCGAGCTTCACCGTCTACGACACCGAGGCCAAGCGCTTCGAGTTCAAGCGCATCGAGTACGACATCGAGCTCGCGGCCGACAAGGTCCTGCGCGCGCGCCTCGAGCGCAACTTCGCCCACCGGCTCTTTATCGGCGTCTGAGGAACAGACGCCGGGGGTTATCGGCGTCTGAGGAACAGACACCGGGGGTTATCGGCGTCTGAGGACAGACGCGGGGCGGCGTCCGAGGAACAGACGCCGGGGCGGCGTTTGAGGGGGGTCTGGACCCAGTGGGTTCGGGCGCAGGTTCGCGTGCGGGGTCGGGAGGGCAGGGTTCGGGGAGGGAGCAGGGGCCGGGGGTCAGGGTTTGGCGGGAGGGGCTGGGAAAAGGCCTGCGTGCCATCCCGAACCTTGCTCCCGAACGCTTGCTCCCGAACCTTGCTCCCGAACCTTGCTCCCGAACCTTGCTTCCCGAACCTTGCTCCCGAACCTCCAACGCGAGGACCGAGCCGACGGCGACGCCCACCCGCTCTCGGCTCCCTCACCACCGGCTCGTCGCGTACGCCGTCGCGACCGAGCTCCTTCTCGCCGTTCGCGCCGCCGAGATCCGCGATCCCAAGCTCCGCGACCAGGCCCTGCGCGCCGCGAAGAGCGCGTGCCTCAACACCGCCGAGGCCGCCGGGCGAGTCAGCCCCGCCGACAAGGCCCGCGTCTTCGCCATCGCCCGCGGCGAGTGCGTCGAAGCCGCTGCCGCCGTCGAGATCGCCGCCCTCGCCGAGGACACCTCGCCGCAGGCAGCCGCCGCCGTGATCACCCTCGCCGATCGGCTCTACGCGCTGCTCACAGGTCTCGTCCGGTGAGGTGATGTCCCGGGGTGTGGCTCCGCCCGGGGGCTGTACCGGGCGCTGAACCCATTGGTTCTGGAGCAGGTTCGCGTGCGCGTTGTGGAGCAGGGTTCGGGGGGCCAGGGTTCGGGGGCCAGGGTTCTGGGGTCAGGGGTCGGGGGGAGGTTCAGCCCACCTCGATCTCGACGACCTCGGCGGCGCGGCCGAGCGTGGTGGTCTCGACGACCTCGACCTGGCTCTTCTGGCGCGGCCTCGCGAGGATGGGCCACGGCTGCCGGCGGAGGCCGTCGCGCAGGCGGGCGAGCTCGGCGCGGGCCTCGGTGATCGTGGGGCGCGCGTCGGGGCTCGGATCGATGAGGCGCGAGATCAGCGCGCCGAGGTCCGCCAGATCCGGGCGCGCCATGAGCTCGACGACCGCGCTCGGGAGGCCGTCGTGCATCAGGTGCATCGTCAGCTGCTCGCGCGCGTCGGCGAGCTCGGGGTTCGCCGGCAAGAAGAGCGCGCGCCCGGCGAGGATCTCGTAAGCGACGCATCCGAACGCGTAGACGTCGGCCGCGAACGGCGTCGAGTCCGCCCCGTCGCGCGACGTCCAGACCTCGGGCGCGCCGTAGGCGGGGCTGCCGCAGCCGGGCCGCAGGCGCCGGCCCGCGAGGCCGAAGTCCACGAGGACCGCGCTGCCGGTGCCGTCACGCAGGACCACGTTCGAGGGCTTCACGTCGAGGTGCGCGATGCCTGCATCATGCATGCACTCGAGCCCGGCCGCGACGTCGTCGAGGATGCCGAGCGCGGTCGTCACGTCGAGCCGCTGCTCGGCGATCACCTGCTCGAGATCGGTGCCGTGCACGTGCTCCATGACGAGGATCGGCTTCGGCTTGGCCCACAGGTCGAAGGCCACGACGTGCGCCACGTTCTTGTGGGCGGGGAGCGACACGATGGCCTGCGCCTCCTCCCGGAACCAGGCGAGGAACTGCTCCTCCGAGACCGCGCCGCTCGCGAGCGGGACCTTCACCGCGAACGACTCGGGCGCGCGCTCGTTCTCGTCCTCGAGGCGGTGCGCCTTGAACACCGAGCCGGTCGCGCCGTGACCGATCGGGCCGTCGATGCGGAACGCGCCGAGCACGCGGTTCTCGGGCATCCAGGTGGGCAGCTCGTCGATCGGGCCGAGGCGCGCGGGGGCGGGCGGGATGAGGCTCGTGCGCCCGGGCCGCGGCGGCTCGAGCGGCGCGGGGACGAAGCTCACGCGCCGGTTCGACGTCACGCCGAGCGCCTTCTTCAGCTCGTCGACGAAGAGGGCGAGCAGCGGCAGCCGCTCGTGGCGCTTGAGCGACGCGAGACCACCGTTCGGGATACCGAAGCGGCTGGGCGTGAGCGAGAGGGCCGCGCGCGCGTTCGGCGCGAGCAGGATCAGCGCCTCGACGACGCGGTGCGCGCGCGCCCAGTTCACCTCGATCGGCGCGCGCTCGAGGGCGGGGACGATCTCGTGCTCCAGGGTGT
>JAIBCE010000609.1 GCA_019694315.1 Sandaracinaceae bacterium
CGTGGAGCGACGCGGAGTCGGGCACGTGCGCCAACGCGTCGAGCCGCGCCTGGAGCGCCTCGTCGACGCGACCGAGGCCGTCGAGGACCTCGGCGAGCTCGATGAGCGTCGCGGCCGCGGCGTCGGGGTTCTGCTCGGCGGCGACGCGCGCCTGCAACGCGCGCACGAGGAACGCCTCGTTGTGCGTCTCGCGCAGGAGCTGGACGAACCGGTGCCCCTCCTCTTCGCTCTGGCTCGCGGCCTCGAACGCCGACTCGAGGTTCTCCCGTGCGCGATCCTCCTGACCCTGCGCCGCCGCGATGCGGTGCAGCTCGAAGAGCACCTCGCTCGGACCGATCGCCGAGTCGAGCACCACGCCCGGACGGCGCACGATGAGCAGGAGCGCGCGGTAGGCGCGCTCGGCGCGCGCGTACTCGCCGGCCTCGCGGGCCAACGAGCCGAGGAAGCGCAGGATCTCCGCGCTGCCCATGTCCATCGACGCGGCGAGCTCGAGCTGCGAGAGCGCCTCGCCCGAGTCGCTCCGCGCCCGCGCGAGGTGCGCGAGCTGCACGTGGACCTGGGCGCGCTCCGGCGGACGCCGGCGGCCATACCACTCGACGAGGCCGTGGAGCAGCGTCTGCGCCTCTTCGTGTCGGCCTGCGCGCCGCAACGAGTCGGCGAGCGCGATCTTGAGCGGCCGTACCCGATCCTTGCCGGGCTGCGCGGGCAGCGCCTCGGCCAGGGTCGACGCCTCCTCGAAGAGCGGGACCGCCGCGGCCGGATCGTCGAGGTGACGCGACTGGAGCTCGCCGCCCTCGCGAAGCCACTCGATCCGCACCGCAGGATCGGCCTCGTGGGTCGCGCCCTCGCGCAAGAGCTCGGCCAGCGCCGGCCAGGCCTGCGCCTCGCGGAACTGCGCGGCGAGCATCTCGCGGAGCCCGCGCGCGGCCGGCTCTTCATCGAGCCCGCGACGCAGCACCTCGAGCGCACGCACGCGATCGCCCGCGCGCAGGTGCTCTTCGGCGAGCCTGCCCACGGTCTCGGCGCGCGCGCCCACCGGCGTCGCGTCGAGCCGCTTCTCGAGCCACTGGATCGCGATCGAGCTCTCGCGGCGCGAGGCGTGCAGCCGCGCGAGCGCGTCGTAGGCCTCGGCGGTGGGCGCCAACGCGACCACGCGGCCCCAGCTCGCGAGCGCGCGAGAGACGTCGGCGAGCGGCGTCTCGGCGAACTGCGCGACGCGCGCCCACAGCTCGGCGGCGCGTCCGCCGTCCTCGGCGCCCTCGAGGATGAGGGCCTGTTCGCTCAGGAGGTTCGTCAGCTCGGCGTGGCGTCCGGCCGCCGCGAGCACCTCGATCGCCAGATCGATCGTCGCGCGATCGCCCGGGCGCTCGTCGAGGTTCGCGCGGAGCACCTCGAGCTCGCCGTCGACGTCGCTCTGCAGTCCGAGCACGCGCGCGAGATCGAGCCGCAGCGCGACGCGCGCGTCGGGCTCGCGAGCGAAGCCGAGCTCGTGGCGACGGAGGGCGGCGAGATCGCCGAGCATGGCGGTCGCCTCGTACAGGCGCGCGAGGGCGGCGAGCGCGCGCGCGTCCTCGGGGACGAGCGCCACGATCTCGCGATAGAGCTCGATCGCGCGCTTGGGGTCGGACAGATGCGCGCTCGCCAGCTCCGCCGCGCGGTGGCGCAGCGACAGGGCCGCCGTCGGATCGAACGGCATGTGCGCGCCGCGGACGAGGACGTCGACCGCGCTCTCGTGCGCGCCCGCGTCGACGTGGAGGACCACCATGCGATCGAGCGCCCACGCGGCGAACGAGTCGGCCGACATGTCACGCTGATCGCGCGCCTCGCCGGACGAGTAGTGCGCCGGACGAACGGGCGCGGAGGTGGGGGGCAGGGTCGGCAGCGAGAGCGGCGAGCGGTTCCAACGCTCCTTCGCCGCGACCAGCATGCGGTCGAGGATGGCCAGCGCCCGATCGCGATCGGCCACGACGTCGAGCGCGACCTGCGCGCACTCGTAGAGCACGCCCAGATCGTCCTCGCTCGCGGTGGCGAGCTTGCTCAGCGTGTCGAGCAGCGCCGCGTCGGGGTGCTTGCGCTGCAGCACCGCCAACATCCGCAGAGTCTCGGCCTCGGTCTCGTCCTGCGCCACCGCGCGGAGCAGCGCGCGCTCGGCGCGAGCCGCATCCTGCCGGCGATCACGGTGCCACACGGCGATCTGCGTCTCGAGCTCCCGCGCCACCGCGGGTTGAAGGCCCTCGACCCGCGAGACCGCCGCCTCGAGCGCGGTCGTCGCCGCGTCCCACGCGGAGCGCTCCTCGGCCACCCGATCGAACGTCGCGGTGACGTCGCCGTCGACGCGCTGCTGAGCGCGCGCCGAGTCGACCACCGCGCGGGCAGCGTCTTCCCAGCGACCGACACGCCCGGCCACGCGGACCACCGCCTGGCTCGCCTCGGTGCTCTCGGGGAACACCGCGATGACGGGCAGGAACGCGTCGAGCGCGCGCGCGAAATCGCCCACGTGGAGCTCGAGCAGCGTGCCCTGCTGCATGCGGAGGGTCCCCGCGCGGAGGGCGTCGTCTGCCGAGGCGACCACGGCGGCGCCGAGCGCCTCGATGGCGGTGGGGAAGCCCCCGGTCACCTCGGCGAGGCGCACGAGCTCGCGCTCCAACGCCGCGTCGGCGGGCGCGCGCGCGCACGCGCGGGCCACGGCGGCGAGCGCCTGCGCCGGATCGCCGGCGCGCGCGCCGTGCAGGCGCGCGGCCTCGATCAACACCGCGGCCTTGCCCGGCGC
>JAIBCE010000610.1 GCA_019694315.1 Sandaracinaceae bacterium
AGGTGTCGACGCGCGCGCGCGTCGTCACTCTCTGCACGCGGCGCGCGCAGACGCGCGAGCTCGCGCGCCTCGAGGCGCGCGGCCGCGATCGCCGTGAGCCGTCGCGCGACGAGATCGGGGTAGCCGAGCGCCTCGAACACGCCTCGCACGCGCGGCGCCGTGACGCTGGCGAAGAAGTCGGCGAGATCGAGGCGGACGACCACCTCGCGTCCCACGTGCCCGACGGCGCCGCTGCGCGGTGAGCGCCCGCGGACGAAGCCGTGTGCGCTCGGGTGCGTGGGCACGTGGGCGAGGATCGCGTCGAGCATCGTGCGCTGGAGGCGTCGCAAGGGCGGCGAGGGCACCTCGAGCACGCGGACACCCCCCGATCGCTTGGGGATCCAGCGCGTGGCGTAGCGAGGATGGCAGCGCGATCCGTGGCGGGGCCGCGAGAGGAAGTCGAGCGCCTCGACGCTCGTGTGCGCCAGCGCGGCGAGCTCCTCGAGCGTGGTGATCGCGGGCAACGGGAGGTCGGCGAGCGGGCCGCGCACCGTCCTCATGCGAGGCGCGGGGAGCGCGATCACGCGGACCTCGGTGCCGGCCGCGTGACGGCGGAGCTCGGGCCGCGCGCGCACGAAGGCGATCAGCCGATCGAGCTCGGCATGAGGCGGCTCGGGGAAGCGCGCGAGGCAGGCGCGTGCGAGGCGCGGGAGCCAGCGCCGCGCCGGGATGGCCCCGTGTGGGATACGGATCCACGCGCCGACGCGGGTCTCGGTGCGCACCCCGCGAACGGCGCGCTGCGCTCGCTCGCACATCGAGGCCGACGTCCACGATCCGTCGAGGAAGGCCGTCGAGATCGCGAGCGCGAGCGTGGCGGCGCTCGCCATCAGAGCTCGCAGCGCGCAGTCGAGAGGAGCGTGAGCAGGCGCGCCGACGATGCGTTCCTGGCGCGCGTGGGCTGCGCGAGGCGCAGGGACCGCGAGCCTTCGGCTGGCACGACGACGTGACGGCTCCGGGGATGCCCCGGAACGAGGGACGAGCCCTCCGCTCGGTCGCGCCTGCTCACGACGCGAGCATAGTCGCGTCGGGCATCGACACGAGACATGCACCTCACAGCCCCTCGTCGGGTGGGGTGCGTGCGTCGATGCGCGCGCCCGTGCCCGTCAGGGCGACGCGCGGCTCACCAGCGCTTGAGGATCTCGCCGAGCGTGTCGTCGTCGACGAAGAGCTCGTCGACGTCGTCGCTGTCGACGATCGCGTCCGAGAGCTTGCTGGCGCGCTTGTTCACGGGACCGGGCCACTCGAGGGCGCGCGCGACGGCGTCGATGAGCGACGGCGACGGCTTGGCCACGTGGAGCGCCAGGGCCTTCTTCTCGACGAGCAGCTCGATCAGCCGCCCCGCGCTGGCCTTGCCCTCGGCGGTGGCGGGGATGTCGTCGAGCGCATCCTCGTCGTCCTCTTCCTCCGCCACGTCGTCGTCGAGGTCGTCCTCGAGGTCCTCGCGCCCGAGGCCGGCGTCGGCGGGATCCGCCGTCGGCTCCACCTCTTCTTCGGTCTTCTTCGCGCGCGTCACGGGCCCTCCGTTGTCCGTCCTCGACGGATACTTCGCGTATATCCAACTCCGCTCGCCCGGGCCAATCCTTTCTGCACACGCAAGCATCGTGCACAGTGAGAAATTGCCCAGAAAACAGGGCGAATTGTCGACCCTCGCCGCCCGTGGGCAGTCAGCTCCGCTCGCCGGACCGATCGTCGCGCACGACGGCCTCGAGGTCGCGGATGCGGCGCTCGAGGACGAGGGCGGCCTGGGCGTAGGCCTCGCGCACGAGCGGTGGCGCGACGAGCTCGGCGCCGGGCATGACGGAGATGCGACCGAGCCGGCTCTGCGCGCGTCCGATGCCCTCCTCGCCGGGGTGCACGGCGAGATCGAGGAAGCCGGCCCAGATGCCGATCACGCGCTGACTCGTGGTGTCGAGGGCGCGGGCCGCGAGCGTGGCGCGCGTGAGCTCGGTGGAGGCATCCTGGAGCGCGCCCATCGTCGCGAGCGTGGCGGCCGCGCCTGCCAGTGCGAAGGCCTCGCCGCGCGGCTCCGCGATCGCGGCGAACTCGACCTGGGCCTCGCGAAAGAGCGAGAGCGCACGCGGCAGCCGCTCCTCGTCGAGCTCGAGCTCGCCCATGCCGAGCATCACGCGCCCGTGCTGGCGCGGATCGTTGGTCTCCTTGGCGCGCCGCGCGGCGATGGCGTAGCGGGCGCGCGCTTGCTCGGGCTGGCCCATGCGGTGGAGCAGCTCGGCCAGGCGCAGCGAGATCTCGCACGACAGGCGCAGGTTGCCGGTGCCGACCGCGAGCTCGAGCGCACGCTCGAAGACGCGGCTCGCGAGGTGGATCTCGCCGCGCTCCACGTGGAGATCGCCCTCGAGCACGGCCACGCGCGCCTCGCCGTGCGCGTCGTCGCGAGAGCCCGCGATGCGCTGCGCGAGCACCAGGGCCTGCTCGGCCTCGTCGAGGCGACCGCCCACGGCGTGCGCATGCACGAGCGCGAGCAGCGCGGCCTCGAGCTCGGGCGGGATCGCCAGGCGCTCGGCCGCCATCGCGGCGCGACGGGCGTCGTCGACGGCCTCGGCCACACGACCCGAGCGCACGCGCAGCTCGGCGCGGGCGGCGTGCACGCGCGCGGCGAGCGAGGCGCTCGCCGACGAGGTCGCGAGCTCGAGCGCGCGGGCGAGCTCGGCCTCGGCGCGCGCATCGTCGCCGGTGACGATGGCCTCGGCGTGCGCGAGCAGCGCCTCGCCGTGCACGGCGCCGTTGGGCGCGCCGAGCGCCTC
>JAIBCE010000611.1 GCA_019694315.1 Sandaracinaceae bacterium
GCGTCTCACGCGTGGCCTGCCCGAGCGTGAAGAGGGGCTGGACGAGGAGAAGTACTGGGCGCGCTGACGTCCTGCGCGCTCGTTGCGGCGCGTCCTCGCTGCGTCTCCGAACGAGCGCCCAACTCAGAGCTCCAGCGTGGTGCCGTCGACCCTCACAGCGACGGCGCTCGCCGGAGGCAACGGCATCACCACGAGGCGCTCGTCGGTGTGCGACTGGCGCACCGCGGGCGCCACGCCACGCAGCAGCACGGCCCCGTCGCGCCCGAGGAACGTGTACGGCGCGAGCGGGCCGTGCGGTGTCGCCACGCTCCTACGGCCCACCACCACGCCGGTGCCCCCGCCGACGCGCACGAGGAACGCGTCGCGTCGCGGTGCTGCGAGCGCGCTCACCGCCAGCGTGCGCTCGAAGATCGCGCTCCAGGTGTAGTCGCTGATCCACTGCGGCTCGCAGTAGCCCATGAAGTCGTACGCGCCGCTCGGCGGGAGGAACGTGCGCGTGCGCGGGTCATAGCCCCACACGCCGATCTCGCCGCCCGAGTAGGGGTAGTCGGCGTCCGCGCCCGACGTGTCGCACGGGGCGTGATAGCGGCCGTGCTCGTGGCCGACCTCGTGCGCCAGCGTCCACGCGGAGTCTTCGGTGCCGAAGTCCACGCCGCTGCCCACGCGGTAGTCGCCGTCGAGCGGGTCGTCGGCCACGTAGCTCTGTCCCGTCACGCACGAGCCGCCGCAGTACGAGTCGAGGCTCGTGTCGGGCGCGACGATGCCGTAGTAGTAGGCGCGAGCGGGCGCGTGATCGGCCATGCGCAGATCCATCAACACGGAGTTCACGTCGCCGAAGTCCACGTTGCCGCTCCACGTGAGGCCGCCCGAGTACGGCACCGCCGCGTGCACCTCGATCTGGAGGTCGACGATGGGATAGAGCGACGTGAGCACTGCGCGCACGGTCGCGAGCCACGCGTCGGACGTGTCCGGAAGGCGCCCCGACCCGTCGCCGTCCCACCGCAGCGGCACGAGCACGAGGTGTAGGCCCTCTCCGTCGTCGCGCGCGCCCACCGAGAGCCCGCTTCCGTCGCGAGGCAGCTGCGCTGGATGCGTGGGCCCGGGGCTCTCGCCCGCCGCGTCGACGATGCGCGCCGCGAAGGTCGTGCTCGGGGTGATCTCGCTCGCAGGCACATCGAACGAGAGCAGGCTCGCCGGCACGCCGTCGTCCGATGCTTGCGCGATGCTCGCGCTGGCCTCGTGCACCGCGACCACGCGAGCTCCATCCCGCACCTCGAGCTCACCGCGGATCGATCGCGGATAGCTGCTCGCCGACACGTACGCACGCACGACGGCGTCGCGCCCCGCCACCACGGGAGCGTTCGGTGTGACGGCCACGCCGCCGCGCGCGAGCTCCACGCGCACGCCCTGGAAGATCGCGAGCCCCTCGAGCGTCACGCCCGGGGCGAGGCGTCGCTCCGACGGCGCGTCGGGCGCATGTCCGGCGTCGAGCGGGGGAGGGACGCTGCCGTCCGGGAACGCGGCGTCGAGGCCCGGCGCATCCGGAAGGCTGGCGTCGAACGTGGGGACCGACGCGTCCTCGAACCCGAATGCGTCCCCTCGCGATCGAGGCTCGTCGCATCCGACGCCCGTGAACAGGGAGGTGGTGACGACGAGGAGGGAAGGCCCCCAGCGACGGTGGTGGAGCGACATCTCCGCGAGCCTGCCCGAGCGCGCTCGTACACGCGAGCATCTCCGTGCTCGCGTCGTCGCGAGGGCACGTGAGAGAGTCGACCCGTGGACCTTCGGTCGGCACGCGAGATCCCCGTCTCGACCCGCGAGATGCTTCGGTCGACACGCGAGAAGCTTGGGGCTGGCCTCGCGAAGCTTGGAAGGAGGTCGCTCCGATCGGCGGGAGGAAGGCTCGCGTGGTCACGGTGCGGCGTCGCTGCGGCGCTCGTCCTCGTGGCCCTCGTGTCGCTCGGATGGCGGAGCGCGGCGCGCGCACAGGAGGCGCCCAACGTGGTCGACGCACGTCGGCGCGTGACACGTGGCGAGGCGCTCTTCGAGCGCGGCGACTTCGACGCGGCCCTCGCGGAGTTCGAGCGCGCGTACGAGGAGATCGGCGAGCACCCGAGCCGCTTCCTCGTGCTCTACAACATCGCGCAGTGCCACGAGCGGCGCTTTCGCTACGACGTGGCGCTCTCGTACTACCGTCGCTACCTCGACGAGGGCGGGCGCACCGAGGAGGGCCACGCCGAGGTCGAGGCCAACGTGGGCACGCTGGAGGAGCTGCTCTCGACCGTGTCGGTGTCCACGAGCGCGCCGCACGCGAGCACGTTCGTGGACGGTCGACGCGTGGGCGAGGCGCCCGGTGACGTGCGCGTGCCCGCGGGGCTCCACGTGCTCTCGGTGCGCGCCGACGGCTACGTGCCTGCGGAGCAGGAGCTCGAGGTGCCTGCCGCGGGCACGCTCGCGCTCGCGCTCGAGCCCACGCGCCTGTCGGACACCTACTACGGGATCTCGCCGCTCTACTCGCTCGGCTTCGCGGCGCTCGGCCTCGGCGCGCTCGGCGCAGGCATCGGCTTCGGGGTGGGCGCCCTCGAGGAGCGGCGCGCGCTCGATGCGTCGATCGCGGCCGATCCGATGGCGTGGAGCGATGCGTCGCGCACGTCGATCCAGGTGCACGCCGACTCGATTCGCTCCCAGGCGATGATCGCCGACGTGCTCGACGGCCCGGCGGGCGTGCTCGGGCTCACCGCGATCGTGCTCGGCGTGCTCGGCGACTGGAGCTTCGGCGCGAGAGCCGCCGACGAGGC
>JAIBCE010000612.1 GCA_019694315.1 Sandaracinaceae bacterium
GGCGGCCTCGGTCCAGGCGCCCACGCGCTCGAGGAGCGCGCGGCGGCGCTCGGGCCCGAGCGGCTCGCCGAGGCGCGCGACGGCGGCACGCGCGCGCGGCCCGTCGATCGCCGACGCCATCTCGGGCGAGAGGCGGAGCGCCCCCGCCTCCGGGTCGAGCTCGAGGAGCGCCGCGTCGACCCGACACCGCGGATCGTCGCGGCGCGCGAGGCCTTCGATCACTCGTCGTCGTGCGCGGGCGTCGACGTCGATCCGCGCGCAGGCCTCGTCGAACGGCGGGCGGGGGACCCATCCGTCCGGCGCCCGGCTCACCAGGCCGCGCTCGATGGCCTCGGCCGGCGGATCGATCAGCGGGAAGCCCAGGCCCACGAGCAGCGCGATCTCCTTGTCGCGCGGGCCGAGCGCCGCGCGCACGAGGGCGACGAACCGCTCGCCGTCACGGGGGAGCGAGAAGCCGTCGGCCACCCCGACCACCACGCGCGTGCGCCCGTCCATCGGGCCTCCCGCGGGGCCGAGCGGGTCGAGCTTCACCGCGCCCGCGCGCTCCTCCGGCAGCACCCGTCGCGCGAGCTCTTCGTGTCCTCCCCGCGAGAGCAGGAAGGCGACGCGCCGGCGGGCCGCGGCCGAGCTCGCGCGGGCGATGAGCACGAGGCTCTTGCCGTCGAAGCCGCGACGCAGGAGGTCTCCGGCGAGCAGCGCCGCGAGCGGCCGCGTCGGTCGCGCGCACAGCTCGACGATGGTGCTCTCGACCGTCGCCACGCGCAGCCCCTCGAGGAGGACCGTGGCGCGCACCTCGGGCAGCGGGACGATCCGCACCAGGGGAGAAGGCTCGGGGCCCTGCGCGGCGACCACGACGGGAGAGAGGGGCGCGCTGCCGAGGTGCATCGCGGCTGCACTCTCGGCCGTGACGTGTGCAGCGCGATCGCGGCCCAGGACGGCCGTGATCGCGCGCCGCACGTCCGCGGAGAGCACCAGCATGGCCGCGCGAGGCTACGCGACTCGCACACGAGCTGCATCACGCTCTCGCAGGAGGTCTCGAATGGGAAGGCTGGGCAGGATGCGCGTCGCGGTGATCGTGGCAGACGGGTTCGAGCCCGCGGAGCTCGACCTCGTGGTCCTGGCGCTGCGGGACGCGGGCGCCAGTGTGGACGTCCTCGCGCCCGACGAGGACCACCACGGGAGGATCGACGCCGAGCGCGTGGGCGCGGTCATCCCCGATCGGCTGCTCGCCGACGCCAGCCCCGAGGCCTACGACGCCCTGGTCATCCCCGGCGGTGAGGCGAGCGCCGACGCGATGTCGCGTTCGAGCCTCCACCTGCACTGGGTGCGGCGCATGGTGGAGCGGCAGCGCCCCATCGGCGCCATCGGCGAGGGCGTGAGGCTGCTCGGCGACGCCGACACGATCCACGCACACGTCGTGACCTCGGCTCCGATCTGCCGACCCGCGCTCGAAGAGGCCGGAGCGCGTTGGATCGATCAGGAGGTGGTGGTCGATCGCGGCCTCGTCACCAGCCGCGCGCCGCGTGATCTGCCTGCGTTCACCCGCGCGCTCCTGGAGTTGCTGGAGCGCGAGTACGTGACGCTGGTCGGAGACACGGGCACCGCGGCAGAACCGATCGACGGCGGCTCGCTCCGCTGAGCGACCGTTTTGGCTTCTTCCGCATTGACCCGATGGTTGCGCTGACGCAATCATGCGACTCCGATGCGCTGCGATTCCTGCGGAACCGACGCGCCCCCGAGCGCGTACTGCCCTGCCTGCGGCGGTGCGCGTCCGCACGCCCAGCGCGATCCGCTGGTCGGCACGATGTTGACCGAGCGCTACGAGATCGTGGAGCGCTTGGGCGAAGGCGGGATGGGGCGCGTCTACCGCGCCATCCAACGCGGTCTCGATCGCCCCGTGGCCCTCAAGGTCATCGCCCCCGAGCGCGCGCACGCGCCGGAGCTCTCCGCGCGGTTCGTCGCCGAGGCGCGCGCCCTGAGCAAGCTGAACCACCCGAACATCGTGCGGGTGCTCGATTTCGGCCGCGCCACCGTGGCCGACGGCGAGCTGATGTTCCTGGCGATGGAGCTCCTGAGCGGCGAGGACCTGCGCGCCGCCATGCACCCCGGAGAGCTGCTCCCGGTGGTGGCGTGCGCAGACATCGTCGTGCAGGTGCTCGCGGCGCTCGCCGAGGTGCACCACGCGGGCATCGCCCACCGCGACATCAAGCCCGACAACATCCGCCTCACCTCGCGCCGCGATGGCCGTCACCGGGTGAAGCTCATCGACTTCGGCGTGGCCCGTCACGCCGAGGGCTCCAAGGTCACGCGCAGCGGGTTCGTCGTCGGCACGCCCGAGTACATGGCGCCCGAGGCGGCGATGGGCGTGGCCGAGGGACCGGAGTCCGATCTCTACGCCGCGGGCGTGGTGCTCTTCGAGCTGCTCACCGGTCGGCCGCTCTTCGAGGGCACGCCGGTCGAGGTGCTCCGCAAGCAGATCTCGGCGCCGCGCCCCGATCCCCGCAGCGTGAGCAAGCGCCCCCTCCCCGACGCGCTCGCCGAGGTGTGCGCGCGCGCCATCGCCATCGAGCCGGAGCGACGCTTCCCCACCGCGCACGCCTTCGCGCAGGCGCTCCTCCGCGCGAGCGCCGAGGCCGGCTGGGTGACCCGCGCAGGCGCGGCGTTCCCCTCGATCCGGCCCGCGCGCGCGATCGACGCGACCTCGACGCTCGTCCCCGCGCGCGCCCGCGCCACCATGACGGTGACCCCGGTCCTGCCGCTCGTCGGTCGCGACGCCGTGCTCGAAGAGCTGCGCG
>JAIBCE010000209.1 GCA_019694315.1 Sandaracinaceae bacterium
GCGTGTTGAACATCTCATCCGAGAGCGTGTGCGTGCTCTTCTTGGACCATCGCAGCGCCGACTCGGGATCGCCTCGCGTTTCGGGATCGACGAGCGCGAGCAACGCGGGAACGAGCTCGGGGTGGACGGCGTCCGGCTCACGGGAGTACTGGGCGTCGGAGAGAGCAACGGGGTGCCCCTGCGCATCTTCCGCGTCTCGGGCGCCACGTACGGCGTGATCGATCACTGCACTGCGACATCGGAGCCCAGCCCCCGCGTCGCTAGGCACGGGCCCGGCGTCTAACGTAGTCGCATCCGCCATCGAGGAGCCGTCAGCGGCCCCGGCGTCCGGGGCAAGTGCAGCATCGACGCCCGCATCGATCTCCGGCCGGTCCGCAAGGTTTGTCTCTCGTCGCTCCGGGAGCGGCGGGCAGGAAATGATGCGCTCGAACGCACCTTCGCGACCGAAGGCGTCGTAGTGCTGGTAAACGTTCCCGCCGAGGGCGAGCAAGTAGACGCCCCCCGCCCTATCGGATCGCAGGAGCAAGGGGGTGCCGCCAGAACGCGTGTCCTCCAGAACGTGTTCGTAGAAGCGCGTTCCGGCCCAGTCGTACCGCGAGAGCGCGAGCGGCGCGGTCGCCGTGGTCGAGGCCACGATTACGGTCACGCCCCATGGGTCCGACGCCATCGCGACATTGCGCACTGGTTCGTCGCCCACCCGAAGCACGCCAGGCGGGATCAGGATGCTTCCATCGACCGCGATCCGCAGAACGCTCCGCATCGACATCCGGCTGTCCGATACGAGCGCAACGATGCCCCCGTCCACCGCCTCGACGCGGGATCGCGTCCCCTCGTCGTTCGCCACGAGCCCGTCGAACCGGTAGGACCATGCAATTTCGCCGTCGGGCTCGAACCTCGCGAAGATGGCGGAGGACAGGGATGGAAGATGCGCATACAAGAGCGCGGCGTTCCCATCGGAACGCAACCAGACGTTCCCACTCCCCTCGAGCTCCGCGCTCGTTGCAAGCGCGAGCGATCGAGCGACCACATCTCCATTCGGACTGCGCCGGACCCAGTGCAACGCCTCCTCTTCCGTGCCATCGCTGCCGCGGTCCATCGACAGGTAGCTGACACCGCCATCGGCGTGCGCTTGGAACGTGGAGCTAACCTCCTGGCTCCACATCACGCGCGCCAAAGGGATCCCCTCCGGCGGAGTCACGTCGGAGCCATCCTCGGCGAAGGCATGCAGACGGGCCCGCACTTCCGAACCGAACTCCGGGTCGTCGGAGCACTGCACGCTCCTAACCAGCCAGAGCCGTGTCGGAGTCGGGACGACGTCCTCGGTGCTCACTCCGCAAGCGCCGAGACCACCGTATGGCCACCTATCCCAGATCGGTAGCTCGATCGTCGTCGTCGAGGAGAGCTGCGGTCGCCAGAGCAAGTACTGCTGGACCAGCAGCGGGCTGTCGATCTGCTCGCGTCGGTAGAGAACCCCAACAAGGCTTGTCCCCTCCCATCTGATCGACCCGCCCGAGTCCTTCCGACCACGACCGAGTGCGACATGGCCTCTCGCGAGCGAGTCCAGGTCTGCGACGATGCCGACACCACGACACGAAGCGACTGCGAGCGTCGCGCCGCTTGCCCCGCGCGTTCGCACCTCCCGACTGTGGCCGGGACAGCTGCTTCGATGATGCGGACTGCTCGGCCGGGAGGGTCGGCGTTCACTGCTACGGTGCCATCTGCCAGGCGGTTGCGACCGAGAGCACACTGGGGAGCTGTCGTGCCGCGCCCTCGGCCGGGAGCTGCTACGCGGACGCGGACTGCTCACCTGGCCACCGGTGTGGGATGTCTGGCAGTTGCGAGTTCAACCCTCTCTCCACGTTCGGACCGTGACGCGGGTGGCCACCACTCGGGCCGGGATCGTCGGGGCCACCGCGCTGCTCGGCGCCGTGCTGGGCTGCGATCGCCCCGTCGACTTCAGCATCGTCTCGACCTCGCGATCGGAGCCACGCGAGCGCGTGATCGAGCTGCGCGAGTACGTCGGACGCTGCCCGACGGGCACGTTCGTGAGGTGCGATCCCCCCCCGGACGGCGTCGACGCCAGCCCCTCGGACATCCGGGCGCGTCCCTTCACGCCGGACGATCCCGAGGTCCTCGCGCTCGGAGCGCCTCGCAGCGTCCAGTTCATCGACGTCGCGATGCCGATGTCTCGTCCGCTCGGCCCCGTCCGCGAGCGGCGTGCGCTCGTGGCGTTCGGCCGCGACTCGGCGTGTCAGGTGGTCGCGTCGGCATGTGCGGAGTTCGATCCCGAGAGACCGGCGCCGGTGACGCTGTGCATGCTCCTCCACGACGTCCCGGGCCCCGCATGTGCGGTCTGCGCGCAAGGCGTGTGCGACTGACCTCGCGCCTCACCGCGTGTGCTGCGCGTCGCGGATCAGCTCGCGCACTGGAAGCGACGGCCGAAGTCCGAGATCAGGACGTCCGTGCACGGCGCGTGGAAGCAGCCGCGCCAGACATCGCAGCGGGAGCCGAAGCAGTCTTCGAGCGGCGGGCACTCCGCGGGGATGGCTCTGCACTCGGCGGCGTGCGGGCGTCCCGCATCCGGCGTGCTGGCGTCGTCGGTGGGGCCCGCGTCGGGGCCGACGGCGGCGTCGATGGGCGCGGTGCCGACGAGCACGAAGCCGACCTCGCCCTCCTCGCAATAGCCACCTTCGCAGTCGAAGCGCCCGCTCGGCCGAGGTGCGTCCTCCATCACGGGAGAGGGCGCGTCCATGAGGCCGTAGATGACGTCGCCGGGGGGCTCGGCCGCGTCGGCCGGGCCTGCGTCGAGGAGCACGGGGTCGGTGTCACTCTCGCCGGCGTCGGCGGGCGTCGAGCTTGGACAGCCAGCGACGGTGAGCCCGAGCACGAGGCATACGGCGACGTGTGCACGATGGAACCGCGAGGAAGCGCTGAGCTGGGTCATGAACTCGTCCGAGTGGGGTTGATGAGCTCGATGAACAGGGGCCTGTGTCGCGTCGAGCAACCGTCGTGCCGCAGAGAACGAGCGGCCGATGGCATGGTTCGCGACGCGCGCTGCGTACGCTCACGGCGTGGGGAGCACGCCGCCGAATTCGTCCGCGCCGATGTCGGGCGTCGCGTCGCGCACCTCGCCCTCGAAGTCGAGGAGCGGAGCCTCCGGCGGGGGGGCGCCGCGATCGATGCACTCCGAGCCCGAAGGGAGGTGGTAGTCGCCCGGCGCAGAGGGGAGGCCGCAGCCAGAGAGCAGTCCATGGAGGCCGGGGACGCTCGTGGCCGCGGTTCCGATGCCGTAGGCGATGTGGCTCGCGCTCGTGGCACCGACGTCGATCGCGTTGTGGTCGAAGGCGAGCGGCACGAGCGAGGCCATGCCGAGGCGGACACCGAAGGCCGTGACGCCCCGGGACAGGAGGACGTTGTTGAAGAAGCGGCCGAAGGTCACCGTGACCATGCCCGTGACATCGAGCGCGATGGTCAGCGAGTCACTGCCCTCGCCCGCATCGAGCACGTTGTTGTCGACGTCGAGCGTCGCGCCGACGGCAGGCATGGAGCCCTCTAGCGAGAGCGCGACCTGGCGTGGTCCCGAGCCCGCGAAGAAGACGCTGTTCACCACGCGGCTCGCGCCGGTCGGGTTCGAGATCGCCATCGCGACGCCAGCGTCGGTATGCGTGCTCAAGACGACGTTCGCGCGCTCGAGTTGGAGGGCCGTGCGGTTGACCCGGATGCCGAAGACGGTCGGGAGCTCCGGGTCCGCGTCGACCTGGACGGCGAAGAGGCTCGTGGTGAGCACGCTGAGCTCGAGGCCCACGGCGACGCGCATGGCGCTGCCGACCGAGATCGAGAGGTGATCGGCCGTGAGCGCGCCCGACGTGAGCCGCATGCCGAAGGTGCCCTGTCCGACCGCGGTTCCCGTGGAGCCTGCCGCGCGCACGTCGAGGCCACGTACGTAGGGACGCGCACCGTCCGTGCCGTCCACACCGACCACCGTCGGCGCGCTCGCCGCGACCACCACGTTCGTATCGACGAAGGAGGGGCCGGCGTCGCGCACGAGATCGATGCCGACGAGCGTGTCGCTCGCGTGGACGAGATCAGAGACCGTGATGGTGCAGTGCTCGAGGACGACGGTCGCCGTCGCTTCGATGGTGACGGCGGCGATGTGCGTCGCCACTTCTGTTCCGTCCTGCGAGATCGACAGGTCTCGGAGCGCCATGGTGTCGGCGCGGACCTGGACGCCCGTCGCAGTGGTGGTGTGCACCTTGGTGAGCACCTCGCTGGGCACGTGTCGCCAGCGGTCGTCGAAGCCGCCCCACACCTCCACCTGGTTCTGCGTGATCACGTCCTCCATGTAGTCGCCCGACTGCACGTGGATCAGCCGATCGGTCGTGGGGAGGCTCGCTGCGCGCTCCACGGCGCGGTTGATCGTCGCGAGCGGCGCTTCGGGCGTTCCCGGCGCGGTGTCGTCACCCCACGTAGCGACGTAGAGGCCGCGACACTCTGCTTCGTCGACCGGCGAGGTCGGATCGGCGATCGCGCAGTCGTTGATCACGCCATCGCCGCACCGCATCCGTGCGCCTGGGAAGATCGTGTCGTCGGCGTCGTTGCAGTCGCCGTCGCACTCGCTCCAGCCATCGGCATCGAGGTCTGCAGCGGAGCACGAGGGCCCGGCGTCGATGAGCGACGACGCGTCGCGATCGATGGCGCCATCCGGCAGCGGCGGCCTGCCACCGTCGGGCTCGGGCACGATCGCGTCCGGGAAGCTCGCGTCGGCGCCGGGGGGCACGTAGGCGTCATCGCTTGCGAGCTGGTGCGCATCGATCGGGTCTGCCGCTGCGTCGGGGCTCGCTCTGCCCGCATCGTTGTGTGGGCTCGCGTCGAGCACCAGGCCACAGGCCGAGAGGAGCCACGCGCCGCTGGCCGCGATCGCAACGACGAGGCTCTTCTGCGCTCGCGCGCGGGGTGCCTCAGCAGTCTCGGTTCGCAAGGAGTAAGTCATCCTCCGAGGGTACCAGTCTCGGTTGCGCTCCAGAATCGGTCGCGTCGCTCCGTGCTATCCGCCCGGCATGAGCACGCTCGAGCACCTCTTGCACGAGAACGACCTCGAGGGCGAGGACTTCACGGCCCTCGAGGCGCAGGGCCTCGATCTGGGTGGCAAGGAGCTCTACCGCTGTACGCTGCGCGGCTCGAAGCTGTTCGAGACCCGCTGGCGCCGCACGCGGCTCGAAGACTGCGTCCTCGAGGACTGTGATCTCACGCGGGCCGATCCCGCGGGCCTCGTGCTCTCGGGGGTGACGCTGCGTCGGTGCAAGCTGCTCGGCATCGACTTCACCGATCTGGCTGCGAACCCGGACGTGCGCTTCGAGGAGTGCAACCTCGAGTACGCGGTGTTCCGCCGCACCAACCTGCGGAAGCTGAAGATCCTCGACTCGAACCTCCGCGCGACGAGCTTCGTGGAGTGTGATCTCGTCGAGGCGGATCTCTCGGGCTGCGATCTCACCGGCGCGATCTTCGAGGGCTCGAGCCTCGGCAAGGCCGATCTCGGCAGGGCGCAGGGCGCGTTCGTCGATCCTCAGCGCAACCGCGTGAAGGAGCTGCGCATCTCCGTGGAGAGCGCCGTCCTGCTCGCGGAGTCGCTCGGCATGAGGGTCGCGGGCCACGAGTCGACGAGGCCGCGCGCCGCGCGAACGAAGCGCCGCTGAGCCGCGCCCGAGCCGTCTCCGAGGGTGCCCGTGGCTCAGCCGCTCACGGCCGAGAAGCGCGCGAGGCCTCGGTTCCACACGATCGCGGCCAGGCACGCGAGCGTCGCGACCCAGCACCACTGCGCGCCGAGCTGCACGAACACCGCGTCGCGATCGAGCGCGCCCGTCCAGAGCTCCACGGGGAAGCCGAGCTGGTAGCGGAACGGGAGCCAGTTCGGCAGATCGCGGATCGCCGGCGGAAAGAGCGAGAGCGGCACGAGGTAGCCGCTCATCACGAAGTAGCCAGCGAGCCACGCGTCGACGAGCTTGAGGCTCGACTGCGTGAAGAGCGAGAGCGCGCCGATCGCGACGTTGGCGAAGAAGGCGATGCACCACGCGCCAGCGATCGCGAGGAGGCCGAGGAGCATCACGGCGGGATCGCTCGGGAGGTGCCGTCCCGCGGTGACGACGAGCACGATCAGCGAGACCGGCAGCGCGATCACGAGCCGCAAGGGGATCGCCGAGAGGCTCTCGACGGCATAGGACCAGAACGGGTGCACCGGTCGCATGAGGCGCATCGCGAGCGTGCCGTGCACGACCTCGTAGTTGAGGGTGTAGCTGGCCCACACCGCGGTGAGCTGACGGACGACGAAGGCCACGAGGAAGTACGCGACGAAGTGGTCTCCGTCGTAGCCGCCCACGGGGCCCGTCTCGGCGACCGCGAGCCAGAGCGGCAGCATGACGAGCGGCATCGTGGTCGTGAGCATCCAGACGAAGAGCTCGGCGCGATACGCCATCGCCTCGTGGAAGCCGATGCGCATCATCGTGGGGAGCGCGGTGAGGCCGCGGAAGCGGGCGGCGAGCGTGCGCTCTCGGATCGTGCGCGGGCTCATGCGCTCTCGCGGGCGGCGCGGGTGCGCGCGAAGAGCTCGGAGAGCACCTCCTCGAGCGGCGCGGAGGCCACCTCGAAGTCGAGGAGCGGCAAGGACGCGAGCATCGCTTGCGCGCGCTCTGCGAGCTCGGCCTGCGGCACCGAGATCACGGCGCGCGTCGGCTCGTGCGCGATGATCACCCCGAATCGCTCGAGATCCGCGCGCTCCACTGGCTTGGCCAGGCGCGCCGTGATGCGCTTGTCGGGACGGACCCTGCTCACGAGGGCCTCGACGGATCCGTCGTAGCTCAGCGCACCCTTGTCGATGACGAGGATGCGCGGACAGAGCGCGAGCACGTCCTCCATGTAGTGGCTCGTGAGCACGAGCGTCGCGCCGTGTCGCTCGTTGTAGGCACGCACGAAGTCGCGCACGGTCGCCTGCATCGTCACGTCGAGGCCGATCGTGGGCTCGTCGAGGAAGAGCACGCGAGGGCCGTGCAGGAGCGCGGCCACGAGCTCGCACTTCATGCGCTCTCCGAGCGAGAGCTCGCGCGTGGGCTTGTTCACGAGGTCGCCCAGATCGAGGAGCGTCACGAGCTCGGCGACGCGCGCGTCGAAGTCCTTGCGAGGGATCTGGTAGATGGCGCGGTTGAGCTCGAAGGTGTCGACGGGCGGCAGATCCCAGAGGAGCTGCTGCTTCTGTCCGAGCACGAGCGTCACGGACTCGAGGAAGGCCGTCCGTCGCTCGCGCGGCACGAAGCCCGAGACCGTGCACGAGCCCGAGGTCGGATGGAGCAGACCCGCGAGCATCTTCAGCGTGGTGGTCTTGCCCGCGCCGTTCGGGCCGAGGAAGCCCACGCGCTCGCCCGCCGCGATGTGGAAGTCGATGTCGTCGACGGCCACGACTTTCTCGTAGCTGCGACGAAAGAGCGCGCGGAACGCGGCAGCGAAGCCGGGCTCGCGCTTGGCGACGCGGTACTCCTTGCGGAGCTTCGAGACGACGATGTCGGGGCCGGGGGTCACGCGCGTCGAGGTCAGAGGCAGTACGCGCCGCCGACGGCCGCGACCACACCGCAGCGCTGGCCGCAGGTGCCGCAGGCGCGACGCTTGATGGTCGAGCCCTCGCACCAGATCGCGGTCGTTCCCTCGCAGCGGCCCGCGAGCGTCTCGCCCATGCAGGGATCGGGTGGCGGTGGATCGACGGGCCCCACGTTGCTCTCGATCCACGCACGGCCCTGATCGACACGCGTGTAGTTGTCGACGCCCACGCACGAGCCATCGCCGTTCGAGAGGGCGCCGATCACGTAGACCTGCCCGCTCTCGCGCACCATGAGCGGGCCGCCGGAGTCTCCGAAGCAGAGGCCGTGTCGTCCCTCGCCATCGACCGACACGAACTGCGACGAGACGTCGACCACGGGCTCGGCGGTGAAGCGTCGTGAGCCCACGCCGCCGCTCTCGGTCTGCCCGTAGCCCGAGCCCTCGGCGGTGCGGCCCACGAAGCCCGCGAGCGAGGCGCCGTACACGGGCACCGGCGTGAGGCCGGGCACCGCGCTCGTCGCGTCGGCGTCGAGCTCGAGGAGCATGAGATCGAGGCTGGGGTGCGTGATCGAGCGCGAGAAGGGCACGCTGTGATCGAGCCGATCGGGGTCGGCGCCGGCCGACACGTTGCCGGAGCCGCCCTCGCAGTGCGCCGCCGTGAGCACCCAGCGCGGCGCGATCACGAGGCCGGAGCAGAGGCCGCCCGAGTCGAGCTCGACGCGCACGATCGCGAGCACCTGGCCCGGCGTGAGCATGAGCGTCGTGTCCTCGCGCGTGCCGTAGTACACGGCGCCGGCGCGCTCGTCGCCAGGATCGCAGAAGGCCGCATCGACGCCGCTCGGCGCCCACGCATCGGGTGGCACGACGAAGCGCGCATCGAGCGGGGCGCTCGCGTCGGGCCGCGTGCCACCGTCGCTCGGCGTGGAGGAGATCAGGCGACCCTCGCAGCCTGCGAGCGTGAGCACGACGCCCAGCGCACCGAGGGCGCGAGCGTGAGGGAGGGGGGACGTCGGCCTGGGGCGCACGATCCCGAGCAGAACGGGATCGGCCCGCCGAGTCAAACGCGAAGCGAGCGCCGAGGTCGGTCGCGAGCACGAGGCGCAGTGCTTCTCGTGGCCGAGCCCGAAGCTTCGGGCTGGCCATCAGAAGCTTCTCGCGGGTCGACCGAAGCTTCGTCGCGGAATCGCCCTCGTCGATCGGCGGTTCGATCGTGGTGTCGCCCTCGACCCAGAGCAGAGCGCGAGAGAGAGACAGCGACGCGCTGAGCGAGCTCGATGTGGTCATGCGCGAGTCGTGCTGGACGCGCTCGGCGCCCACGTCGTCGGTGTCGGAGGCTCGGGCGGGCCTCGACGCGATCGTGGCTTGCGCCTGCGCTCTCGCGCCCGGGGCCGTGGAGCTGATCGAGGCGGACGTCGCGTCGCCGGATGCCGACTATCGCTCGAGCGCACGCCCCGGATCGCGCCCGTCCCGGCTCCTCGTCCACCTGCGCGCGAGCGCACCCCGCCGCCTCGCGGGCTGGCTCGCAGGGGTCGTCACGCTCTTCGTCACGGCGCTGTGCCTCGTCGCCGCGCACGGAGCTCCCCACGATGGCGCCGTTTGCTTCGCTCTCGTCGCCGTGGCCTCCGTGCTCGGCGCCCTGGGGTTGGTCGTCGCGCGGGTCCCCGTGGAGCTCGTGGCCGAGGCGGATACGCCGATCACGATGGCGCTCGGGGGCCACGTGGTGGTGGCACAGCACGTCGAGCTCGTGCCCGGGAGCTCACCGGAGCTCGTGCTCACGAAGGAGACCGGGGAGGAGCTCCGCGTGGGGGAGCTGACGCCGCTGGCCGTGGCCGAGCTGCTGCCCGAGCTCACGCGCGCCTACGCGGCCTGGCTGCGCGCACGGCGCGAGGGCGAGCGCTGACGGGCGTTTCACCCGCAGTCGGGCGCTCCTCGGACCACCACGCGATCACGCTCCTCCGCGCTCCGCGCCAGCCACGCGTCGCGGAGCGCGGGCGACAGCTCGTCGTGCTTCGCGAGCACCTCGCGGAGGATCACCATGCGGCGATCGAACTGCCCGCCGAAGATCCGCCGGGGGAAGTGCGCGGCCTCGAGGGGGCGCCCCTCGTAGGGCACCTCGAAGCCCAGCGTCCGCGCGGCGTGCTGGTACTCGAGCTCTGCGAGGCGCGTGGGGTCGACCTTGGCGAAGAAGAAGCCGATCATGAGATCGCGCGCCATGCGGTCCACGAGCTCGCGCGTGACCGCGCGGATCGCCACGAGAGGATCGGGAGCGCTCGAGACCGACATGCGCGGAGGATGCGTGCCGACGCGCCCCGTGTCGACGTCGACGCGGGAACGCCCGTCTTGTGGATTCGTGCACGACGATCGTGCGTGGTTGTGCACTGCCGCACAGGCCCCTCTCCTGCAGACTCGAGCCCTCGGAGGTCTCATGTCCCGCTCGACGTCGCCCCTTCTCGCCCTCGCCCTCGGCCTCGCGCTCGCCAGTGTCGTGGGCTGCGGTCCTGCGACGCACGTCGGTGGCGACGCGGGCGGCTCGGCAGACGCCCCGTCGGTGGACGCCGCCGCGAGCTGCGACCCCACGCGCGCGCCCTGTCACACGACGCTCCGCTGCACCGGCCTCGGTCGGTGCGAGGGCCTGCGCTTGTCCGACGGCGAGGTGCGCGAGGTGGAGCCGGCGTGGGGCGCGGACGTCGAGGCCTACCTCGGCCGCTTCATCGGCCTCTCGACGAGGGGCGGCGAGGGCTTCTGCTGGTTCGGTGACTCGCCGGGCGCGAGCACCGCGCGGTTCGCGTCGCTCGCCGAGATGGGCTCGTCGTGCACGTGGGTGGGCATCTCGAACGTGCTCTGCGGCGTGAACACCGCGGGGAGCTTCACGCCGGCATGCATGGGCGAGGGCGTGCTCGTCCACGACGCGGCAGGTGTGCTCTACCGCGTGCGCGTGATCGCCGACGGCCGCGACGGCGAGTCGACGTTCTTCCTCGAGCTCGAGTGGATGGCGACCACGCCCTGAGTACGGCGCTCCGGGGGAACGGCACCGAGCGCACGCGCCACTCGTGTGGAGCCGAGCGCGAGGCGGATCGAGCGCCGCTGGTGATCGGTGCCACGAGGCGCCACGCTCGGCGCATGAGCACGTCGCTGAGCCTCGCGGCTCACCTCGGTCGGTGCATCGCCGCTGCGGAGCTCGAGGGCGGTCACCTCGCGATCGTCCAGGCCGGTGCGCCGCGCAGCGGGCACCGCGTCGTGGTGATCGAGACGTCACGCTGGACCGAGGTGGCCTCGTTCGAGGCGCCGTCCGACGCGCAGTCGGGCGTGACGTCGATCGCCGTGGACGGCCATGTGGTCGTGGTGGGCGACGATCGTCGCATCGTCGCGCATCGAGCCACGACGGGCGCGCGGATCTGGGAGCGGGTGTTCGAGCGCGTGAGCCTCGTCGATGCCGGCGGCGGTCGCGTGGTGGTGCACGTGCACGATCCGCGGGAGCCCCAGGGCTCGTCGCTCCACGTGCTCCGGAGCGCCGATGGGAGCGAGGAGGCGCGGGTCGCGGCGCAGCGCCACGTCGGCGTCGCGGATGCGGCCGTCGGGGCCGACGGAACGCTCGTGTGGGGAGGTGCGAGCAGCGTGTCCGCGTGGCCCGCGGGGGTGAGGTGGCCCATCCCCGATGCGCTCCTGGGCGCGGCGGGCCCGCTCGTCGTCGGCGACGACGGGGCGTGTGTGGTGTTCGCGACGCGCCGCAACCGCGTGGGCGTGATGGACCTGGCGTCGGGCAAGGCGCGCGAGGTCCTCGCGGCCGCGTCGACGGTGCGCTCGGTGGGGCTCGTGGGCGGTCGGCCCTG
The DNA here is from genome assembly GCA_019694315.1 of Sandaracinaceae bacterium. Classification (GTDB taxonomy): domain Bacteria; phylum Myxococcota_A; class Polyangia; order Polyangiales; family Sandaracinaceae; genus JAFLCL01. The sequence continues at coordinate 11,412 of JAIBCE010000209.1, forward strand.
GGTGCTCGATCGCGATGGGCGCCTCGTGATCGCCGGCGGCCCGACGGTGGACTTCGGGATCGAGACGGGGGGTGGCTTCGTCTCGTTCGATGCAGGGTGGATCGCGCTGCTCGATGCCGACGCGGAGTGTCTCCGGATCCGGCGTCTCTCGGATCGGGCGGAGCTCTTCGTCACCGAGCGCGGCTTCGAGGCGCGCGCGGTGGGCGTGGAGCACGGAGCTCGCTTGCTCGTCTCGAGCGATCGGGCGCTCGTGCGGATCGACGCGGACGAGGGCAGGGTCGTGCGTGTGGGTGGCGTGGCCGAGGAGATCCTGCCGATGTCCGGCGGAGATCTCGCGCTCGTCGGTCCGTCGCTGCGCGCGCTGCTCGCGGGGCAGGCCAAGCCCGTCTCGCTCCTCAGGTCCGTCGAGCGAGCGACGACGGCGGGGGCTTTCGTGTTCGCGTGGGACGAGAAGGTCGCGGAGGTCCGCGACCCGCGACACGGCGCGCCCTCGCTCCACCTCGCGCTCTCGGAGCTCGCGCCGCTGCGGTTCTTCCACGGCAGGCCCGACGGGCGCGCGTGGATCCACCTGCTCGACGGGCGCGTCCTTCGCGCGGAGGCGCTGGGGGCGGCCGACGCGTGCGTCGCGCGGCTCCCCGCAGAGGGCAGCCTCTTCGTCGATCCGTCGGGCGGCACGATCGTTCGTGCGCACGACAGCCACCTCACGCGCATCGACGTGGAGGGCTTCGTCGAGCGAGGCGCGCTGCCCCACGCGAGCGAGGCCCCCGTGGCCTCGGTGTCGTTCTCGCCCTCGGGGCGACGGCTCGTGGCGTGGCATCGCGACGGCGTCGTCGCCGTGCACGATCTCGAGCACCCGAGCGTGGTGGTCGCGGCCTGTGCCGGGCCACGCCTGTCGGCGGAGCCGAGCGCGCTCTTCGCGATCGACCTCGCGCTCGGGATGGGCGCAGCGTTCGGCCCGGGCGAGGAGATCGTGGCGCTCACGATCGGCGGCGGCATCACGTTCGTGGACACGCGGACCGGCGAGCTCGTCGGTCAGCTCCGCGTCTCCTCCGATGCGCGCCACGTGCTCGTCACCGATGGACGAGCGTTCGAGTGGCTCGACACGAACAAGCCGAGGGCGGGCCGAGAGCGGCCCCTCTGCCCCGAGCTCGTCGCACGAGACGACGGCGTGGTGCTCGACGAGGCCGCGATCCGTGCCCGACGGGGCGAGGCGCTCCTCTCGCGTCTCCTTCGTCGAGGTGACGCGACTCGCAGTCAGCTCTTGTAGTCGGGGCAGACGCGCTCGAGGCGACGAAGGAGCGCCGGCCACACGAGGAACTGGCTCGCCGCCGACACGCCGCTCGCACCGATCGCCACGTTCTTCTCGATCACCGCCGGCTCGGCCTCGTGGAGCTGTCGATCGGGGCCGAGCTGGCTCAGCGTGCGCACCTGCATCGTGCACGCGCGCTCGAGGAAGTACATCCGCGTGAAGGCCGAAGCGACGTTCTCGCCCAGCGTGAGCGTGCCGTGGTTGCGGAGCAGCATCGCGTTCTTCTGGCCGAGATCTCGCTGCAGGCGCGGCTTCTCGGCGTGGTCGAACGCGACGCCCTCGTAGTCGTGGTAGGCGAGCTCGCCGATCACGAGCTGCGCCGTCTGGTTCAGCGGCAAGAGGCCCTGCCGCAGCGTCGAGACGGCCGTGCCGTCGGGCGTGTGCAGGTGGAGCACGGCCTTCGCGTCCTCGCGCGCCTCGTGCACGGCGGAGTGGATCGTGAATCCCGCCGGGTTCACCGGATAGCCGGTGTCGAGCACGATGTTCGCGTGGAGGTCGATCTTCACCAGGCTCGAGGCGGTGATCTCCTCGAAGAGCATCCCGTACGGGTTGATGAGGAAGTGATGCTCGGGCCCCGGCACGCGGGCCGAGATGTGGGTGAAGACGAGGTCGGTCCAGCCGAAGTCCGCGACGAGCCGATAGGCCGCCGCGAGGTCGAGTCGGATCTGCCATTCCTCGGGAGACACACGATCACGCACGCTCATGGCGGCGACTCTACCCGCAATCGAGCGGCCTCCGCGTCCCCGACGCGAGACGGCTCGGGGCCCGCGTCACTCGCCTTCACGCGGGCCCTCAGTCGCGGAGCAGCGCGCGCAGCCGCGAGGCCCGGTCGGCCGCGAAGCCCCAGGTGACGCCGTCGTACGCGAGCAAGACGCCGCCCTGCACCGTCATCGCGAGGCCGTAGCCCACGAGGAACGCGTCGCGCGGACGCGCGGCCTCGCCGAGGAAGTAGAGGAGCAGGCCCGTGGCGATGTACGCGATGTCGAGCCCGGCGTTGACCGCGATGATCGCCGCGGTCTGATCCTGCGCCGCCGCGGCCTCGTCGCGCGCCCGGAGCAGCGCCTCGCTCGTGAGGTGACGATCGTCCTCGATGTCGCGCAGCCCGCTGCCCGTGAGGTCGAAGAGCGCGGCCGAGAAGGCCGCGTTGATCACTCCCCAGCCGGCCGTCCCCAGGCCCGCCGAGAGCAGGAGATCGTTGCCGTCGGTGAGGGCCACGCCCGTCATCACGCCGCCGGCGATCGCGCTGAGCACGCCGAAGCCGAGGAGCAACACTCCCTCGTCGATGCGATCCTGTCGGTTCGCCAGGCGCACGCTCGCGAGGCAGCTCGCTCGGGCCTCCTGGCGATCGAGCTCCGAGAGCGCGAGCGTGAGGCGCATGCACGGATCGGGCGGCAGGAGGCGGAGCTCGGACGGAGCGATCGACGCCTCCGCGCGATCGAGCCTCTCGAAGCCGAAGCCTCCGTCTGCGTCGTCGAAGCCTTGCGGAAGCTCCGTGGAGGCTTGCGGAGGCTCCGTGGAGGCTTGCGGAGGCTCCGTGGAGGCTTGCGGAGGC
>JAIBCE010000210.1 GCA_019694315.1 Sandaracinaceae bacterium
CGCCTGGACGGCCCCTCGATGCGAACGAAGCACATCGCTGCTGACATCAGCGGCGACCAAGATCAGGATGGACCCGGAGACCGCAAAGTTTCCGGAACCAACACCGCAGAGTTTCCGGAACCAACAGTCCTGGCCGCGCCTGGTCGGACGATATGCCTCGCTGATTGAGCTCGACTCCGATGCATCGAGGTTCCTTGGGCGCCCCGTCAACGAGAACACGGACGTTGCCGCTCTCCCTGCACAAGAGGCTTCTGCGAACGCCGACGTGCTGTTTGAGCTTGAGAAGGCGGTGGCAACGCGGGCTCTGTGTCCGCCGAACTGGAGACGGTTTCGGTACACGTCCTCGCACTGGGATGCCGTGGACTTGACCGGTGACCGCACGCGATGGGACGAAGCGATGAGCTATCGCACAATTCTGTCGTTGGTGGACGGCGTCGGTACCGGGGACGGCGAGATGCGAGACGTGGCGCTCGACGAGTGCACGACAGCGATGGGGACGTACCCGACCAGCGGTCTCATCTGGGAGGCGGCGTCTCGCGTGTCGATGTTGCTTGGACTGCCCGAGCAAGCGCTCGAGCGCGCAAGCCACGCATGCAACACGATGCCGGACTACGCGGTTGCCTGGGTGCAACGGGCCGTGGCTCAGAGGGCACTGGGCCGACCCTACGAGGAGTCGCTCGTCCGGGCGCGGGGGCTTCGGCACTGGGAGGACTCATGGCGACTGCGAGTCGAGAGCGGACTCGCGGAAGGCGCAGTTCTGCCGTGACCGTCGTCGCACCCGCGAACACGCCCAGCGTCCGGAGCTGACCCGCGACGAACCGGCCGCGGTGTCGCCGCTCGAGCTCGCTGAACACCGTCTCGGCCTCAGGGCCCCGTCCTCGTCGGGTACGAGCAGCGGCTCCACCTCGCTCGACCAGATGTCGGCGAACGGATCCTCGCGCGTGTCGTACGCTCGCGCGGCGTCTTCGTCTGCGACGGCAACGGGCCTCGCTGCCACGTCCGCGCGTCCGCTCGCTCATCCCTGTGGCCGCGCCTGCGGCCTCGTCTGTCATGCCTTCCATCCGCTTCTTCCTCAGCAAAGCGGATCCCGCTCGTCGGTGACCATGCGCGGCCTCTCGAGCGCGGGATCGATTCTCCTGGCCCAGCCCCTCCCAACGGGCCGTCCGCACGGCGGATCGAGCGGCAGACCTAGTTGTCGCTGACCGGCAGATCTGGTTGTCGCTGATCACGCCCATGGATCCGCGAGGCCCACACGTCCATCGAGGCGTGCTCGCCGCCGTCGCCGACGTTTCGTGGGCCGGAGCTCACGGCCCTCTTCGAGTCGGCGCACGACGCGCTGCGGCGCGCGCGCAGGTGAGCGGCTGTCGTCACTGCGAGGACTCGTGGCGCCTCCGTGGGGACAGCGGACTGGCGGACGAGTCGTAAGTCGTGAGGCCGTTGACGGCCGATGAGCTCCCGGCCGAAGCTCGTCTCGTGATTGCCACGCTACGCTGGGCTTGCGTTGCGCTCGCTGCGTTGTTCGCGACGCCCGGAGGTGCTCTCGGCGCCTCGATTCCGACCGAGGCTGTCAGGCCGGCACGTGTCGTCATCGAGCGAACGGTGCATGCGGCGGACGGCGTCGTGGCGCTGGAGCTCGGCCCGGAGAGCGGGCCGATCGAGACGATCGAGGCAACCCGCGAACATCCATTCTGGGCGCGGAGCTCCGCCAGCGCGCTGACAGCGTCGTCGACGTCACGGCCCGGAAGCGGGCCGCGAGACGGTTGGGTCCCTGCTGGCGAGCTACGCCCCGGCGACGAGATCTTCACGTCCACCGGTGGCTGGATTCGCGTCCACGGCAATACGTGGATCAGCCGCGAGCAGCTCGTCTACAACCTCGACGTCGAAGGCGCCGACACCTTCTTCGTGGGCCAGTCCGGCGCCTGGGTCCACAACGCGTGTTGGTCGCCTGGCAAGGTGGGCAGCGGTCCGCGAAACGCGTTCAATCATTGGCTGAAGCACGGCGCCGACTTTCCCGAGTACCAGAACGCAACTGACTACGTCCGCGGTGCGCACGACTTCTTTCGCAATCGAGGGAACTTCGCGACACGAACACGGCCCAACGGGCAAGTGGTTGTCTTCGACTCGGCGTCTGAGCGGTTCGGAGTGTTCGCAGCCGACGGCACTCCAAGCAGCTACTACGTTCCGAATCCTGCACAGCACGGGTGGGCCAGCAACCTCGACTACTTTCTCTTCTCGCACTGAACATGGAAGTCTCTCATCGCTGCTTCGTGTGCGGCTTCGATCTGGGTGGGTTTCCACCATGGGGAGCCGACGGCACGACACCCAGTCACTCCATCTGCCCCTGTTGCGGGACAGAGTTCGGCTACGAAGACTGCACGCGGTTCGCGGTGGAGATGGCACATGCGCGGTGGGTCGAGCGCGGGTGCCCCTGGGCCTCGACCATGGAGCCACCACCCGCGGGGTGGAACGCGGCAGCACAGCTTGCTCGCCGGCCACAGTTCTTGGACCTCGACGACGCAGGGCGGCCCGTCGACGACCCAAGGCACGAACGTGTCGCGCGCCGGTTCGCATTGACAGAGCATCCTCACTCCGGCACCGATGACCTCATTACACGAACCAGCGAAGACTGAGACAGATGCGGCCTGGAGCAACTCTGGCGGATCTCGCGCTCGGGGAGCTTGTCGCTGCGCGGCCCCGCTCGTTGGGGCGGTGTCGGCGGCGTGCGGGACGGCGGGAGAGTGCGCCGTGCGTCCAAACGGTGCTGCGCGATCGCATCCCCTTCGGCGTGACGAACCCGATCTTCCTCCACCGCTGAGCGCGATCACCGACTCGGTTTTTTCGCGCCTTCGGCGCGGTCAGGGGGAGTCGGCAACTCCCCCCATTCCCCCCTGCTCGACTGTGATGTCGCCGTGCTCGCATCTCCCCTCGGGCCTGCCGGGGGCATTCGCAGAGGCGTGATCGCGCACGGCGAGGCACCAGTGCTCGGAGACGATGCTCGAAGCCTCACGCGGCTCGGGGCATGGCCATTCACGGCATCGGGGAAGCGATCAGGGGAAGCCCCCTCTCTCGCCGCGCGGGTGAGGGCAGGCCACAGCGATCTCACCGCGAGCCTGTTGACCGCCGTCGAAGGCCGCCCGACCCTTGTCCCGTGATCGCCGAAGTGCGCCTCGCGTTCCTGGTGCTCAGCGCCTTGCTGGCGATGTCGGACGCTGTCGTGGCCGAAGCGCCGTCGGCCCTTGGCCCCGGCACGGAGGTCATCTTCGAGCGAACCGTGCATGCGGCGGACGGCGTCGTGGCGCTGGAGGTCGGCCCCGAGAGCGGGCCGATCGAGACGATCGAGGCAACCCGCGAACATCCATTCTGGGCGCGGAGCTCCGTCAGCGCGATGGCAGCGTCGTCGGTTCGGCCCGGAGTCGCGCCGCGAGACGGTTGGGTCCCTGCTGGCGAGCTACGCCCCGGCGACGAGATCTTCACGTCCACCGGTGGCTGGATTCGCGTCCACGGCAATACGTGGATCAGCCGCGAGCAGCTCGTCTACAACCTCGACGTCGAAGGCGCCGACACCTTCTTCGTGGGCCAGTCCGGCGCCTGGGTCCACAACGCGTGTACGGCGGCACAACTTGCCCTGAACAAAGTCAACGGTGACCTGTTTCGGGACGAAGTAGGGGACTTCCTCCGGGCGGAAGGGTTCTTGGTGCGAACCGAAGTCCCCTTCTTTGGCGGCCGGCGACGCATGGACGTCATGCTCTATCACCCTGGAACGGGCGCACCGCTCGCTGGAATCGAGACGAAGCTTGGGTCCAGTGCACACTCCGGCAGCCAACGAGCTTGGGACGATCTTTCCCGCTGGACGGGCCTGCCGATCTTTGTGATTCGCCGATAGCCGCCGTGCGGATCAAGACGGCGTTCACGCGCGCGCTGCGCGAAAGGCTCGACCTGAGGCCCGGGCCGAGCTGGGCCGTCGGTCATGTTCGGGCGGATGCTGGGGTCTACGTAATGGCTGTGTTCCAGGCGAGCACAGGCGGCTTTGTGCCCGGCCGTGGAGGCAAGTTTCGCCTCTCGTTGGCCGTGAGTGAGTCGCTGCTGTCCCCGAAGCACTACGGGAACGGATACGGCAGCTACATTGGGCCGGCGGCCGTCGAGGAGTACACGGCGATTCACAATCGAGTGCTGTCCGCGCCGATGTCAGGAGTTGCCCTCGAACTGCTTGGCGCGCTTGCCCATGCAGAGGCAGAGCGCATGCGCCGTGAGTGGGCGCCAAAACCCGAGGGATACTTCCGCGGAAACCCGGACCTTTGGTTTCACTATCGCGATTCAGACCATGTGGTCCTGTGGGCACAGTTCGTCGCGCGACACTGGAGGGAGGCAATGGCGGGCGCTCTCGAAGACCCCTGGGCCAGGGCATGGTGACGAACCCCAGCTTCTCCTTCGCTCTCCGATCGCGAGCAAAGGCCCGCAGCCGAGACTTCCGAGTCTTCGCGCGGCGCGAAGATGCTCGGGCGGAGTCGATCAGCGACGGCGACGCGCGAGCACGAGAGCTGCGAGGAGCGTGAGCCACGCGAGCGCGCTCGAGGTGCGCGCGGTGCTCGACACGCTGCAGCCGCCCGAGAGCGTCATCGGACGCTGCATGCGGCCCGTGCCGCCCGTGCCGCCCGTGCCACCCGTACCGCCCGTGCCACCGGTTCCGCCCGTGCCACCCGTTCCGCCGGTGCCGCCCGTGCCCGTGCCGGGATCCTCGGGGTTGCACGCGGTGTCCTCGCCATCGCAGTCCTGATCGATTCCGTCGCCGCAGATCTCGGTCGCACCGGGATGGATCTCGACACGCGCGTCGTCGCAGTCCTCGGCGGCGTAGCCGTCGTTGTCACCGTCGCAGAGGGCCTCGCCGCCCACGCCGTCGGGCACGCACGCGCTCGCGCAGGTCTCGCGGAAGACCATGCCCGACTCGCAGCGCACGCGGCTCGCGCCATCGCAGCTCCACGTCGCACCGATGCCGCTCGGGCAGGGCGCGGGGCCCGTCGACTGCACGCGCACCTCGATCCACTCGTCGGGGATGCCGCCGTCGTCGGAGAACCACGCGACGCCCTCCTGCACGAGGTTGAAGAACTGCGGGTAGTCGCCCGCGGCCGAGGGCGCGCGCACCGTGAACGAGAAGCGCCCCGTGCCTCCGGGCGGCACCACACGATCCACGGTCGCGGCGCGGTTGGGCGAGATCCAGTCGGCGCCCGCGATCGCGCTCGCGCCGTCGCGCGGCGAGGTCGTGCCGAGGAAGGTCGCGCCCGGCGTCCACGTCTCGGTGCCCGTGTTGCGAAGCTCGAGGTAGCCCGTGAACGTCGCGCCCGCGGCGAGCGGGAAGGGATCGGCCGCGAGCGGGAAGCTCTGCGCGACGAACTCGAGGCCGAAGCGCTCGCTCACGTTCCAGAAGTCCGCGCCCATCTCGGAGTACACGCCGCTCGTGTTGTCGCGGTAGTGCGCGTAGCGGCTCGTGAAGCACGAGGCCGAGGGCGAGCAGCCGTTGTAGTAGTGCGTGACCGTCGTGATCCACGCGTCCCAGCGGTCGTTGCCCACGCGCACGCCGTTCATCCACTCGATCGCCTGCTCGCGCGTGTCGACGCCCGAGATGTGCGACGAGCGCACGACCATCGCGGTCGTGAAGTCCACCGCGGCCGCGACGTTGCCAGCGATCGAGAGGATGCGATCACCCTCGCGACGCAGCGTGTCGTCGAACGTGCCTGCGTCGAACTGGAACATGCCGAGACCACCCTGGCGGAGCGAGCACGGTCCGTCGCCCGCGCCCGCGACCACGGGCCCGCCGCCGCAGTCGGCGGAGTTGGGCCCCTGACAGGCCCACGTCAGCTCCGACCAGCAGTGGCTCATGTTCGTCTCGGCGTCGGCGATGCCCGCGAGGAGCCAGCCCTGCGTGATGCCGTTGGCCAACGCCGCGTCGCGGATCTGCGCGGCGCGCTCGCGGCGGGCCGCAGCCGAGAGGCGCGACTCGACCCAGCCGTAGTCCTCGCTCATCGCCGCGTCGTCGGTCCCGAGGCAGGCGCCTCCTCCGAGCGAGGCGACCGCGAGCGCGACGGCGACGGGCACGAGCAGGGCGGGGCGAAGAGTGGCCATGCCTCCGACTCCAGCAGCGTGCGTGCCCGGGCTCGCCGCCGATCCCTGCCGCCTCGGGGCCCGAGCATCGAGCCAACCTGGCTCGATCGAAGACCGGGCCGGGGGATGGGGTGTGGCCGCGCCTGCCGCCTCCGTTCAGGATCCGGACAGCCTTCGGAGGCTCGATTCGCCCGGAATTCGGGTCGATTCGGCCCGGCTCCCGACGCGGTCGCGCGCGATCACTGCGCGCTGGCCTGATCCCGGATGAGCTGCGCCATGAGCGCGGCGATCTCGTTCGCGCCCTCCCCGTCCATCACCCGACGCAGATCGCGGCGGAGCACCGCCTCCGAAAAATCGCCAAATTGCTCGAGGAATTCGGCATCGCTCGGCAGCTCCCGCGTGCAGAACGAGGGCCGCGGCGCGCGAAGCTCGTCGCAGTACGCGTGGCTGCACACCTCGTGCACGTGGGGCCGCGAGAACTCGGGCGCCGACAGCGCATCGCGGCACTCACGCACCGCATAGAGCCCGGCACACTCGCGCATGAGCGTGGCGAAGCTCGGCGTGCTCGCAGGGCTCAGGTTCTCGAGCAGCGCGCCGCACCGATCGAGGCCCATCTCCTGCTCGGTCCGGGAGACGCGCTCGGCACGCGGGGGCGATGCGCTCTGCGAGGACGGCCGCTCGTGCGGCTCGGCATCGCTCGATCCGCTGCACGCGCCGAGCGAGAGCCCGAGCGAGAGCAGCGCGCAGAGGAGCGCGATGCGACGGGGTCCAGCCACGATCACAGCCCGGCCTGATCGTCGGGGTTGCCGATCACCGGCAGACGTCGCGTCCCGTCGGGGCCGTAGCTCGTGCGGAGCGCGGCCAGCCCTGCGCTCTGCTCCCCAGATTCCTCGCCCGCGACGGCGCTCGACTTCCCTTCGCTCTCGCGCGCCACGTCGAGACCCAGGCGATCCCAGAGGCCGCGATCGAGCAGGTGGCTCGGGCGCACGTTGGTCAGCGCCGCGAGCATGCTCTCCTTGGCCTTGGGCGCGAGCGCCTCCATCTGCGCGAGCAGGCTCTTGACCTGCTTGCGCATGAGGTTCTCCTGCGAGCCGCAGAGATCGCATGGGAGGATCGGGAAGGCCTCGATCGCCGCGAGCTGCGCGATGTGCTCCTCGGGGCAGTAGAGGAGCGGACGGATCACCACGTTGCGCCCGTCGTCGGACACGAGCTTGGGCGGCATCGCCTTGATCGAGCCCGTGAACATCAGGTTCAGCATCAAGGTCTCGAGCGAGTCCTCGCGGTGGTGACCGAGCGCGATGCGGCTCGCGCCGAGCTCCTGCGCCACGTTGTAGAGCACGCCGCGCCGCAGCCGCGAGCAAAGCGAGCAGTAGGTCTGCGGCTGCTCGCCGTCCTTGGGGCCGAGCTTGTCGACCACGATCGAGTACGTGTCCTCGCGCACGATGTGGTGCTCGAAGCCGTGCTCGGTGAGCCAGCGGCGCAGGGGCGCGCCGTCGTAGCCGGGGTGACCCTGATCGAGGTGCACCGCGACGATCGAGAACTTCACGGGCGAGCGACGGCGCAGGCGCTCGAGCAGGTGCAGCATCGTGTAGCTGTCCTTGCCGCCCGACACGCAGACCATCACGCGATCGCCCTCGCCGACGAGCCCGAAGTCCGTGATGCAGCGCCCCATGCGGCGCAGCAGATCGCGCTCGAGGCGATCACGCAGGGCCTCGGTGCGCTCGGGACCGCGCTCGGCGACGGGAATTCGGGCGTTCATGGGGGCCGAAGGTGACGATCTGCGCGGAGCTCCGCAACCCGCCTCGGAGCGACCGGCCGCACGTGCGTCGCGGGCCCGCGCGCCACGCACGCGATGGTATCCTGGGGCCGACGATGAACGACCCGCACTTCCGGCGTAGCGCGCGAAGCGCGGTCGACCTCAAGGTGAGCTTCCGTCTCGACGAGCGAGACGCGGAGCTCCAGAAGGCCGGCCGGGTCTCCGACCTCGGCATGGGGGGCGTCTACGTGTCGTGCACGAGCGCACCGCCGATCGGGGCCGCGATCCGCATCTACTTCGCGCTCCCGACGGCGTGGGATCCGGTCGATCTCCCCGCCGAGGTGCGATGGACGCGGCCGGGCGGCTTCGGCGCGGAATTCCGAAAGCTCACTGCGCGACAGGCCGAGGCGCTCTCGGAGCTCGTGTCCCGCCTCGACTTCGAGGAGACCCCGTGATCGAGCGCGCGCCGAGGAGCCCCGCGTGAGCGAGACGCCGACCATCGACGGCCGCACCCCCGCGCGCATGGCGGGAGGCGGCGTCGACGCGCACCGCGAGACGCTCGAGGCGCACGCGGCCACACCGCCGCCCGACGACGGGCCCAAGAGCGACGTGCGGCCGCGCGACACGTTCGAGTCGTGGATCGGCCGGACGATCGACGGGCGCTATCGCATCGAGGCGCTGCTCGGCGAAGGCGGCATGGGCGCCGTGCTGCTCGCGGAGCACCTCAAGCTCCAGAAGAAGGTCGCGCTCAAGGTGATCCTGCCGCAATTCGCGGGTGTCGGAGAGCTCGCCGAGCGCTTCGCGCGCGAGGCCATGGCCTCCGGCCAGCTCGATCACCCGCACATCGCGAGCGCCCTCGACTACGGCACGCTGAGCGAGGGCGGCGCCTACCTCGTCATGCAGCTCGTGCGCGGCAAGAGCCTGCGCGACGTGATGTCCGATCACGCGCGGGACTGGGCCTTCGCGTGCGAGGTGGGCGCGCAGATCGCCGACGCGCTGAGCGCCGCGCACGCCGCGCGCATCGTGCACCGCGATCTCAAGCCCGAGAACGTCATGCTCGAGAGCCGCGAGGGCGCGAGCGACGGCCTGCACGTGCGCGTGCTCGACTTCGGCGTGGCGCGCGTGGTGGGCGACGAGGCCGCCGAGGGGCCGGGCACCCGCAAGCTCACGCGCGTGGGCACGATCCTCGGCACGCCCGGCTACATGGCGCCCGAGCAGGCCCTGGGCGAGAGCGTCGACGAGCGCGCGGATCTGTATGCGCTCGGCGTGCTCCTCTGGGAGTGCATGGTGGGCCGCGAGCTCTTCCACGGCTCGGACGTGCCGACGATCGTCACCTCGCAGCTCACGCAGCCGGTGGAGCCGATCGGCGCGTACGTCGCGAACGTGCCCCCCGAGCTCGACGCGCTGGTGTTCAGGCTGCTCGCGCCCAAGCGCGAGGATCGACCGAGCAAGGCCTCGGAGGTGCGCGACACGCTGCGCAGGCTCGCGCTCGCACGCCAGCTCGAGCGCGTGAGCGCCAACAGCGGCTCGTTCCCGCTCGAGCGCCCGAGCGGCCTGCACACCATGGCCGCGGCGCCCGCGCCGCACGTCAGCATCACGGGCCTCGAGGGCGCACCGTCCAGCAGCACCAAGCTCCCGCTCGCGAGCTTGCTCCCGCCGGCGGCGCGGCAGTCGCGCTCGATCTACTTCGGCATCCTCGCCGCGGGCGCGCTCACGCTCGTGATCGCTGGCGTCGGTCTCGGCGCGCTCTTCTCGCGCGACGCGCCTCCGGCTCCGACGCCGACCGCGATCGTCCCACCGCCCACCGGCTTCGTGCCCCCACCGACGTTCACCACGCCGAGCACGCCGAGCGGCCCCGCGAGCTTCGGCACCTCGCCCACGACACCCACGACACCCACGACACCCACGACGCCCACGACGCTGGTCAGCCCGCCGGGCACGACCGCCGCGGGGGCGCCGCCGATGACCCCCGAGATCGCGCGCGACCTCGCGATCCTCCTCGAGTCCGAGTCGCGCGAGACGCGACGCACCGCGGCCGAGTCACTGCTCGCGCGTCCCGAAGGCACGGTACCGACCCTCGTCACCTCGCTCGCGCGCCTCGAGATGGCCGAGGGCTGCACGGGCAAGCGCAACGCGCTCCGGGCGATCCGCGAGCTGCGCGATCCGCTCGCGCTGCCGGCGGTGGAGCGACTCGATCGTCTCCCGCGACGAGGCTGCGGCATGTTCAACCTGGGCGACTGCTGGCGATGCCTCCGACCGGAGGTCCGACGCACGCTGCGCTCGCTCCGCGGCGAGGCGGAGGTCGCGGAGGGCGACGAGGAGTCGGACGAAGAATCGCCCTGATCCCGCCTCGCGGGGGAGGGTCCGCATGGACCCTCCAGGAACTCGGGGACCGACAGAACAGCGAGATCCCGCCGAGCGTAGCGCGAGGCGCCCAAGCGGGGGCTGGGGCCCCGCGCGGGAGCATTCGCGTCAGCGAATGGAGCGGGAGGGGGCCCCGCCTCGCGGGGGAGGGTCCGCATGGACCCTCCAGGAACTCAGCCCGGCGACCGTGCCTCCACCGCGCGCGCGTGTGCCTCGAGGCCTTCCATGCGCGCCAGGCCGGTGAGCAGCGCCGTCTGCTTCGCGATCGCCTCGCGTGAGTAGCCGATGATCGACGTGCGCACGACGAAGTCGTAGACGCCCAGCGGCGAGCTGAAGCGGGCCGCTCCGCCCGTGGGCAGCACGTGGCTCGGCCCCGCCGCGTAGTCACCCGCGGCCTCGGGGGTGTGATCCCCGAGGAACACGGCGCCCGCGGCGCCGATGCGATCGAACAGCGCCTCGGGCGCGCGCACCTGCAGCGAGAGGTGCTCGGCCGCGAGCTGATCGGCCACGCGCGCGCACTCGTCGAGATCACCCGCCACGAAACAGAGGCCGTGATCGCGCACCGACGCCTCGGCGACGGCGCGACGCGGGAGCTCGGCGAGCTGTCGCGCGACCTCGTCCGAGATCTCGCGCGCCTTGGCTTCGGAGGTGGTCACGAGCAGCGCGTACGCGTCCTCGTCGTGCTCTGCCTGCGAGAGGAGATCGGCCGCGACGACCTTCGCGCTCGCCTGATCGTCGGCGACGACGAGGATCTCGCTCGGCCCGGCGATGCCGTCGATGTCGACGACCCCGAAGACGAGCCGCTTCGCGCACGCCACGTAGAGGTTGCCGGGGCCCACGATCTTGTCGACGCGCCCGACGGAGTCGGTGCCATACGCGAGGGCCGCGATGGCCTGCGCGCCGCCGGCGTCGACGAGCTCGTGCACGCCCGCGATCGCCGCGGCGGCGAGGATCTCCGGCGTGGGACGCGGCGTCGCGAGCACCACGCGCGGCACACCCGCCACCACCGCGGGCACCGCCGTCATGAGCACCGACGACGGATAGCGAGCCTTGCCGCCCGGCGCATACACGCCAGCGGCCTTCGCGGGGCGCACGCGCTGCCCGAGCAGCACGCCCTCGTCCTCGTAGCGAAAGCCGCGATCGAGCTGACGCTCGTGGTAGCGCCGGATACGCTCGGCCGCCTCGCGGAGCATCGCGGTGCCCTCGGGGGAGAAGGCCCTCGCGCCCTCGACGATCGCCTCACGCGACCACACGAGCGGGCTCGCGCGTCGCTGCTCGAAGCGCTCGGTCAGCTCGTGCACAGCGGCATCACCGCGCGTGCGCACGGCCTCGAGGATGGCGCGGACCTCGGGCTCGACGCGGGCGAGATCGGCATCACCGCGGTGCGCGAGGGCGGCGAGCGCGCGATCGTAGGCCTCGGTTCCGCGGAGCAGGATCGTCAACATCGTGGGACCTCGCACGCACCATAGCGCGGGGCGGGTCGCGAGCGATCAGAGCGAGTGGCAGTCGGGATGATCCTCGCCCTCCTGCGCGAACGTGGAGAGGAAGGCGCGGATCATGAAGGCGCAGCGCTCCGCGCGGGCCTCGTCGCTCTCCTCGTAGGACGCGATGTTGGCCGCGCAGGCGCGCTCCGGCGGATGCCCTGCGGCGAGAGAGCAGCAGTGCGCGGCCATCGCACAGACCGCGGCTGCGTCTGTCGACGCGCGAGGCGTGACCGACGCCTCGAGCGGGAGCGCCGATGGAGGCGGATCGGTCGCGGGCGCGGGCCTGTGTGGCGTCGCCGCTGCGGGAGGCGGCCCCGGGATCACCGTCGGTGTCCCCTCCGGTGTCCCCTCACGTGTCCCCTCAGGTGTCCCCTCAGGTGTCCCCTCAGGTATCCCCTCACGTGTCCCCTCAGGTGTCCCCTCAGCTGTACCCGTCGGTGTCGCGGTCGAGGGCGCGGGCGTCGGTGCGGCAGCGGGCTGCGTGGCGGGCATCGCGGCACGACGCTGCGCGAGCTCCGCGAGCCACGGCGCCCAGATGCCCAGCATGCCGAGGAGCGCAGCGCCCACCACACCGAGGAGTGCGACCAACGCCAGCGCGAACCACGACGCGTGGGAGGTCGGAGCCTCGGTCGAGGCCGCTGGGCGTACGGGCCTCCGAGCCGCGAGGCGGAGCGCGTCGGCGAAGCTCTCGGCGCTCTCGAAGCGAGCGTGCGGGTCTTTCTCCATCGCGCGAGCGATCACGCGCGCGAGCTCGGGCGACACCGCGGGCACCAGCCGATCGAGCGGCGCTGGCCGCTCCTCGAGCGCCGAGACGAGCACGCCGGCGAGGTCCTGTCCCGAGTACGGAGGACGCGCCGTGAGACACGACCAGAGGAGCAGGCCCACCGCGTGGAGATCCGTGCGCGCATCGCACGGCTCGGCGCGGGCCTGCTCCGGCGAGAGATAGAGCGGCGTGCCGAGGATCTGCCCGGTGCGGGTGAGCCGCTGGTGGACGGGGCCTTCCTTGATCTGCGCGAGCCCGAAGTCGACGAGCTTCACGCGCTCACCTTCGCGCGTCGGCACGAGCACCACGTTGCTCGGCTTGAGATCGCGGTGCGTGATGCCCGCGGCATGCGCGGCGCCGAGCGCCGAGAGGAGCTCGAGGCCGATCGCGATCACTGCCTCGACGGGCATGGGCCCCTGCGAGAGCGCGCTCGCGAGCGAGCGGCCCACGAGCAGCTCCATGACGAGGAAGCACACACGCCGCTCCGTGCCCGGCTCCGGCGCGCTGCCCACGTCGAGAATCTGCACGATGCCCGGGTGCGTGAGGCGCGCTGCGGCCAGGCCCTCGCGACGGAAGCGCTCGATCGCCTCGAGATCCTCGGAGAGCTCGGGCAAGAGGATCTTCACGGCCACGGGACGCTCGAGCTTCTGATCGATCGCGGCGTAGACGGCCCCCATGCCGCCGCGCCCCAAGGGCTCGCCCAAGCGATAGCGACCGGCGAGGACGGCGCCCGCGATCATCGCCACGTCGCTCTCATCGCCACGTCGTGCTCATCGGACGAGGGCCTCGATCCGCTCGGCGGCGTCGCGCACGCCATCCTCTTCGCGCATGCGACGCCCGATGGCCTCGGCCCGCGGGCGCGCCTCGCGATCGGCGTCGAGCGCGCGCATCGCGCCTGCAAGCCGACGCGCGTCGAGGCTCCTGCGCGGCACGGCCTCGGGCGCGATGCCGAGCGAGCGCAGCCGACTCGCCCAGAACGGCTGATCGCCGAGGAACGGCACGATGACGCTCGGGCGCCCCGCCATGCACGCCGCCTGCGTGGTGCCCGCGCCGCCGTGATGCACCATCCCGCGACAGTGCGGCAGGACGTCGGCGTGCGGAGCACGACCGAGGCGGAGCACGCGCGGCGACTCGGGAAGCGAGGGCAGCTCGCCCCACGGCGCCTGCACGATGGCGCGCGTCTCTGCGAGCTCCACGGCCTCGAGCATGGTGCGCACGCAGTACGCGGTCTCGTCGCCCGGCATCGAGAGCATGCTGCCGAAGCCCATGAGCCACGGCGGCTCGCCCTCGCTCACGAAGCGATCGAAGGCCTCGTGTCGATCCCACGCGTGCGCGCTCGCGGGCAGCTCGAAGAAGCCCGTCACCACCTCGTGCGCCGGCCAGTCCGAGGGCCGCGGCACGAGCGTGGGCGACACGCACGTCATCGACAGCGCCACGTCGGTCGTCGGGAACATCACCTTGCGCGCGGGCACGCCGGCGCGTGCGCGGAACACGTTCATGCGGGGCACGATCCAGAGACGCGAGGCGTGATCGGCGAGGAACCACGAGAGGCGCCGGAGCCACGGGGCCTCGGGCGCGCCCATCGGAGAGAGCTCGCGCGTGGGCGTCACCGGCACGGGCTGCACCGTGACCACGGGGATCCGGTGCTGGAGGGCCACCGCCATCGCCGGGTGCGCGAGCAGGTGCAGCACCATCACGTCGAGCCCCGGCACGCTCGCCTTCGCGTCCTCCCACATCTCCTCGACCACGGGGTCGAGCAGGCCCGCCACCAC
>JAIBCE010000211.1 GCA_019694315.1 Sandaracinaceae bacterium
AGGGCGCGGGCGGCTGCCCGTAGCCCGCCGGCGCGGGATAGCCCTGGCCCGAGCTGCTCGTGGTCGAGGGACGCGGCGGCGGCGCCGGATAGCCCGGCGTCGAGGGCGCACCGCCACCATACGGACAAGGAGGCGGCGGTGCCGACGCGATCTGCGGCTGTGCCGCCGCAGGTGCCGCGAGGCCCGCTCCGGGCGTGCCGGCGTTCGACGCCTCCCCGCGCGCGCCGTAGTTCCGCGAGCGCGCGTACTGACGCATCGCCTCGTTGATCAGGTAGTCGACCGAGCACTCGAGCTCACCGCTCATCTGCTCGAAGATCTCCCAGAGATAGTCCCGACACTGGAACTGCCTCAGGGTCTTCTTGTTCTGGTCGTTCATGCCGCCTCGATTCCGTCGGTGCCCGCGCGCGCTGCGCCGTTCTTCTTCTACCTCACGGCGCCGGAGGTGCCGCCGGCGCCGGAGCGGCCGGCGCCGGAGCGGCCGGCGTCGGTGCCGGCGCGGCCGGCGTGCTGACACGCTCGCGGATCGCCGCGATGGCGCCCGTGGCGATCGCCCCGATCGTGTTGTGCTCGTTCCAGTGCTGGCCCACCGTCGCCACCGTGGAAGTGGCGAGCGGCGAGATCGCGGCGAGGTCGGCCTCGGTGCCCACGCGCTCGAAGTAGTAGAGCGCGAGCGCCTGCTCGAACCACACCGGCGAGGCCAGACGCGCACGCATCGCATCGTTGGGCGCGGGGCGCACCTGCGCGAGGCGCTCGGCGTAGCCGTGCAGCTCCTCGCGCGCGTACTCCTCACCCGTTCCGCGCGGCAGGCGGGTGAGCCACTCGTTGAGGACGTCGTTGCCACCGAGCGAGAGGAGCAGCGTGCCCACACGCCAGCGCGCGCGCCACGCGTTGGGCCCGCTCGCCGACGCCTGCGTCGCGATCGGCCAGAGCTGCGGGAGCACCGAGCGATCGTGCGAGTCGGCGATGCGATCGAAGGCGTAGTCGCGCACGCGATCGGGCTGGGTCGCGTCGAGCGCGAGCGCGAGCAGCGCCGTCGTCTGACCGGGCTGCACGTGTCCCTCGAGCGCCTGGAGCGCCGTCACGCGCCGCGTCTCGAGCTCGGGCGTCGCGCTCGGCTGCTGCGCGACCACGAGGAGGCGCGCGGCGACGGGCGCCTGATCCGCCAGGTGGTGCATCGCCGGCAGAGCGCCCGTGGTGATGAACTGCTCGCGATTGAACGTGACGCCACGCGCGATCTGCTCGTCGGTGAGGGTGCGCGGCGGATCGGCGGCAGCGGCCTGCGTGCGGAGGCGCTCCCCGAGCCAGGTGCCGAACTCGGGGCCCTCCATCTCGGTCTCGATCTCGACGATGCGCGCGCCCGCGCGAGCCTTCGTCGCGTCGTCACCGAGCTGAGAGATGAGCTCGCAGATCTTGGTCAGCGCCTGCTGCGGCAGCCGCGCGTTCATCGCCTCCACGAGACGCGATGCGGCGGGCGCGCCGAGCTGGCGGATCACCTGCTCCGCAGAGAAATTGCCCGCGAGGCTGCGGCCGTTGAAGTCCTCGACGAACCAGCCGACGACCGCGTCGGTCAGCGAGGACTGCTGCGGCGGGCTCGCGAATTGGAGCACCACGAAGGCCGCGTCCTTCGCGCGGACCTGGATGGCGGGCGGCCCCGCGTCGGGGCCCGTTGCCTGAGGCGCCGCGCCCGCCGCGCCCTGTCCGTGCATCATCTGGATGAGGCTCGGGGCCATGCCGTCGACGATGCGACGTCGCGTCTCGTCGGGGAGCTGGCGCAGCGCGCCCTGCAGCTCGCTGATGCCGTCGACGTCGGGCCGCTCCATCTCGACGAGCGCGAGCCCCGCACGGATCCGCAGCGCATCGGAGTACTTGTCGGCGAGCAGGACGGCGACGATCTTGCCGGGCCCGCGCACCGTCGTCTTCCACGCCTCGATGTCCGCCTCGGTGACCGCGCACGCGGTCGCGAGCAGCGCGATGCCGAGGAGCAGGGCGATCCGAGACGTCCACCCCTGCCGAGGCGAGGACGATTCGTGGAGCGACGATCGGAGAAGGCGCATGGAACCTCGAGAAGGGCCCGCGAAGGGCCACGATGGTACCGACCGGGCGCGGCCCCGATCAAGTCGCAAGCGAGAGCTCGAGCGCCGCCAACCGACACCCAGCGCGCGAGCACGAAGACGAGCCGTCGCGCCAGCGATCAGTGCTCGGCGCCGCCGCCACCGCCCGAGCCACCGCTGCTGCCGCTCGAGCCCTGGAGCACCACGAAGTGCAGCTCGGCGAACTCCGCCTGGCCGAGCGTATAGATGACCTCGGAGAGCGTACGGAAGGGGGTGCGCCGATCCGCGATGATCTGCACCGCCCCGCGGAAGGGGCGATTGGGGTTGTGCGACGCGATCAGCTTGAGGCGATCGCGGTGCTGGATCATCACGGCATGGAGCGGCGTGATGAGGAAGCCGTTGGCGCCGCCCTGCTTCTGGCTCGGATCGACGGTGCCGTTGCGCAGGCCCATCACGCGGTGGTTGTCGACGACGATGTCGGCGCGCGTGATCTGCACGGGCAGTGCCTCGGTGAGCTCTTGCCGCGAGATCGAGTACGGGATCTGGAGATCCTCGGACTGGATGACGTTCGCGGTCTCGTTCGCGAACTGCATGATCAGGAAGACGAGGAGGATCGTCATCATGTCCATCATCGGGTAGATGTTGATGGACTGCTCCTCGTGCTCCGGGTGCTTCTTGAGCTTGCGGCGGATGATCGCCGCGACCTGTGCGGCTGTCGCCTCCTTGGGCTCGCTCATCGCACACCTGCCGACAGCAACATCTCGGGGAACAACGGCAGCTCACCGTCGGCGCGGACTGCATCCATGGCCGCGATGAGGTGGCGGTACTCGACGTTCGGATCGGCCGAGAGGATCACCTGGCTCTCGTCGGGGAACTGGCCCTTCACCGTCGCGAGGCAGCGCGTGAGACCACGCCAGTCGTAGATGTCGGGCAGGCCATCGGCGTTGGCGTCGGTCTGCGCGCTCGGCAGGTTCGGGACGGTGATGACGCGACCCTGCTGCATCGTCGTGCAGCCAGGCGCGAGCTTGCCGCCCGAGCCCGCGACGATGATGCCGTTCTCGGCGATCGTCACCGAGAGGTTGAGCGAGGCCTGCGGCTGCACACCGCCTCGACCGCCGCGCGACGTGGTGGGCAGCCGCGCGTCCAGCTCGCTCGTGGCCACGATGTACGCCGACAGCGTGAGCAGGAACATGATGATGTTCACCACGATGTCGAGGAACGGGACGATGTTGAGCTCGCCCGACGTCTCCGACGGATCGAGATCGTGGATCTTCGTCTTCTTGCGGACGTACGCCTTCTGACGCGGGGAGAGCGTGCCGGACATCGTGTTCCTGCTGGGGCCAGTCCTTCCAGTCGATCGTTCGGAGTCGGCTCGCTGCACAGCGTGGCGGTGCGCGCAGCGGCCGCGTCGGGGCCGGAGCCCCTACGGAATCAGCGGCCCTTGTTGAGGAGCAGGTTCTCGAGCTTCATCGTCGAGAGCTCCATGTCCTGCTTGATGTTCTTCGTCATCGTGTGGAGGATGAGGTGGAAGATCATGCAGAGCACGGCGATGCCGAGACCGAGGGCCGTGTTCCACATGGCCTCGGAGATACCGCCCGAGAGGATCTGCGCGCGCTGCGACGCCTCGGCGTGAGCCACGGCGCCGAAGGCCTTGATCAGACCCGAGATCGTGCCGAGGAGGCCGATGAGCGTCGCGATGTTCGCGAGCGTCCACAGCCACGGCGTGCGCTTCTCGAGCAGCGGGTGGAGCTCCGCCCACTTCTCTTCCATCGCGGCGATCACGGCGTCATCGCCCTTCTGCGACTGCGTGAGTCCGGACTTCACGACCTGCAGCAGCGGAAGCGGCGCGGCCTCGCAGAGCTTGATCGCGCGGTCGATGTTGCCGGCCTGCACGAGCTTGCGGATCTGCGCCATGAACTCGCCCGAGTTCACTCGGTACTTCGTGAGCAGGAAGACGAACCGCTCGACGATGATCGCGATGACGAACGCCAGAACGGCGACGTTGAAGAACGAGAAGGGCGCTCCATCTCGGAGGGCGTTCCAGATAGTCTCCATCTACGCGGCTCCCGTATCCCTTTGCGTGTCCCAGGATGTTGGGTCAGCGCGTCGGCAAGCCGCCGAGCGCGACGGGACGCTAACCGACGATCTTCCATCGTGTCAACGAGAGATGGGCATCGTTCGTGATCGCGAAGTGCGCGGGAACTTGCGCAGCGAACGCGCCTCTAAGACGTCGTGACCAGCGCCGCGAGAGCACTCGTGATCCGTCGCGCGGAGATCAGTGTTGACATGGTGGACCACCTCTATATCATCGCGGGCCGTTCTCGAGGCTCCGCCTCTAGCTTGGATCTGGACATGCTGGTCGACGCGTCGGATGGCGGCGCGCGACGACGAACGAGCGAGCCAACGAGAGCGTCGGGCTCATCCCAACGACGATGATTCGAGCACCGACGCCGCGGACCTCCGCGGCGCGGCGCTCGCGAGGAGAGGAGAAGAAGAGGAATGGCAACGCTGGCGCACCACTTCGAAGAGGGCGGCTGGGGCATGTACCCCATCCTCTTCTGGCAGATCATCGCGATCGGCATCATCATCGAGCGCGCGATCTACCTCTACAGGAGCTCGATCAACCGCGACGTGTTCCTGGCGACCATGCAGAAGTGCATCCTCGCTGGTGACATCGGACGCGCGATCAAGCTCTGCTCGGCGGCGAACGCGCCCCTCGCGCGCATCGTCAAGGCGGGCCTCATGAAGGTGAACCGTCCGGACGCGGAAGTTCAGGCCGCGATGGACGAGGCTGCCCTCCGTGAGCTGCCGAAGATCGAGCACCGCACGCCGTACCTCGCCCTGCTCGCGAACCTCGCGATGCTCTCGGGCCTGTTCGGCACCGTCACGGGCCTCATCTCCGCCTTCGGCGCCGTCGCGAACGCCGACGCCGCGAGCCGCGCGACGATGCTCGCACGCGGTATCTCCGAGGCCATGAACTGCACGGCGTTCGGCCTCCTGGCCGCGCTGATCGCGCTCGTCGGCTTCGCCCTCCTCAACGGCAAGACGCAGCAGCTGCTCGACGATATCAACGGCGCGACCGTCCAGGTCATGAACCTGGTCGTCAACAACCGCTCCAAGATCAACCTCCAGGGCGTCCCCCAGGCGGCGTGATCGCACGAGGTGAGCCGGCGGCTCGTCGTCGGCTCACCTCCTCCTCGCTCCCCGAGCGAGAGACGTTCCTGTCCGTTCAGGCTCCATAGCGCGAGGTTTCCATGGGTGGCATCAGCGTCGGTGGTGGACACGGCGGAAAGAAGTCCGTCGACTCCGAGATCCCGCTCGTCCCGTTCATCGATCTGCTCCTCTGCTGCGTCATGTTCCTGCTCGTGACGGCGGTCTGGAACCGTCTCGCGCGCCTGGACGCGAACCAGCAGACGCCGGGCCAGGTCTCGAACCCGACCGAGCAACCCCCGGAGACCATCCGCCTGTATCTGCAGGTGACGGGCACGGGCTACACCATCGCGTCGAGCGCGGGTGAGCGCATCGAGATCCCGAAGAACGGCGACGAGTACGATGGCGAGACGCTGCGTACCCGCCTTCGCGAGCGCCGTCAGGCAGAGCCCAATCGGCACGACATCATCGTCGCGCCCGAGGACGGCGTGGAGTACCACCAGGTCATCGCGGCGATGGATCTCGCGATCGGCGAGGGATACCAAGAGGTCTCCCTGAGCGATGGCGCGACCTTGTGAGTCGTTGAATCGAAGCTCTTTTTCGAAGGAATCCCCGAGATGCCGATTCACAAGCCCGACAAAGTTCTCCTGCACCACATCCCGCTCAAGTTCGTGCGGAGCAAGGTCGCAGGCGGTGGACGCAAGGCGCTGGATGCCAACATCCCGCTCGTCCCCTTCATCGACTTCCTCATCACGCTGGTCGTCTTCCTCCTGTCGTCGTTCAGCGCATCTGGCGAGCTCATCGCGCAGCGCGCCGGCCTGACGATGCCGAGCGCATCGAACGCCGTCGAGCTCGAGCTCGCGCCGATCGTCCAGATCGACGCGCGCGTCATCACGCTCGATGGTCGCCGCATGGCCGACACGCAGACGCTCGCCGCGAACGCGGGCCTCGAGCGTATCGAGCAGCTCGTGCAGGATCTGGAGACCCTGCGCCGCAACTGGAACATCCTTCACCCGCGTGAGCCCTTCGCCGGCACCGTCATCATCCAGGCGGACCGTGCGATCGACTTCCGCGTGATCAAGAAGGTCATGTTCTCGGCCGCGCAGGCGGGCTATTCGAACATCTCGTTCGCCGTGAACCACACGGGTGGCGGCGAGTGAGCTGATCACCAGCGGGTGACGCGATGCAGCCCTCGCTCTTCGGAGCGGGGGCTTCGTCGTTTCTGGGCCTCCGTTCCTGGGGCCTCCATGGTCGCCAGGCGAGCTCGTCGAGACGATCGCGGCGACCCGAGGATCCCGATCAGACGCGCCGGAGCCGACGCAGCACGGCCACCTTGGCCCCGGCCGAGACGGGATCGCGGGGAGGGAGCGAGGTGACGAGGCGCTCGATGAGGGGCAGGGCGCGGAGCACGGCGGCCTCGGCGTGGAGCTCCGAGTACGGGCCGGAGAAGACGAGCACCAGCTCGTAGATGCCGGCGAAGCGGCGGACCAGCACCGGATCGGCCGCAGCGACCTTGTTTCGCACGGCGGCGAGCGCGCGGAGCGTGCGCAGCAGGGCGCCCTCGGGGAGGGTGCGAGGCAGCTCGTCCAGGTCGTGCTCGATGTCCTTGGCCTCTTCGGGCGAGAAGTCGTGCTCGGCCAGCCACGCGCGGAGCCCATCGCCCAGGCCCACGAGCTCCGAGAGCGCGAGGTGGCCGCGCTCGGCGACGCGGGAGAAGCGATCGAGCTCGAGGGCCTTCGCGACGTCGAGGCCCTCGTGCGGCAGCGAGCCTCCCCAGATCTCTGGCGTCGAGTCGTCGATCACCCACGCGCTCTCGGCGCGCGCGCGGTGCGCGAGCAGATCGAGGGCCTCCTCGAGCGTGGCGACGGCCGTCTGCGGCGCCTCGCGCACGGCAGGCAAGGCCGCCTCGGCGAGCACGCCGGAGAAGGACTCCACGAGCGAGGCGAGGCGGGCCTTGAGCTCTCCCACGTCGTGCGCGCGCGGCAGCTCCACCACGACGCGAAAGCCGGAGGCCATGGGTGCCCACACGACCTCGGGACCCGGCTCGTGTGCGCTCAGCTCGATCCGCGCGTTCTGGGCTCCGAGCTCGCGCTCGACCAGGCCGAGGAAGCGAAGCAGCGGCTGCGCGGACGACATGCGCGAGACGCTATCATCAGGCCATGAAGCTCGCACCTTCGTGTGCCGCGATCGCGCTTGCCCTGATGCTCGGCTGTGGAGCCTCGAGCCAGGGCGCGCAGGTGGCCCCACCGACTGCGAGCGCGGCGGTGCCGAGCGACGTCGTGGGGCTCACATCACGCGCCGAGATCGAAGCGGCCGTCCCCGCGTGGCGCGACGCGATCGCTGCGGCCGACCCAGCCGACGAGACCGCGCGCGCCCTCCACGACGTGCCGCCGGGGGCCGAGGTGGATGTGTTCCTCGGGACCTGGTGCGGCGACAGCCGCCGCGAGGTCAGCCGCTTGTTCGTGGCGCTCGAGATCGCCGAGCGCGCGGGCGCCCTCCCCTTCGCGGTGCGCTTCATCGGGGTCGATCGGGCGAAGGTGGCGCCGGGCCTCTCCGAGGACGCGGGGCTTCGCTACGTGCCGACGATCGTGGTGCGACGCGACGGGGTGGAGGTGGGCCGCGTCGTCGAGACCGCGACGCGCGGCATCGAGCAGGATCTGCTCGATCTGCTCACGGGCACGCGGACCGGCTTTCTCTCGCTCACGCGCACGCCCTGATCCACACGCACCACGACGATCGCGCGATTCGCCATCAGCGGGGCGAGGTCGGACACGCCGCGTGCACGGCCTCGAGCACGCGATCGAAGTGATGGGCGAGCACCTCCTCGGGGGTGCGGCCGTGGCTCACGTCGGCGATCGTGACGAGCGTCGTCGGCGCGTGCGTCTCGCGCAGCGCCTCGGACTGAACATACGGAACCGTATGATCGACGCGGCTGTGGAACACGAGCACCGGCAGCTCCGGCGCGGACGCGAGCGCGCGGCGCGGAACGGTGGAGAGGGGGCTCGGCGCGCCGAGGGCGCGAGAGACCACGTCGATCTCGCTCGACGCGAGCCAGCGGAAGGGCTCGATGGGGGGCAGCGCGCGAGACACGATCGCGGAGAAGTCGCTCGGGGGCGCGAGCACGACGAGAGCACCGAGGCCGAGCTCCACGAGCGTGTCGCTCGCGGCGAGGAGCGTCGCGCCGCCCATGGACACGCCGATCGCGGCGAAGCAGTCGCGGCGCACACCTCGCGCGCGGAGCAGCTCGTGCGCGCCGGCGATCACGTCCATGCGCTCGCGATGCGTGAAGGTGACGAGCGTCCCGCTGCTCGTGCCGTGTGCGCGGAGCGTGACGCGGAGCGACGGCAGCCCCTGCTCCTCGAGCCGCGCCGCGAAGGGCGCGAGCTGCGAGGGACCATCGGCGAAGCCGTGCACGAGGAGCACGCCCGTGGCCTCGTGGGCGCTCGCGAGCTCGGTGAGCGTGGCGTCGAGGCGCAGACCGTCCGGCGCCTCGATCACGAGCGCGCGCTCGTGCTCGCGCACGGGGGGCTGGAGATGGACGAGGCGCGAGAGGCCGCTCTGGAGAAGGGAGGAGAACACGCCCCAGCTCGCGAGCACGAGCGGCGGAAGGACGAGAGGCACCGCGAGCGCGAGCGCGATGCCACGGCGCGCGCGGGACCAGCGCGCATCGAGACCCACCCGCACGACGGTGCGCCAGAAGAGCGCGTGCCAGAGACCGAGCAGGATGGCCGCGGTCGGCACCACGACGAGCGCGTGCGAGGACAAGAGCAGCGCGAGGGGCGCGAGCGCGAGCGTGCCGTGCCGAAGGAACACGCGGAGGTGCGAGCCCTCCATCAGGAGCGACGCGAGCTCCTCGCGCGTGCGCACCTCGACGGCGCGGGCGCCCACGAAGTAGGCGGCCCACACGAGCGCGAGCTCGAACGCGACCCACAGCGCGGCGCGTGGCTCGGCGGCGTGATCGAGCGGTGTCGCACCGCCGCGCGCCGCACGGAGCGTCGAGAGCGCACCCAAGAACGCCCAGGCGCCGAGCACCGCGAGCTCGCGTGACGCGCGCGCCGTGGGCGCAGGCTCGTTCGGCATCGGACCGACCATCGCACGGGCCAGGGGTTTGGCCACGGGAAGGGCCGGGTGCGTCCTCTCACAGGATCGTCCATGCTGCCGGTTTGGGCTCGTCGCGGCTCTGTGCGAGGCTCCGCGCCTCGGAGAGCCGAAGGGTCCGGCTCTTCTTTCCTTTTTCACGTCCGAGGCAGGGTCATGAGCACGAGTCGATCGATCCAGTTTGCCGTGGGCCTGTGTGCGCTCTTCATCGCGGGCGCCGCGGTGAGCGCGTGCACGGTGCGAAACAACACCCGTGACGCCGGCGGCGGCGGCGGCGAAACCGACGCCTACGTGCCTCCCGGCACGGACGCGAATTTCAACGTCGAAGCGGGGCCGGTGAACCCTTGCGAGGGCGGCTGCGGCGCAGAAGAGCTCTGCGGCGACGGCGAGGGCAACGGCCTCGACGACGACTGCGATCTCACCGTCGACGAGGGCTGCACCTGCCGCCCGGGCACGACGCGCGACTGCTTCGTGGGCCCGCCCGATCGCCGCAACGTGGGCGCGTGCTCGGACGGCGTGATGAGCTGCAACGAGTTCGCGGTGTGGGATCCGTGCGGCAGCGGCGTGTTCCCCGCGAACGAGGTCTGCGACGGCGCGGACAACGACTGCGACGGCACGGCGGACAACGGCCTCTCGGGCTGCGCGTCGTCGGTGCAGTGCCCCGGCAACGAGATCGCCGCGCCGCTCTCGAACCACACGCTCGACTCGGGCCGCGTGGTGCTCACCGGTGCCGCTTCCGCGACGAGCTGGCACTGGACGATCGACTGCCCCGACTCGGTGCCTGCGGCGCTCTGCCCCGCGCTCGCGACACCCGACGCGCCCACGACCGACGTGTACTTCACCGCCTCGGGCGCGTACCGCGTCTCGATCACGATGACGCTCTCGGACGGCTCGACCGCGAACTGCGCGTGGAGCGTGTACGTGCGCGGTGGTGAGGGCTCGCTCCGCGTCGAGCTCAACTGGGACACGATGACGGACTCGAACGGCACGGACGTGGATCTCCACCTCCACCGCTGGACGCAGAACGGCACCGACACGAACTGGTTCACCGACGACGACTGCTACTACGGCAACTGCCAGGCGGACTCGGGCGCGAGCGGTCCCACGCTCGACTGGGGCATGGCGACCAGCGACCTCATGAACTGCCAGGATGCGCCGCACGGCAGCGGCGCGCAGTGGCGCGGCATCGGGCACTGCTCGAACCCGCGCCTCGACGTGGACACGAACGGCACCGACGGCTCGTGCAACGCGAGCGAGACGAACCCGGATCTCGAGGCGTTCTGCGCGCCCGAGAACATCAACATCGACACGCCCGTGGTCGGCCAGCCCTACCGCATCATGGTCAACTACTACTCGGACCACGGGAACACGGCGCCGACGAATGCGTGGGTCAACATCTACTGCGGCGGCGCGATCCGCGCGTCGTACGGCCGCGACGCACCGTTCTTCCAGTTCCAGTCGGGCGACGGCAGCCTCGGCGGCTTCGGCGGTGGCCCCGAGAACGCGAGCTGGATCGTGGCGGACGTCGTGTTCTACCAGAGCGACTGCGGCCTCGACTGCATCGTGTACCCGATCGACGCGGAGCCGCGTCGCGACCTCGGCGTGGACACGAGCGGCTTCGGCTTGGGCGCGACCGAGCAGACGTTCGGTCCGCCGTGGTCGTGCA
This sequence comes from Sandaracinaceae bacterium, assembly GCA_019694315.1. GTDB lineage: Bacteria > Myxococcota_A > Polyangia > Polyangiales > Sandaracinaceae > JAFLCL01. The sequence goes on from JAIBCE010000211.1 coordinate 10,966, forward strand.
ACTACGACCGCGCGGGCAACACCTGCGTCGAGCGATGAGCTCGAGCGTTCGTCGTTCCTCGAGAGGCTCGTCCACCACGCGGTGGGCGGGCCTCTCCGCTTGTGGGGCCGCGATCGTGATCGCATCGCTCGTGGGCTGTGGCCCGAGCGGCCACGGCACCGAGGAGCGCACCACGCCGCATCCGATGGGCACACTGCACGCGCCCTCGCACTTCGCGGCAGAGCTCACGATCGATCAGCAGGTCACGGCCGAGCACGTGGGCGGCAGCGAGACCTTTCGCGCGGTGCTCGAGAAGCGCGGCGATCGCCTCGTGATGGTGGGCCTGGGGCCGCACGGAGGGCGCGCGTTCGTGCTCACGCAAGAGGGCGAGCGCGTGAGCTTCGAGTCGCAGATGCCGCGGGAGCTCCCGTTTCCGCCCGAATTCATGCTGATGGACATCCATCGCACGTGGCTCATGGGCCTACCGCGCGAGGGCGGCGCGCCGCTCTCGGATGGGCGCCACGAGGACTTCCTCGAGGGCGAGAACGTGGCCGAGATCTGGAGCGGCGGTCGCCTGATGGAGCGCCACTTCGGCATCCTCGCGTCGAACCTCGCGTGGTGGTCGGTGCACATCGTGTACGAGGGTGGCCTCGGCGCCGATGGCACGCTGCCCACACGCGTCGTCATCGACTCGACGCCCGCGCCCGAGCAGCACTATCGACTCGTGCTGACGAACCTCGCGGGCAACGTGGCGGCGACCCCGCTCAGAACCGAAGAAGCGGGGCCGTGAGCGGGGAAGGCCGGGTGGGTGGCGGATCGCCGACGGCCACATCGTGCACGAGGCCCGCCACGACACCAGCCGTCATCGCGAGCAGGATCGGCACGCCGTAGACGAGCGCCACGGCGAGCCGATCGAAGTCGGTGAGCAGGTTGACGAAGCCGCCGAGGAGCGCGACCGCGACGGCCAGCGCCGCGCCACCTCCCGCGATCGCCGTGACGAGCTCGGTGCGCTCCGGGCTCGGCTCGATGGTGCCCCAGGTCGTGAGCGCCGTGCCGAGGCCCGCGAGCGCTGCGCCGAGCAGGGCCCACGGATCGCCGGGCTGCGGCTCGGTCTGCCAGAAGCCACCCCACGGCATCGCGAGCACCCACGTGCCGAGCGCGCCCTCGAGACCGGTGAGCGTGCAGGCGAGCGCGACGTCGGCCGGCGCGGCGGACTGCGCACACGCGCGCGAGGGCATCCACGCCCCGCTCGACGCGACGGCGAGACCGATCGCGAGCACGAGGGCCTTCATGCTGCGTGCCTCCACGCGAGGCGGCGAGACGCCTCGTCGAAGAGCCGCCTGCGTGTGGTGCGATCGGGCCAGCCGATCGCGTGGAGCGCCGGCTCGTCGTCCTCGAGGCTCGCGCGGATCTCCTCGATCGCGCCCTGCCGCGCGCGTGAGAGCGACGTGCGGGCCGCAGACGACAGGTGCGCACGCGCCCAGCGATCGAGACGCACCGAGAGGGCGGCATGCGAGGCCTCGTCGGCCGCGATCTCCGCGAGATCACGGGCAAGCGACACGTGCGCGCCGTCGAGCGCGCCCCGCGCATGCGCCGCCGCGAGGATCGCGCCCCAGGCCTCGTGTACGCAGCCTTCGGAGGCGTTCTCGCGCGCGAGCGCGGCGAGCGAGGGCGTGTGGAGCTCGGGCACCGCGAGGGTGGCGGGCAACCCGCCGAGCACGGCCCGCCAGCGCGCGGCGATCACGACGTGACGCTCCTCTTCGCGGCGCGCGCGGATCACGTCGCGCACGAGGTGCGACGGCGCGCGATGATCGCGGAGCGCGCGCTCGGTGCGCGCGAAGGCATGCACGGCCGCACGCTCGAGCTGCTCGATGCGCGCGAAGAAGGCGCCTGCCTCGCTCGTGCCCTCGGCCTCCGCGAGCACGAGCCCCTCGGGTCGACGGCCGATGCCACCGGTGTAGTGAGTCCGCATGCGGCAGACCGCGACGGGGACGGTGGGCGCTGGCGCGCGATCGGGGCTCGGTGTCGTCGAGGTCTCGAGCTCCCCCGGCCCTTCGACCGAGGTCGCGTCCACGCAGTCCATCACCTCGCCCACGCGCCAGTCGCCCGGTGCGCCCTGGCCACCGAGCTCTTGGGCACAGGCGTCGCGACACGCACGTCCCGCGGAGCGCACGACGTAGGTGGTCTCGCCGGTGGTGCGACACGCAGTGGTGAGCGCGAGCGTGGGCATCGCGGCGAGCACGATCTGACCGACGACCCGCTGGACTTGTCGTTTTCTCATGACGCGCCGAGCCTACCCAGACGCGCGAGGCGCGCGGAGGGTCTCTTCGTAGCGATCGAGCTCCTCGACGAGGCGCAGGGGAACGCCCGCGTCGAGCCGGGCCTCGCGCGCGAGAGGGCGACCTCGGAGCACGATGGGGCTGAGCGGCGGAGGCAAGAGCGCCTCGAGATCGGCGAGGCCCTCGAGCGGCACGCCGAGCTTGTCGAGCCACTGCACCGCGAAGCGCACGTGCGCGATCTCCTCGAAGGCGATGCGGCGCTCGACGGCCGCTGCCTCGGGATCGCCGGCCTCCTCGAGCATCGCCGCGAAGCGCGCGCCGTGATCGAGGTTTCCGCCTTCGAGGCCGACGCCGACGAGCGCGAGGAACGAGGCCGCGCTCGGGCACGCAGGCACGCGCTCCCAGAACCAGTCGCGCACGGGGAAGTCACCGAAGCGCGCACCGAGCCGACGCAGCTCGCCGTCGTAGAGGCGCATGTGGCGCACCTCGTCGAGGAGGAGCTTGAGCCAGCCGGCGCGGAGCGCGCGTGGCGCCTCGACGAACGTGAGCATCGCCCACGCGAAGAGCTCTGCCGCCTGGAGCTCGTGGTGGAGGAAGACGTGGAGCAGGCGCGCGCGCTTGGCCGGATCGAGGAGGGCGCGGCCCGTCGGCGTCTTGGGCTTCTTGGGCACGCACACGAGCGTCGGGGGACGACCGGGTCGGAGCGTGCGCCGCGAGGGCGGCGAGGGCTCCCACGCCTCGTCGTGATCGCTGCGCGGAAGCGGCGGCGGAGAGAGCTTGTCGTCGAGCGACGCGCTCGTGACGTAGTCGAACGCCCAGCGCTCGAGCGTCCCGGCGGGCGGCGCGATCGGAGGATCCATGTCCACGGGTGGCGTCATGGCCTGCGGGGAGTCTTAGCGCCTTCCGTGAGGAGCGCGGCGCGCTGTTACGCTCGCCCGATGCGCGCGACCCGCCTCATCC
>JAIBCE010000212.1 GCA_019694315.1 Sandaracinaceae bacterium
CCACCAGGTCAGCGGCGCTCGCCTGGACGGCCGGCGCGACGACGTGCGCGAGGGACTTCCCGACTGGGCACTTCCCGACTGGGCACCTCCCGACTGGGCACTTCCAGACTGGGCACTTCCCGACTGGGCGCTTCCAGACTGGGCGCTTCCAGACTGGGCGCTTCCAGACTGGGCGCTTCCAGACTGGGCGCTTCCAGACTCGGCACTACCAGACTCGGCACTTCCAGACTCGGCACGAGCTCCCGGCTCGGCACTTCCAGGCCCGGCACTCCCAGACTCAGCTCGAGCAGCTCCCGACTCAGCGCTTCCCGACTGGGCACTTCCAGGCTGACCGCTTCCCGGCTGAGGACGGGGCTCGGCACCCCAGGAGAGCTCGCCCGCCGCGGCAGCCATCGACGGGACGTGACGCGTCCCGGGGGCGTCGATGACCTCGGCCAAGAGCTCCCCGAGCGCAGCGACGGACTCACCGGTGACGAGGTGGTGGAGGAGGGCCTCGGACGGGCACGCGCGCAGCGGCGCGTCGTCGATGGGCGGCTGGGGCGCCGAGACGGTTCCGTCCGGCACGAAGAGCTCGCGCACTCGCTTGGCGACCCCGAAGCCGAGCACGCTCGGCGGCTCGTGCGCGTCGACGAGGAGGAGCACGTGCGAGGGCGGAGGATCCCACTGGGGGAGCTCGTCGGGGGCCGCCTCGCCGACGAGCGCGCCGAGGGTCTCGACGATCGCGGAGGCGGCGCCGGCGTCGAACGCCGACTCCGGCGTCTCGTGCGCGAGGAGATCGTCGCCGTCGGCCCAGCGCACCGCGAGGGCCGAGCGCCCGGCGTGCGAACGAGCCGACCGGAGCCGCAGCACCGAGGGAGCCCCGAGCTCCGAAAGGAGCCCCGCGCGCTCGAGGAAGCGCTCGAGCAGCCCCGCCGGTGCGACGTGCTCGAACGGGAAGAGCACGAGCACGACATCGTCGCCGTCGTCACGATGGATCCGGTACATGCGGCTCACGCCGCTCCACGAGGGGCTCGTCACCCGCCGATCGTACACGTGCGGCGCCCGAGTCGGGGCTCGCGCCGCTGGGCTCGGGGAGACGGTGTCAGCCGCAGCGACCCGTCACGAAATTGCACTCGCGGCCGTCCGTGCAGTCCGCGCTCGTCATGCACCGCGCCACGCACGCGCGGGGTCGTCCCGCGCCGGTCGAGACGCAGTCGTAGCCTGCGCGGCACGGCGTCGTGTCGTCGCACGTGGGGATGCACGCGCCCGCGCCGCTCATGAAGCCCCACGCCACGCACGTGGTCCCCGCGCCGCAGCCCATGCTCGTGGCGAGGTCACAGAAGGTCGCGCAGAGCCCGCCGGGCGTGCCCCACGTGGCCTCGTCGAGGCAATAGCCGAGCTCCGGGCACTCGGCGCTGCTCGTGCACGACTGGCCTGCTTCGGCGCCCGGCAGATAACACTGCATCACGCCGCTCACGCCCATGCCGCAGCGTCGGCCCGCGGGGCAGTCGACATCGTTGGTGCAGCCCGGATAGCACACGGGCACTTCGGCAATCCCGTCCTGACAGCGATTGCCCATCGGGCAGTCCGCCGCCGCCGGATCGCACCGAGACATGCAGTATCCATAGGACGCCGCAGGGTCGAAGTGCGCGCACACGGCATCTCCCGGACAAGGCATCGTGTCGGCGCAGAGCCAGGAGCAATAGCCGAATCCCGTGGTGTGCGGAGAGCAGAAGAGACCCGGACAGTCCGCGTCGGACTCACACGGCGTCCCGACCGTGGCCATCGTGCCCCTCGCTGCGTCCACGCCGACGAACGGCGCATCCACACCGGGCGGCACGTGCGCGTCGGGCAGCACGATCGCGCCATCGACGCCCGGAGGCACGTAGACGTCGGTGAAGAAGGGCGCATCGACGCCCGGAGGCACGTACGCGTCGGCGATCACGACGCTCGGGCCCGCGTCGAGCGCCGCGACCCCCGTGTCCTCGCCCGAGCCGTGCGAGGCCCCGCAGCCGGTCACCACCGCGCTGACGAGCGCCATCGTCGGCGTCGCGTACGGCCAGAGGATCGAGACGAGACTCGCTGCGCGAGGGAGGTTGGGCATGCGAGTGATTCAGCACGCCTCGTGCCACGCATTTCCCCCGCAATTCCGGCCTCGCCACCCGCACACCCGCCAAGCCGTCAGTCCGCTGACTGCCCTTCACGCGCGCTCGCTCGAATCGCCGCCAGCTCCGCCTCGATCGCCCGGACGTGGAGCAGATACGCAAACGACGCATTGGCGACGATCCCCGTGGGACGACGCCCGGCGCCCTCCACCACGGCTGTGGGCCCGCCCCACAGCATCCCCACGACTCGACCGCTGCGGTTGATGGCCGGTCCGCCCGAGCTCCCCGAGAAGGAGGCGGCGTCGACGACGAGGCAGTTGCGCGAGCGCCCGCACATCCCATCGGTGCGGGTCTCGTCCGGCGTGACACCGGTGACGACCCCCTCGGTCGTCTGGAACGTGAGCGGGCTCGGATTGCCTGCCAGGATCACACGCTCTCCGCGGCGAACGTCTCCCGGCTCGAGCCGGAGCGGGCGCGCGCTCGGGGGCGGGTCGTCGAGCAGCGCGGCGACCGCGAAGTCGATGCCCCGCGAGACGTAGGCGACGCGACAGCGCACGGACGGTGCCGCCTGGCCTGCGCCCCCGTAGAGCTCGGCCTCGAGCGTCGCGCCGACCCGGATGGCGACATGCGCGTTGGTGACGAGCACGGGACGAACTCCTTCGTCCTGTGCGAGCAGCCAGCCCGATCCGAGGCCGCCGCGGAAGCGCACCACGGCCATGCCGTAGACGGCCGTCTCGTGCAGCGCGACGAGATCGGCCCCCTCCTGCGCGTGCGTCGGTGAGAGCACGAGGACCGATGACACCGACGCCAGCATCGCCGCCACGAGGCCGAGGAGAGCGGGGCCGACTTTCCGATCCATGCGCCCATGGGACACGGCGGCGGGGGGCTCTTGCAAGCACCACTGCGAGCTCCAACGAAGCCAGCGGGCCCTCACTTCGGCGCGACCGAGCGACGTCGACGCTGTTGTGCTGATCGACGACGCGCTGGTGCACGTGGGAGAAGACGGCTCGCGGGCGAAATCGGCAGAGGATCAGGGACGCTCGCAGCTCCCATCTGGTCGCGGGAGAGCGTCGGGGTGAGACCGGAAGTCGGTGCCCATCACGTCGTCGTAATCCATCAGGGCGGCGAAGGTCGGCGAGGCTTGCGCTGCGAGGGGCGATGGTGCGACGTCGTGCCACCGACGCCACAGCGCGGCTCGCGCACATGCGTCGTAGCGCGCCCGGACTGCCGTTGCGCGCGGATGGTCGGGGTAGTCCCGGAGGAACTGTCGCAAGAGGAACACGTCGTCCGTGAGGCCCCGGCCCGGGCGCTCGACGATGCGCAGGTCGCCCGCGAGGCGCTCCGCGTCCTGGAGAGGGCCGAGCACGGCGAAGGCCGTCAGGAGCCAGAGGAACGCGCCCACCACGGCGCCTCGAGCCACGAGCGCGCGCCACGAGAGCCGCGGCCCTCCAGCGGCCGGCGTGGGGAGCGGACGCGGCGCCGCCGAGAGCTCGCGAAGGCGCGCCTCGAACGCCTGCCGCCGGTCGAAGTGACGGCCGAAGAACGGCGTGAGCTCGCGCCCGAGGCCGCGCGCTCGGAGCACGAGCCCAGCCGTCGGCACACCCTCGCGGCGCACGCTCCGCCGCGCCGAGGCGCGCTCGGCGTAGCGTGCGCCCGGAGTGCCCGGCTCACCGAGGCTGGTCCGCCCGGTGCCTGGATCCCAGGTGGTCACGGCGCCCGCGTGCTCGAACGCGCTCACCCCCTCGAGGAGGGCCCACGGGACCACCGTGCAGCGCCCAGCGAGCACTTCCACGATGCCGTAGGGGGTCAGGGCGAAGCCGGAGTCGCGGGCGCGGAACGTGAGTGACAGAGCGACCGCCGCGGCGCCGAGGAGCGCGCCGACTGCGGCGACGCCGAGCGCCTCCCAGAGCGCCTCGGCCCGGGCGCGCCCCCCGCCGACCACGAACATCAGCCAGAGGACCAGCGCGACCGTCGCGGCAGCGGCGAGGAGCCCCGCCTCGACCCGGAGCGCGGCCATGCCGCACCACGTCGCGTGAGAGCGGCGAGCCTCGTCGACGGCGTCCCTCAGCTCGGGGGGGAGCGCCGACCAGCGCGCGCCGAAGACGCGCTGCTCGTCATCACGCGACACGGCGTTGCGGTTCGCCCCGGGCATGCGGTGGGCTTAGCAGGCGGACACGAGATCCTCCGTGCGCTCGGACACCCATCGCGTCGCGCTGGACATCGTGCACGTGGGGCGTCCACGAGCGGGCCCGTCCTGCGAGGCCCTGGGCATTCGCGGGCGCGACTACTTTGCGAGCAGCGGAGCGAGGAACTTGCCGGTGTAGGAGCCCTTCACCTTCGCGACCTTCTCGGGGGTGCCCTCTGCGATCACGCGCCCTCCCCCTTCGCCGCCCTCGGGGCCGAGATCGATGAGCCAGTCGCAGGTGCGAATCACGTCCATGTGGTGCTCGATGACGAGCACGCTGTTGCCCTGATCGACGAGGCGCTGGAGCACGCCGAGGAGGCGCTCCACGTCGGTGAAGTGAAGGCCCGTCGTGGGCTCGTCGAGCACGTAGAGCGTGCGGCCCGTCTGCGTGCGCGCGAGCTCGCGCGAGAGCTTGATGCGCTGCGCCTCGCCGCCCGACACCGTGGTCGCTGGCTGGCCGATCTTCATGTAGCCCAGGCCCACCTCGACCAACATCTGGAGGATGCGCGCGAGCGTGGGGTGGGCGGAGAAGAGCGCGTGACACTCCTCGATGGAGGTCTCGAGGATGTCCGAGATGCTCTTGCCCTTGAACGTCACCGCGAGCGTCTCGTCGTTGTAGCGGCGTCCATTGCACACCTCGCACGTCACGTAGACGTCGCTGAGGAAGTGCATCTCCACCTTCACCACACCATCGCCCTGACAGGACTCGCAGCGACCGCCCTTGAGGTTGAACGAGAAGCGCGACGCCTCGAAGCCGCGCGCCTTGGCCTCGGGCAGCTGCGCGAACACGTTGCGGATCTCGTCGAAGGCCTTGGTGTACGTGCCGGGGTTCGAGCGCGGTGTGCGGCCGATCGGCTGCTGATCGATCGCCACGATCTTGTCCACGTTCGCGATGCCCTCGATCGTGTCGTGCAGGCCCACGGGCTCGGTGCCGCGGTGCAAGGCGCGAGAGAGCGCAGGCAGGAGAATGCCATTGACGAGCGAGCTCTTGCCTGCGCCCGAGACCCCCGTGATGCCCACGAGCACCCCGAGCGGGATCGTCACGTCGATGCCCTTGAGGTTGTGCTCGCGCGCGTTCTTCACCGTGATCGCGGCCTTGGGCTTGCGGCGCGTCGCGGGGCCCTCGATGCGGCGCACGCCCTGGAGGAACTGCGCCGTCTCGCTGGTGGCGAGGGCGGCCTTGGTCGCGAGCGCCGAGGGAGGGCCGCTGAAGACCACGTGACCGCCCTGCGAGCCGGCGCCGGGCCCGAAGTCGACCACGTGATCGGCGGCGCGGATCGTCTCTTCGTCGTGCTCGACCACGAGCACCGAATTGCCGAGATCGCGCAGGCCCTCGAGCGTGCGGAGCAGGCGCTCGTTGTCGCGGGCGTGGAGGCCGATCGAGGGCTCGTCGAGCACGTACATCACGCCCGAGAGCTCACTCCCCAGCTGGCTCGCGAGGCGGATGCGCTGGGCCTCGCCGCCCGAGAGCGTGGTCGCCGAGCGATCGAGCGTGAGGTAGTCGAGGCCGACGTTCAGCAGGAAGCCGAGGCGCGCGTGGATCTCGCGCAGCACGCCCTCGGCGATCGCCGCCTGGCTCTTGGGGAGCGCGAGCTTCCTGAAGAACGTGCTCGTGTCGCCCACCGAGAGCGAGGAGATGTCGGCGATGCTCTTGCCCGAGACCTTCACGGCGAGCGACTCGGGGCGCATGCGGCGTCCCTCGCACGCATCACAAGGCATGTTGCGGAGGTACTTCGCGTACTGCTCGCGCATCTTCTCGGAGGTGGTCTCCTGGTAGCGGCGCATGAGCGTGGGGATCACGCCGTGGAACTTGATCGCCCAGCTGCCGTGGTTCTCGGAGCCCTCCTTGCCCCACTGCACGCGCACCTTGCCGCCCTCGAGGCCGTGGAGGACCTGGTGCTTTTGCTTGGCGGGGAGCTTCTTCCAGGGCACGTCGAGATCGACGCCCGTGGCCTTGGCCATCGCCTCGATGATGCGGAAGGTCCAGCCCTCGCCGCGCTCCACGCTCGTGGCCCACGGCTGGATGGCGCCGCCGCGGATCGAGAGCGTGGGGTCGGGCACGATGAGATCGGGATCGATCTCGAGCACGGTCCCGAGGCCGTTGCACTTGGGGCACATGCCGAGCGGGCTGTTGAACGAGAAGCTCTGCGGCGAGAGCGCCGGGTAGCTCACGCCGCAGCACTGGCGCGACTCGCTGAAGTCGATGCCAGCGGCCGGCTGGCCCTCGGGCTCCACGCGGATCTCGCCCTTGCCGGTCTTGAGGCCGAGCTCCACGGCTTCGGCCAGGCGGCGTCGATCGGATCGCGAGAGCGAGACGCGATCGATCACGACCTCGAGGTCGTGCTTCTTCTTCTTGTCGAGCTTGACGTCCTCGTCGAGGCGCAGCACCTGCCCGTCGAGGCGCACGCGCAGAAAGCCCTGTCCGCGCAAGCCGTCGAAGACGTCCTTGAACTCGCCCTTCCGGTTCTTCGCGATCGGCGCGAGCACCATGACCTTCAAGTCGGTGACCTTCGCGTCGGGCGACTTCACCTCGGACGCCTTCGCGTCGGACGCCTTACCCGCCCCGAGCGTGCCCTCGAGCGCGAGCACGTCGCGCACGATCTCGTCGACGCTCCGGCCCGCCACGACCTTGCCGCACACGTGGCAGTGCTGCGTGCCGGCGCGGGCGAAGAGCACGCGGAAGTAGTCGTGGATCTCGGTGATGGTGCCCACGGTGGAGCGCGGGTTGCCGCTGGCGCTCTTCTGCTCGATCGCGATCGTGGGCGAGAGGCCCTTGAGCTTCTCGACCGCGGGCCGATCGAGGCGCCCGAGGAACTGGCGCGCGTACGCCGAGAGGCTCTCGACGTAGCGGCGCTGGCCCTCGGCGTAGAGCGTGTCGAACGCGAGGCTCGACTTGCCCGAGCCGCTCGGGCCCGTGAGCACGACGAGCGCGTTCTTCGGCAGGACCAGGTGCTCGACCTGGAGGTTGTGCTCACGCGCGCCGAAGATCTCGATCTGGTCCGAGGCCATGCACCTGCTCCTCACGGAACGTCGTTCCGGCGGCGTCTTCTAGCGCGCGAGCGGCGCGAGGGGGTGAACGGATGTCGAGTGGCGAAAATCCCGTCGAGAAAACCTGACAGACTGATGACAGTGGATCTCGGGAGCTGGGAGTCACGCGTCGTGGCCCAGCCCGTGCTGAGGGCCGATCCTTCGGAGGAGAGGTGCCATGGTGGGCCATCGGGGTTGGACGTCGTCGCGTGTCGGGTGGGCTGTGGGCGTCGCGGTCGCCTTGGTCGCTTGCGCTCGGGAACCCGCAGTGGAGGTCGACGAGGCGAGCACGGAGTGCATCCTCCTCGACAGGGTCGGCACCGGCGGCGGCGCGATCCGCACGCGCGTCGAGCTCTGCAACAACGGCGTGGACGACGATGGCGATCTTGCGATCGACGAGGACTGCGTCTGTGTGCTCGGTGAGGAGCAGCCGTGTCATTCGAACCCCGCGTTCGCAGGGTTCGGTGCCTGTGCGTGGGGCACCCAGCGCTGTGTCGAGGGCGCCGGAGTGGGCGTGTGGGACGTGTGCGAGGGCGCGGTCGGGCCGCGCGAGGAGAGCTGCGACGGCCTCGACGACGACTGCGACGGTCGGGTCGACGAGCACTGTCCGTGCGAGCGCGGCGCGACGCAGCGCTGCTTTCCGGGCGGGCTGGACGCGTGGGGCGTGGGCCGCTGCGTGGACGCGGAGCAGCGCTGCGAGGTGCTCGATCTCGAGCGCTCGCTCGACGGCCTCGAGGCGTACACGTGGACCGAGTGCGAGGGCGCCACGCTGCCTCGCACGGAGCGCTGCGACGGCGTGGACGACGACTGCGACGGTGTGATCGACGACCGCGTGGAGCTCTGCAACCACCACGACGACGACTGCGACGGCGCGGTCGACGAAGACGGCGTGTGCGCCGCGCTCCCCGCGAGCCTTCGTCTCACGCGCTTCGGCACGTCGCCCGGTGGCGGCATCCTGCGGCCCGACACGCCGCTCTATGATCCGGTGGTCACCTCGGCCACGGAGATCGCGCCGCTCGGCTGTGCGCCCGGCGAGGTCGCGGTGGAGGAGCCCCTCGGCGTGCTCCAGTGCGCGCCATGGCCGCCGGTGTGCCCGGAGGGGCAGCAGCCGATCTGGGCCGAGAGCACGTGGATCTGCGTGCCCTGCGACGTGGTGGTTCAGTTCGGCGCCCTCTTCGACTCGGAGCGCACCTGCGCCCCCACGCCCGATCTCTCCTGCCCTCCCGGCCACGTGCCCACGTACGAGGCCGAGTCTCGCGACTGGTGGTGCCTGCCGGAGTGCACCGACAGCACGTACGACCACGCCTGGCTCCACGGCGAGCTGGTCTGTGTGCCCTGCTGAGCTCGGGCCAGGTTCGTAGAGACGGAGACGCGGTTGCGTCGGATGGGCCTTCTTCGGACTGGCCTGCCGTGGTGCTTGCTCCTCCCCTCGGGCCTGCCGGGGGCATTCGCGGAGGCGTGATCGGGAGCGGGTCCGGTGCGTGTGCTCGGAGACGGTGCTCGGCGCCTCGCGCGTCTCCGGGCATTGCCACGGAGGGATTCACGCGAGGAGGTTGGCTGTCTCTCTCGCGGACTGCCCCGACGTGGTGCTTGCTCCTCCCCTCGGGCCTGCCGGGGGCATTCGCGGAGGCGTGATCGGGAGCGGGTCCGGTGCGTGTGCTCGGAGACGGTGCTCGGCGCCTCGCGCGTCTCGGGGCATTGCCACGGATGCATTCGCGGGGAAGTTGGCTGTCTCTCTCGCGGACTGCCCCGACGTGGTGCTTGCTCCTCCCCTCGGGCCTGCCGGGGGCATTCGCGGAGGCGTGATCGGGAGCGGGTCCGGTGCGTGTGCTCGGAGACGGTGCTCGGCGCCTCGCGCGTCTCGGGGCATTGCCAGAGGGCATTCACGCGAGGAGGTTGGCTGTCTCTCTCGCGGACTGGCCTGCCGTGGTGCTTGCTCCTCCCCTCGGGCCTGCCGGGGGCATTCGCGGAGGCGTGATCGGGAGCGGGTCCGGTGCGTGTGCTCGGAGACGGTGCTCGGCGCCTCGCGCGTCTCGGGGCATTGCCACCCGCGCATTCGTGCCTTCGCGTACGCTGACGGCATGAACGTCGCTCGGTCCTCCATGCTCGGTTCCTCGGTGGCGCTCGTGCTCGCCCTGGGCGCGTGCGACTCGCCGGCGCTGCGGGGCAGCGATGGCGGAGCGCGCGACGCGATCGCGACCTTCGACGCGCGAGGCAACGACGCGGCACCGGGCGACGGGGGGCGAGCCCTCGATGCGTACCTCGACCCCACGATCGATGCGTACCTCGACCCCTCCCTCGACGCGTTCGTGGTGCCGGGTGACGACGCCTTCGTGGCGCTGCCCGATGCGTTCGTGCCGCCGGGCATCGACGCGTTCGTGCTGCCGCCCGACGCGTTCGTGCCGCCGCCCGATGCGTTCGTGCCGCCGCCGCCGACGGGCTTCGAGACCCTCTTCTCGCATCGATCCGCGACCAACGATCGCGACACGACGATCGAGGATCGCGTGGTGCAGCTCATCGACATGGCCGTGCCTGGCTCGAGGATCCGCGTCGCGATCTACACCTTCACCCGCGGCGCCCCGTCGGCCGCGCTCGTGCGCGCGGCGATGCGCGGTGTGGACGTGCGCATCGTGCTCGACGGCGGCGCCGACGCGACGGTGGGCTCGGAGGTCGCGACGCTCCGCACGGGGCTCGGGGCCGGCAACGTGCACCTCTGCGATGCGCCGGGCACCTCGTGCATCGGGACCGGCATCATGCACCACAAGACCTTCCTCTTCTCGGAGCTGTCCGACGGCTCACGCAACGTCGTGATGCAGTCGTCGCACAACCTCACGACCACGCAGCTCACGATGCACAACAACGCCGTGATCGTGCGCGGCGACGCGGCGCTCTTCGCCGCGTACGAGCACACGTGGAACGACCTCTGGGCCGACGTGGAGAACGCGGACTACTACCGGATCGACGACGGTGACCTCGCGACGCGTCTCTACTCGTACCCGCGCGGAACGGGCGGCGACACCTCGGTCTCGATCCTCGACAACGTCACCTGCGACGGCACCGCGCGGATCCGCGTGGCCATGGCCTTCTTCACGAACGCACGGAGCGCCGTGGCCGACGCCCTCGCGGCGCGGGCGCGCGAGGGCTGCGACGTGCGCGTGGTGGCGGGCGACGCGGAGATCCCCCTCGGCACCACGGTGGCCTCGACGCTCACGGGCGCGGGCGTGCGCCTCACGCGCTACCCCGAGCGCACCAACGGCTGGTCGCTCCACTCGAAGTACATCGTGATCGACGCGCGCTACAGCGGCTCGGCCACGCACCGGCGGCTCGTGTTCACGGGCTCGCACAACTGGACGGGCCCCTCGCTCACCGACAACGACGAGACGCAGCTCCGCATCGAGGACGACGCCGTGTTCGACGCGTACATGGCTGACTGGGCGCACATCCAGGCCTCGGCCTCGCTGCCCTGATCTCCGACTTCCGAGAGTCGATGGTGAAGTCCGAGGCTCCGGGACGACGTCAGTTCGTGCGCGACGCGAGGGACTCGGCGGTGGCCTTGATGTCGGCCATGCGCGCGTCGAGCCCCTCCACGAGCCGCACGGGATCGACGCCCGCCTGATCGAAGGCCGGGCCGAGCTGCGCGAGCGTGACGACGAGCTGCTCGAGCGCGTCGTTGCGCTCGCGATCGAAGCTCTTCGTGCGCTCCTCGCCGAGGAGCGCGAGCTCGTGATCGAGCTGCGCGAGCTCCGCCTCGAGCTCGAGGCGCTTGGCGTCGAGCTCGGCGCGCTTGAGCACGAGGCTCTCGCGCTTCTTGCCGAGCGACTCGACCTTGCGGACCTCGGCCTTGCTGAGCGGCTCGCGCATGCGCTCCTCCACCCGCGCGACCGCGTAGAGGCGGCCCGTGAGCACGCGGATGGGATCGGCGAGCTCGGGGTGCGCGTTCACGATGAGCGCGCGAGACAGCTCCTCGCGCTTGCGCTCGATCGCGGCGAGCTCGGCCTCGAGACGGCGGCGCTCGGCCGCGGCATCGTCGAGTGGCGTGCCTGCATGAGACGCGGTCGTGGGCTCCGCAGCGGCGACGGGCTCGTGCACGGCGGCGTCCGACACGGGCTCGGTCTTCGCGGGCAGGGCTTCGGCGGGGGACGTGGTGAGCTCGTCGGCGGAGGTCGTCATGGGGCGCCGGGGATACGGGACGGTGACGATCGGAGGCAAGCGAAAGCCCACCGTGCGCGGCCTCCGATCACGGAATTCCCTTCATTCGTCGCCGATCTCGTGCGCGCGAGGGTCCCCGCGGTGCGATCGCGGGCCGCACGCTCGCGTTGTCTCGGAGCGTTCGCGTGCCTAGGTCGACGTCGTGACGCGCGTGCTCGAAGCGCAAGACCTCACGAAGGTCTACCGGATGGGAGAGGTGGACGTTCACGCCCTCCGCGGCGTGAGCTTCGCGCTCGACGCGGGCGAGCTCGTGGTGCTCGTGGGCGCGTCGGGCAGCGGCAAGTCGACCCTGCTCAACATCCTCGGCGGTCTCGACACGCCGAGCTCGGGGCGAGTCGTCTATCGCGACCCCGAGGGCCGCGGCGAGCACGACCTCACCTCGGCCGGCGACCGCGCGCTCACCGCGTATCGGCGCGAGCACGTGGGCTTCGTCTTCCAGTTCTACAACCTCGTGCCGAGCCTCACCGCGCGCGAGAACGTGGAGCTCGTCACCGACGTGGCCGACGCGCCGATGACCGCGGAGGAGGTGCTCGCGATGGTCGGCCTCGAGGAGCGCATGGATCACTTCCCTGCGCAGCTCTCCGGCGGCGAGCAGCAGCGCGTGGCGATCGCGCGCGCCGTGGCCAAGAGGCCCGATCTGCTCTTGTGCGACGAGCCCACGGGCGCGCTCGACTACAAGACGGGTCTGCTCGTGCTCGAGGTGATCGAGCGGGTGAACCGCGAGCTCGGCACCGCGACCATCGTCATCACCCACAACGCGCCCATCGCGCGCATGGCGCACCGCGTGGTCACCCTCGCCGACGGGCGCATCCAGTCCGATCGCGCGAACGACGCGCGCGTCCCCATCTCGGAGATCACGTGGTGAGCGGGTCCCTCGAGGTCTTGGTGAGGCCGCGATGAGCGCGCTCCGCACCAAGCTCGTCCGCGACCTCGTGCACCAGCGCTGGCAGGCCCTGACCATCGCGCTCGTGGTGGCCTCGGGGGTGGCGTCGTACGTGTGCGTGCGCGGCACCTACGACTCACTCCACAACGCGCGCGATCGCTACTACGCGCGCACGCGCTTCGCCGACGTGTGGGCCACGCTCTCTCGCGCGCCCGATCAGGTGGCCGATCAGCTGGAGGCGATCGAGGGCGTGGCGGTGGTGTATCCGCGCATCGCGCGGGCCGCGCTCATGCCGATCGAGGGGTCGCTCGAGCCCGTCGCCGCGCGTGTCGTGTCGTTGCCTGCGCACGGCGAGCCGCCGCTCTGCGATCTCCAGATCAGCGAGGGACGGCTGCCCGAGCCGGGCCGCACCGACGAGGCCGCGATCCTCGAGGTCTTCGCCGCGCACCGAGGCCTCGGTGTGGGCGACACCGTGCCGCTCGTGCTCGATGGCGCGCGGCGCGACGTGCGCATCGTGGCGCTCGCGAGCTCGGCCGAGTACGTGCTCGCCTCGCAGGAGGGCATCGTGCCGGGCGAGGATCGCTTCGCCGTGGTGTGGATGCGCGAGCCCGTGCTCGAGGCCGCGTTCGACCTCGACGAGTCGTTCGACGAGGTGCTGATCTCGCTCGACCTCGAGCACCAGGATCGCGACGTGGCCGCGTTCGGTGCCGAGGGCCGCCACGAGCGCGCGATCCTCGCCGCGATCGACGACGTGCTCGAGCCGTACGGTGGACGGGGCGCCACCCCGCGCCGCCTCCAGCTCTCGCACTACGCGCTCTCGGGCGAGCTCGAGCAGCTGAGCGGCATGGCCACCACGGTGCCCGCGCTCTTTCTCTTCGTGGCGGCCTTCCTCCTCAACGTATCGCTCTCCCGGATGATCGAGCTCCAGCGCCCCGAGATCGCGGTGCTCAAGTGCCTTGGCTACACGGCCTCGGAGATCGGCGGGCACTACCTCGCGTTCGCGCTGCTCGTGGCGGGCGTGGGTGGCCTCCTCGGCATCGCGCTCGGTGTGTGGGGCGGCAACGCGCTCGTCGATCTCTATCTCACCTTCTTTCGTCTCCCCGGAGAGGCCTTCGGCCTCACGCCGCGCCTCGTCACGGTCGGCCTCGGCGTGAGCGTGGGCTCGGCCGTCGCAGGCGGGCTCGTCGCGGTGCGGCGCATCACGCAGCTCGCGCCTGCCGACGCGATGCGGCCTCCCACGCCCGCGTCGTATCACCGCACGCTCCTCACGAGCGGCCCGTGGATGCGCGTGCTCGAGATGTCGGGCACCGTCGTCCTGCGCGAGGCCGAGCGAAACCCGGTGCGCGTGCTGCTCTCGGCCACGGGCATCGCGTTCTCGGTGGCGATCGTGGTGGTGGGGCACTTCCAGAGCGACTCGATCCCTCCGCTCATCGAGGAGCTCTTCGAGCACGGCATGCGGGAAGACGTGTCGATCGAGCTCGCCGAGCCTGCGCCCGCGCGTGTGCTCGGCGAGATCTCCCACCTTCCGGGCGTCTTGCGCGTGGAGGGCATGCGGCGCGCGGTCGCGCGCCTCAGCCACCTCGGCCGGCATCGCGACGTGCCCCTCATGGCCGGTGGCCCCGACGTGACGATGCGGCTCGTGATCGATCAGTCGGGGCGCGCCGTGCCGCGGCCCGAGGCGGGGATCGTGCTCACGCGCAAGCTCGCGGAGGTGCTGCGTGTGGGCCCTGGAGACGAGGTCGACGTGGAGGTCCTCGATGGCCAGCGGCCACGCACTCGA
>JAIBCE010000613.1 GCA_019694315.1 Sandaracinaceae bacterium
TCGGAGCGGCGCTCGACGTCGCGCGCTCGTTCGTCGGTCGCACGGTGGGTGAGCGCGATCGCGCGATGCTCCACCAGATCCGCGCGCTCGGCGCGGCCGAAGACGCCGTGCTCGAGGGCATGGCGCTCGGCCTCGCCCGGCGCGCGCGTGCGCGCGTCGTCGCCGAGCTTGAACCGCTCACGGCGCGTCGAGTCGCGTTCGCGCACGCCGCGCGTCGCGCCGCGCCCGACCGCCACGCGGCCCTGTCGGCGGCGGCCGCCGAGCTCGCGACCACGCCCGAGATCGTCGCGCGGAGCCTCTTCGCCGATCGGCCGCAAGCGAAGATCCTCGTCTCCGGCCTCCCGCCCACCGCGCGGGCCGCCCTCGAGGCCTACAACCTCGCCCTCGTCGAGAGCGTGCTCCTCCGCGCCGAGAAGGTCGTGGTCCACCTCGACGAAGACCTCGAGCCGGTGGTCCGCTTCGCCCGCGGCGCAGGCCTGATCGCCTCGATCGTGAACGGCGCGCTCGAGGTGTCCGGCCCCCTCGCCATCCTGCGCCGCACCACCAAATACGGTCACGCGCTCGCGAAGTTCTTCCCCTCGCTCCTCGCGTCACCCGGCTCGTGGCTGCTCGCGCGCTGCGTGCTCGGTGAGGTCCTGAACGTGCGCATCCGCGCGACCGACCCGTTCCCCCACCGCGAACGCCCCCGCGACCGTCCCCTCGATCGCAAGCTCGTCCGCGCGCTCTTCGAGGCGGGCTTCGCGGTCCACCCACACCCGAAGCCGCTGCTCCACGAAGAGCGCACCATCGTCCCCGACTTCACCCTCGAGAGAGACGGCCGCCTCCTCCACGTCGAGGTCCTCCACGCTTTCACCCCCGAGCTCCTCGCGTCTCGCACGACCATCCCCGACCTCCTGGTCTGTGTCGACACGACGTTCGCGTCCGAAGACCTGCCCGCCGCCGTGCTGCAGTTCGAGCGGCGCCTCGACCCACGAGAGCTGCTGCGAGCCGCGTGCGAGAGGACCTCGAACACGGAGAACGGATGGACTCACCCGCACGCCGGACTCGACGAGGTGTCCACGCCCTGACGCACGCACTCAACGAGCCCAGGCGGGCCAGCGTTCGAGGGCCGCCTCGATCGGGCGCCACCCTTCGTCCGACTCGCGCGTGACCGCCGCGCGCACGCGCTCGACCGCGGCGACGAGCGCGTGGGTGTCGAGCCGGCCTTCGTGGTGGGCCCACGCGAGGTACACGAGCAGGGTGTCGACCGTGTCGAGCTTGCAGTACTCGACGACGCGATCGATCTGACCGGCGATCACGTGCTCCCACACGGGCTTGTCGGCGAAGCGCTTGGCGGGCAAGTCGAGCAGCTCGCTGATGGTGCGGAGCCCGGTCCGGCGGGTCTGCCCGTGCGAGGAGAGCTCGTACATCAGGTCGACGTGGAGCTCCTCTTTCCGGTGGTAGAACCCCGGAGCCGCCACCCCGAGCGCGAGCGCGCGGTAGCGGAGCACCGGGAGATCGAAGGCCCGACCGTTCCACGAGACGAGCAGCGGGGCGCGCTCGCCCACCAGTCGGTACAGCGCCTCGACGTGGCTCCGCTCGTCGAGCGGCGCGCCTCCGAGGTGGCGGATCTCGCAGCCCTGCGTGTCGAGGATGGTCACGCACACGCAGACCACGCGCTGCCAGGGGAGCTGCGGGTACTCGCTGCCGCCTTCGGTCTCCTCGACGCGGCGGCGCACCATCTCGCGCACGACCTCTTCGTCGGTGCCGACGAGGCCGTCGCGGCGTCGTCCGATGGCCGGGTCGGGGATGGTCTCGATGTCGAAGGCGATGACCGGACGATCCACGTCACGAGCGAAGCAGCTCTCGACCGGCAAGTCACGAGCCACCGGTCGAGACGTCGATCAGCACGCGCAGCGGCGCGCCCGTGACCCGCAGGTTGTCGACGTGGCAGCGCGTGCCCGCGCGGAGGAACCTCATCGACACCCGCGACGAGGCGATGCGCATCCCCTCGATCCACAGCTCCGACACCTGCTCCGGCAGCCGCGGGTCGCGGATCATCAGCTCCCCGCTGGTCGCGTCGAAGTGGATCCCCAACGTGGCCTGGAGGAACAGGAACGGGGCCGCCGCCGACCAGGCCTGCGGGCTGCACGCGACCGGGTAGCGCACGAGCATCCCGTCGACGCGATCCATCCCGCAGAACAGCTCGGGGATCCGCCGATCGCGGAACGCCTCGCAGGCCGCGTGCAGCGCACCGAACAGCTGCACCGCGCGATCGTGCAGGCGGTAGTTGGCGAACCCCTTGGCCACGATGGCGTTGTCGTGCGGCCAGATCGTGCCGTTGTGGTAGCTCAGCGGGTTGAACGGCACCTGCCCTCGCGCGAGCGTCCGCACGCCGTACCCGGTGAACGAGTCCGGCGACATCAGCGCGCGCGCGGTGAGCTCGGCCCGCTCGGGCGTGGGCACGCGCGACCACAATAGGTGGCCGAGGTTCGAGACCACGGTGCGGAACTTCCTGCCCGTTCGATCGATGGCGTAGGCGTACCGTCGATCGCCCGGCAGCCAGAACTCGTCCTCGAACTTCACGCGCATGCGCTCGGACCGCTCGCGGTAGCTCGCCGCGAGATCGTGCGAGCCGAGCGCCGCGAGCACGCGGCTCGCGCGCGCGTAGGCGTCGATGCAGTAGCCCTGCACTTCGCACAGCGCGATCGGGCTCTCGCCCAGGGTTCCGTCGGCGTCGACCACCGAGTCCCACGAGTCCTTCCACCCCTGGTTCTCCAG